>JALEPZ010000009.1 GCA_022767125.1 Phocaeicola plebeius
ATCCTACGCGATACCGGTGCTACTCTCTCTCCCTTCAATGCATTCATCTTGCTCCAAGGGTTGGAAACCCTATCCCTGCGCGTAGAACGTCACGTAGAGAACGCCTTGAAAGTAGTGGACTTTCTGAAGAACCATCCGAAGGTGGCCAAAGTAAACCATCCCTCCCTGCCCGACCATCCCGACCATGCGCTCTACGAGAAATACTTCCCCAACGGAGGCGGCAGCATCTTCACGTTCGAGATTAAGGGCGGTCAGGAAGAAGCCTGGAAGTTCATTGATTCTCTCAGCATCTTCTCGCTGCTGGCCAACGTAGCTGATGTGAAGAGTCTGGTCATCCATCCCTACACTACCACCCACTCCCAGATGAGTCCACAGGAACTGGCCGACCAGCACATCACGCCGTCTACTGTCCGCTTGTCCATCGGCACGGAACACATTGACGACATCATCGACGACCTCCGCCAAGCCTTCGATCAGATTTGACGAACAAGAGAGGCATGTCAGGATGACAATTATTTCGTATAATACTTTTATCCTGACATGCCCTCCTTGACAACAACAACCTCAGCAACATGCCTATAGTTCTCCAATCACCCCATCTCTCTTCCGAAGAGGAGCGAAAAGAGCCCCCTCCGGGATCCGAAAATTGTTTTCCGCCTTCCTTGTTCCCTGTCATTTCTAACGAAGTGAGAAATCTGTTAGCACCAAGCTGATGTGTTCAGATGCTTCACTACGTCCAGCATGACTGTTGAATAAGTGGCCCATGGTTTTCGGACAGGTTCCCTAAACGTATCGTTAAAAACCATCTTCCCCCACAAAGCGGCCTGCCTTTTCTAGAATACTTGCGAAAAGAGGAGAGAATCTCAATTTTTCGTTTTATCTTTGACCCCTGAAACGATAACTGAGAACGCTACCTTTTTTAGAAAGATATGAAACAGCATCCGCAACTACTCGTCTACAAGGCTTCAGCCGGCTCCGGAAAGACATTCACGCTGGCAGTGCACTATATTCGCCAGTTGATGGAGGATCCACGTGCCTACCGAAAGATATTGGCCGTGACCTTTACCAACAAGGCTACAGCGGAGATGAAAAACCGTATCTTGAGCCAGTTGTACGGCCTTGCTCAAGGGGATTCCGCCTCCGACGGCTACCTGAAGGTGCTGCAAGCCGCAACCGGGCAAGAAGAAACAGCCTTACGCCACATGGCAGCAGAAGCCTTGCAAAACATTCTGCACGACTACAGCCGCTTCCGCATCGAGACCATCGACTCGTTTTTCCAGTCGGTAATGCGGAACCTGGCCCGCGAACTGGAGCTGGGGGCTAACCTGTCCATCGAACTGAACAACGCTGAGGTGCTGGACGATGCAGTGGACTCGCTCATCGAGAAACTGGACAGACGATCACCAGTTCTGGCGTGGCTGATGGACTTCATTGAGGAACGGATTGCCAGCGACAAGAGCTGGAAAATAGCCCGCGAGATAAAAAGTTTCGGACAGAACATTTTCAATGAACAATACATTGAGAAGGGAGCGCACGTACGCCAGCAGCTGGAGAATCCAGCCTTCATTCCTTCTTTCCGCCGGCAGCTGGAGGAACTACGCAGGGAGGCACTGGAACAGATGAAGGGGTTTGCCGAACAGTTCAAGGGCACACTGGAGCTAAACGGCTTATCACCCACTGACCTGAAGAGCGGAAGCCGCGGCATCGGCAGCTATTTCAACAAACTGGCCATCGGGAAACTGAGCGACGATATCTGCAATGCGACAGTCATGAAATGCCTGTCGAGTCCGGAGGAATGGACAACCAAGTCATCGCCACACCGCAGCCTACTCCTCAAACTGGCACAAAACGAACTGATGCCGCTACTGGAAACGGCAGAGAAGTTCCGTCCGAACAACCTGCGCATCGTGAACTCGTGTGACCTGATACTACGATACCTGAACCACTTGCGACTGCTGGCTCATATCGACCAAGAAGTACATTTACAGAACCAACAGCACGGACGCTTCCTCCTGTCGGACACGAATGCCTTGCTGCACAGCCTCATCCAGGAAGGAGACGCGTCGTTTGTCTACGAAAAAATCGGGACGACCATCGACACAGTGATGATTGATGAGTTTCAAGACACATCTCGGATGCAGTGGGAAAACTTCCGTCTCCTCTTAGAAGAGAGCCTGTCGCAGAAAGAAGGTAGTCTGCTGGTGGGAGACATCAAGCAAAGCATCTACCGCTGGCGCAACGGTGACTGGAAAATCCTGGCGGGTATCGGAAACGACCGCGCCTTCCGCATCTGTTCCTGTACATTGGACACCAACTGGCGGAGCGAGGCCCGTATCGTACGTTTCAACAATACTTTGTTCAGTGCCGCCAGCCAGATCTTGTCGGAGCGTTACCAGCACGAACACGGAGAGTCCTGCGAAGAACTAGAGGCCGCCTACAGTGACGTACGCCAACAAACGGCCCAACCGACCGAACAAGGATTCGTACGGTTACGGTTCCTGGCCGACAGCGATGTGCATCCGTATGTCGAAACACAGCTGGCCGAACTGGCAGATGAAGTCCGACGGCTGGTGGCGAGCGGGATCCGGACCTCGGACATCGCCATCCTGGTGCGGAAAAACCGTACCATTCCTACCATTGCCGACTACTTTGAGCAGCATACCCCTTACCGTATTGTATCGGACGAAGCATTCAGGCTAGACGCCTCGCTCGCACTGAACACGATGATGGATGCCCTGCGCTACCTGACACAACCCGATGACCGGATTGCCTTGGGACGGCTAGCTCTCACCTATCAGTGCGATATCCTGCACCGCCCAGTCGACCGCAGCCGGCTGCTGCTGGACGATCTGACCCATTACTTGCCGGCTGCTTTCCTGCTACAGCAGGAGGAATTGCGACTTCTTCCCCTTTATGAATTACTGGAACGGCTGTTCGGACTGTTTGAACTACAGGCCATCGAGCAGCAGGATGCCTACCTCTGTGCATTCTATGATGCCGTGACACAATACCTGACGGACCACTCGTCAGAGCCGACTGCCTTCCTTGCCTATTGGGAAGAGAAGATGGGGGCCAAGACGATTCCTTCGGGCGAACTGGAGGGTATCCGCATTCTATCCATCCACAAATCGAAGGGACTGGAGTATCACACGGTGCTGCTTCCTTTCTGCGACTGGAAAATGGAGAATGAGACATTCAACCACCTGATATGGTGTACCCCTGACGGACAGGGGGAAAGCATCGCCCCATTCGACGAACTGGACCTGGTCCCCGTGAACTATTCTTCTTCGATGGCGGCCTCAGTGTTCATGAGCAGCTACACCGAAGAGCAGCTACAGCTCTGGGTGGACAACCTGAATCTCCTCTATGTAGCCTTCACCCGTGCTTGCAAGAACCTGATTGTCTGGGGAAGGCAGAGCCAGCGCAACACTGTGTCGGAACTGCTGGAGGAGGTACTGCCCCGAATGGAACAGGAACTGGAGCTGCACCATCCGGAGCCGGAAAAGGAAGACGACGAAGCCGTGAGCTACGAACTGGGAAGGCTTTGTCCGTCAAAGGAACCAACTGCTCCTACATCGGGCAACCGACTGACGGATCCGGGCACCTGTGTCGCTTTGCGAATCGAATCGTTGCAGACTCCCGTCGAATTCCGCCAGTCGAACCAGTCGGCTGCGTTCCTGCAAGGCGACGACGAGGAAACCGCCACGAAGCACGAGTATATCCGCCAAGGCCAGTTGCTCCACGCGGTCTTCGCTTCAATCGGCCAGGCCAGTGACCTGACCCAAGCCCTGGCCCGCCTGCGTTTCGAGGGCGTTATTGCCTCCGGAGAGCAAGAGCAGCAAGTACGCCAACTTGCCGAATGGGCACTGAACCATCCACAAGTGAAAAACTGGTACGACGGCAGCTGGACCCTCTATAACGAATGTTCCATCCTCTTTACCGATGCAGACGGACAGGTGAAGACCCAACGCCCGGACCGCGTCATGATGAAAGCGGGACAGGTAGTGGTAGTGGACTTCAAGTTCGGGAAACCACAAGACCCCTACCGGCAACAGGTTGCCGACTACATGCAGTTGCTGAAGGACATGGGATATCCGCACGTAGAAGGATACCTCTGGTATGTGTTCCGCAACGAAATAGAGCCGGTCACCTGCTCGTGAGTCCTATCCGTTTTTCCCACTATCTTATCACTTATCCAATCCCAAAGAACCAACGATGGAAACATTCCTGCAACAAGTAGCACACGATTTATACCAGAAGACCGGCGGTGATTTCAGCCGTGTGGCCGTGGTCTTTCCCAACAAACGAGCTGGCCTGTTCTTCAACGAATGTCTGGCCCGCGAAACCGACCACCCCTTGTGGTCGCCGGCCTATATCAGCATCAGTGACCTTTTCCGTGCGGCCTCCCCACTCACCGTAGGCGACCCCATCCAACTGGTCTGCCTTCTTTACAAGGTATTTACCCGTATTACGGGTAGCCAGGAGACGCTGGATGACTTCTACTTCTGGGGCGAACTGCTCATCAGTGATTTCGATGACGCCGACAAGAACCTGGTGGACACCGATGCCCTGTTCAGCAACCTGAAAGATCTCCACGGCCTGACCGACAACTACGAATTCCTTGAAGAAGGGCAACGGGAAGCATTGAGCCAGTTCTTCCACCACTTCTCAATGGAGCAATCTACCGAACTGAAACGGCGGTTCATCGCGCTCTGGGAAACCCTGGGAGCCATCTATACCGATTTCAAGGCGTTGCTCGACAGCCAGCAGACCGCTTACGAAGGAATGCTGTACCGACGGGTTATCGAAGAGCTCGACCCGGCACAATTGCCCTACCGTACCTACGTGTTCGTGGGGTTCAACGTGCTGAACCGAGTGGAACACCGCCTGTTCAGCCGCCTTCAGGAAGCCGGGAAAGCCCTGTTTTACTGGGACTACGACACGTTCTACCTGAACCGTCACCCTCACGAGGCGGGCGAGTTCATCCGCCGGAACCTTCATGATTTTCCCTCCGAACTGCCACCCGACGTTTTCCGTCACCTGGACACTCCCAAAGAGGTGACCTTCATCGAATCGCCCACCGAAAACGGACAGGTGCGCTACCTGCCCCAATGGCTCCGCGAAAACCTGACCACTCCAGAAAAGGAGACAGCCGTGGTGCTCTGCAATGAATCCCTGCTTCAGTCAACCCTCCACGCCTTGCCTGAAAATGTCCGTCATCTGAACGTTACCATGGGATTCCCCCTCTCACATACCCCGGCATACAGCTTTATCAGCTCGCTGCTGAACCTCTATACCGACGGATATCGTCCGCAGACCGGACGTTACCTTTACAACGAGGTACTCAGCGTATTGAAACACCCGTACACCCGCTTGCTCTCTCCGCTGGCAGGGGAACTGCTGGATACTCTGACGACCGACAACCGTTTCTATCCGTTCCCGTCCGAGCTGCAGAAAGACGAGGCCTTGACCGCCCTGTTCACCCCTGCTGAAACCCCACTGCAACTATGCCGACAAGTAGCCGATGCCCTGCAAGCCGTCGGCTGCTGCTATCGGCAGCAGACAGCTTCCTCCGACGCAGCCTACGACCAGTTGTACCGCGAAGCCCTGTTCCAGGCCTATACCCGGACCGTCCGGTTTGTCCGCCTGATCGAAAGCGGTGACCTGACGGTTCAGCCCGGTACATTAAAACGCCTCGTCACCCGGGTGATGGGAAATGCCTCCATCCCCTTCCATGGCGAGCCGGCTATCGGACTACAAGTGATGGGAGTCCTGGAAACCCGTAACTTGGATTTCCGCCACCTGATCCTGTTGTCGGTGGACGAAGGACAGCTTCCCAAAACCGGTGGTGATGCCTCCTTCATCCCCTACAACCTACGGAAAGCCTTCGGAATGACCACCATCGACCACAAAATAGCGGTATATGCCTACTATTTCTACCGCCTCTTGCAACGCGCCGAGAAAGTGACACTGATGTACCATACAGCTTCCGACGCCATCCACCGAGGGGAAATGTCGCGCTTCCTGCTCCAGTTTCTGGTCGAATGGAACCATCCCGTGCGCCGCCTGCAGCTCCAGGCCGGCCAATCCCCCCATAGCACTACACCGATGACGGTCGTCAAGACGCCTGATGTCCTCCGGCGGATGGTGGATTTGTTCGACCTGCGGAACAACCCGAAGGCCCTGCTCTCGCCCACCGCCCTCAATACCTACCTGGACTGTCCCTTGAAATTCTACCTGCGTTATGTCGCCCAGATGACCGCCCCCGACGAAGTCACGGCCGAAGTGGATGCCGCCAAGTTCGGCAGCATTTTCCACTATGCCGCCGAACACATCTACAAAGACCTGACAGCACATGGAAAGGTCATCCAACCGACCGATCTGGATGCCCTGCTGAAAGACGACGTCCGGCTGCGCAACTACGTAGACAACGGATTCAAGGAACTGTTCTTCCACGTGGCACCCGATGTACAGCCAGAATATGACGGTACGCAACTGGTGAATGCCGAAGTCATCCTGCGCTATGTGCGCCAGCTCTTGCGCCACGACCGTCAATACGCCCCCTTCACCTTCGTACAGTCCGAAAAGTTCGTTCAGGAAGATATTCAACTGACCATTCCCGGCTTACCCCAGCTGTACACCCGTATCGGGGGAATCATCGACCGTATTGACAGCAAGGACGGCGTATTCCGCATCGTGGACTACAAGACCGGTGGTAAGCCAGACATCCCGACTTCCGTCGCCTCGCTGTTCACTCCCGACAAGAAGCGGTCGGGCTACGTATTCCAGACCTTCCTCTATGCCGCCATCGTCTGCCGGAAGCTGCGGGAGGCGAACATCTCTCTACGAGTGGCTCCCTCGCTGCTCTACATCCATCAGGCTGCCGGAGAAAACTACTCACCGGTAATCCAGATGGGCGAAGCACGGAAAGCGAAAGAACCCGTCTTCGATTTTTCCCGTTACGAAGAAAGCTTCCGGGAGGCACTGGACGAACTGTTGGGCCAGCTATTCAATCCCCACCAGCCGTTTATGCCGACCGATATCGAGGAAAAATGCGAATACTGCGACTTCCGCCGCCTGTGTGGAAGGCAATGAAAAGACAAAAACAGGAGAAAAAGCAAATTTCTAAGAACAAAACGCGAAGGGAAAACGTTTATAGAATGTTTTTCATAGTAATAGATTGATAGTTTGTGCCCGCTTGCGAAAGTGAGTGCAGGCGTTTAGGCAATAGCGTTTGCCTAAAAAAAGAAGAGACAGTATCCCCAACTGTCTCTTTTCCTTTATTCACGAAGGTAGGAATCGAGTTCCTTCGGAGTGATGTTCATGGCCACCACCTTCCCTTCACAGTCGAGAAGGTAATTCTTGAATCCCTGCTCCAGATGGTACGCCTGAAAAACAGCCGAACCAGCGCCTTCTGTTTCAATGTGGCAATCTTCTTCAGAAAGACCGTCCTGGCGGATGCTGGCCCGGCAGACGGATGCATAACGGTCGAATGAAACAGAAATCATCTTCACCCGGTCGTCTTGACCGGCCAGATGGCTCCATGCAGCATTTTGTACTCGGGACACTGCATCATAACTTGCCCAAAAGCTCAGTAACGTATACCGTCCGGCGGCATCGTGCAGGCTGAGCGGCTGCACTTGATTACAGAGCACCAATTCCGGAGCCTGATCTCCGGGAACCAGTCGTTCTGCCGATACACTCTCTTTCTCGAAGGACAGAGAGAGAAAGGAACTGAACACTAATACAACAAAAACCCCTTTTACACTTTTAATCATGTAACTTGATTTTAGTTAATACTATCCGGGAACTGCCTTTCACAGTGGTTTCCACCCGGAACATTGCTTGTCTCTGGCCGAGCCGCAGCCCGCACCCATTAAAAGAAACCGCTGCAAAGATAGGGGTTTTAGCCATTCATCCCTAAAGAGCCAGGGATAAAATATGTTTTTTAGCATGTTTTCATGACATAAAACAAGAAAATGGGGGGCTATTCACCAAAAAGTCGATGTGAACGTGATACTGAACAGCACCTCTCACACCGACTTCAACCTGTGTTCGCCCTTATTGTTTTTTACCGGATGATCGTCCTCCTGTACGGCGACGTGAACCGCCCGACGCTCCTTTCCGACGGCCTCCTCCCCCCTTGCGGGCACCTCCCGAACGAGGATTATAAGCCGGTGATTCGCCGAGTTCGGACGGAACAGGAATCTTATAGATCTCCTTTTCAAGGAAATCTTCAATCTGCTTGAAACGAGTCTGCTCGGTCTCGTTCACGAATGTAATGGCACAACCGTCGTTGTTGGCACGGGCTGTACGGCCGATGCGATGGACATAGTCCTCACAGTCGTGGGGTACATCGTAGTTGATGACCAGTCGGATATCATCGATATCAATGCCTCTCGCCACAATATCGGTAGCAACCAGCAGATTGATACGGCCGTTCCGAAATTCGTGCATGATGTCGTCTCGCTGGCTCTGTTCCAAATCGGAGTGCATCTCCCCTACGTTCAGGTTCATCCGTTTGAGGGCCTTGGCCACCTCCTTCACCTTCAGTTTCGAAGAAGCGAAGACAATGACCCGCTCGGGGGCTTGGTCGCGGAACAGACTCTGCACGATACCCAGTTTCTGGGCTTCGTAACACACATACGCCGCCTGAATAATCTTCTCAGCTGGTTTAGAAACGGCCAGCTTCACCTCCACCGGATCGTGGAGAATATTCTGCGCCAGTTGCTGAATCTTTGCCGGCATAGTGGCTGAGAACATAATGGTCTGACGCTCCTTGGGCAGGTACTTCACAATCTGCATGATGTCCTCGTAGAAACCCATATCGAGCATACGGTCGGCCTCATCGAGAATGAAAAACGACACCCGGGACAAATCCACGTACCCTAAACTGAGGTGGCTGATGAGACGGCCCGGAGTGGCGACCACCACATCTGCCCCCAATGTCAGTCCCTTTTTCTCCTGCTCAAAACGGATGCCGTCGTTACCGCCATAAATGGCCACACTGGACACCGGCATGAAATAAGAGAAGCCCTCCATCTGTTGGTCAATCTGCTGGGCCAGTTCACGGGTAGGCGACATGACCAGGCAATTGATGGCATCCTCGGGATAGCCCCCCTTGCTGAGCTGGTTGATGACCGGTAACAAATAGGCCGCCGTTTTGCCCGTACCGGTCTGGGCCACTCCTATCAGGTCCTTCCCTTCAAGGATAACCGGAATGGTATGTTCCTGTACCGGTGTACACTCTTCGAACCGCATGGCATCGAGGGCATCCAGCACACTATCTTCTAAATTCAGTTCTGAAAACTTCATGCTATTATTTACTTTATGTTGATGGTTTCATTACTTGCGGTTAGCTTCCTCGTCAAGGTAGGAGTCCTTGAAGCCGAGAAAGTAAAGCACTCCGTCGAGCCCGATGGTACTGATGGACTGCTGTGCATTAGCCTTCACCTTGGGCTTGGCATGGAATGCGATGCCCAATCCTGCAATGGACAGCATTGGCAGGTCGTTGGCACCGTCGCCCACCGCAATGGTCTGGGCAATATCCACATTCTCCACCTGAGCCAGCAACTGGAGCAGTTCTGCCTTGCGGCGACCATCCACGATGTCCCCTTTGTAACGGCCCGTCAGCTTCCCGTTCTCCACTTCCAGATTGTTGGCATAGACATAGTCAATGCCGAACTTTTGCTTGAGATAATTGCCGAAATAGGTGAATCCGCCAGAAAGGATGGCAATCTTATATCCATACTTCTTCAGCACGTACATCAACCGTTCCACCCCTTCCGTGATGGGCAGGTGTTCGGCAATATCCTTCATGACACTTTCGTCGAGTCCTTTCAGCAAAGCCACCCGTTCGGTAAAACTCTCCTTGAAATCAATCTCGCCCCGCATGGCCCGTTCGGTGATAGCCTTCACCTGGTCCCCCACACCGGCACGCATCGCCAGTTCGTCAATCACTTCCGTTTCAATGAGGGTGGAATCCATATCGAAACAGATGAGACGTCTCATACGGCGGTACATCGTATCCTGCTGGAACGAGAAATCCATACCCAAAGACGAGCTCAGCTCCATGAGCTTGCGTTGCAGCTCCTCGCGGTCACGGGGAGTGCCACGGACCGAGAACTCAATGCAGGCACGCACCTTAGCCTGCTGCTCATCGAGAGGCACACGACCTGTAAGACGTCGGATAGCATCGATGTTCAGTCCCTGTTCGGCCAGCAAGGTAGTAGCACCGGCAATCTGCCCGGCCGTGAGCTTCCGTCCCAACAAGGTCAGAATGTAACGGTTCTTGCCCTGCATGTTCACCCATTCCTCGTACTCGGCGGGGTCTACAGGATAGAAACGGAGGTTGATGCCTAAATCGGATGCCTTGAAGAGCAGATCCTTCATGACATTGCCCGAATCTTTCTCGGCACACTTGAAAAGAATGCCCAGCGAAAGGGTATTGTGAATATCGGCCTGTCCGATATCGAGGATGTCTACTTCGTACCTCGAAAGGATTTCGGTGATGGAAGCCGTCAGTCCCGGGCGGTCCATACCATGAATGCGGATCAGTATGAGTTCGGTTGTTTGTTCCATGAATCAATCTATAAATGCTTATTGTAAACGAATCTGATAACTAAGTTCACCTGCCGTGGAGACATCGACCATCACATTGTAACAGGACGAAGCATCGGGCACACAGAGCGTAGCCAAGTAATGGTAGCCACGGGAATCGACCCCGACAAACTCCATATCGGACAGGATGGAAGACCGCAGGAAATCCTCGGGTACCATCTCCGACAGCATTTCCTTGCGGATATCCTTTCCGAAAAGGCGGCGGGTACCCTGATAGACGCAGATGTGGATGACATTGTCGTAATAGACATTGTCCACGAAAATTCCCTCTTCGGTCATGACGGGGCGTACCACCTTGATGCTGGTGGAGTTGATGTAAGCGTAGCCCCTATAGCGGTTTCCCTGAAATTCAATGACGGAATCTTTCCGCAACACCTCACGGAGCAAAGTATCTCGAGGGGCTACCACCGTCCCGAAGGGAAGGGTGTCGTTTTCCAGTTTACGCAGCGAAAGAAGATCCCCCATGGCAGTATAGAAACGGAAACTGTGCTCTTGAAGTTCCCGGATAGGGTATTCCACCGGTTCTGCTCCATACGTCACCAACGTATCGTTCTTCACCCGGAAATGAAGGGGCACATTCACCTGGGTGGCAAAATAAATGCTGTCGCCCTTCACCTTGAGAAAAGGGACCTCACTGTCTTCGTCTATCCAGACCCCTTGCAACAGGCGGACAGCCTCATCGTTCTCCTCCTCGACCTGCGCCTCGCCGGCCCCGTTTGCCGAATGTCCGCACGCATACAGACAGCCCAGGATGAACGTCATCCCCGCCAATCGCCGTATCCGTCCGTTTCCAAGTATTGCTAATTTCATTGGGTTTTTCATTTTAACGGCACAAAAATAGTACAAAAATCGCTTTCCACCGAAAAATTACGGCAGAAAGATAGAAAAGTATCCAAGAAAAATCCGTATTTTTGCAATATGAATGAATTGTATAAGCACATAGAAGTTTTATTGCTCGAAAACGATTGCGTAATCGTTCCGGGATTGGGCGGCTTCATCGCCCATTATCGGTCTGCCGTTCGGAAAGACGACGGACGGTTTGTACCCCCTATGCGTTCTATCGGTTTCAATCCCCAGCTGGTGATGAACGACGGACTGCTGGTGCAATCGTACATGCAGACATACAATACCGACTTTCCAGATGCTACCCGCAAGATCGAGCAGGTGGTATCGGAGCTGAAAGAAGAACTATACCAGCACGGGCAGGCCACCTTCGGCCATGTAGGTACATTATATTATAATATGAACGGAGTGTACGAGTTTGCCCCTTCTTCCGAGCATTTCTTTACCCCCTCCCTCTACGGGTTGGATGAATTCGATTGCCCACCACTGCCGGCCCAGCCAGCGGTAACACTGCAGCCGCAGTCTCATCCGGCAGCGAAGAAGATCGAACCGCGCGGGTCGGACCAGCCAACGGCTACACCTCGTCGGCACAAGCCTTTCCACCACGGATGGCAAAACGCAGTGGCCGCCGTAGCGGCCGTATTACTGTTTTTCGTGTTGACTGTTCCGGTAGAGAATACTTATGTAGAAGAGACGAACTATGCCTCGCTGGGATCGGCCAGCCTGTTCGAAGCCATCCGCAACCAGTCCATGGCCTCCACTGTCAAGGTTCCTCGTGAAGCCTCCTTGACCGAGAACCCGCAGGCTTCGCAAACGCCCCAACGGCAGCGGAACAACGTGAATACCCTGAAACCCGTAAAAGTATCGACCGAGAAGGTCATGGCACCGAAAGAACCGGCAAAGGAAATGCCGAAAGAGCCGGTGAAAGAGGCAACCAGGACACCCGAGAAAGACAAGCCGGAAGAAGGGAAGAAAGAAGTGACCGGAACTACTCCGAAAGGTACGGGCAAGCGCTATTATGTCATCGTAGCCAGTCTGGGCAGCCGGGCAGATGCCCAGCAGGAAATAGCGCGATTAGCCCAAATGGGATATCCCCATGCTACCCTCGTAGAAAAGGACGGAAAGTTCCGCGTAGCCCTTTCCGAGCACACGCAGCAGTCCGCCGCCTACCGTCAAGTGAATGAATTGAAGTCCATCGAACGGTTCCGTTCCGCATGGGTCTATACCACTAACCAGTAACCCAACGACTATGAAACGAGTCAGATGTCCCAAATGTGACCATTATATCCAATTCGACGAAACGAAATATGTGGAGGGCCAGTCCTTAGTTTTCGTCTGCGACGAATGCAAGAAACAATTCAGTATCCGCATCGGCAAGTCGAAACTGACTGCGGCCAACCGTCGTCTGGAACAGGCGGCAATGGATGAACAGGCCGGCACAGAAGAATACGGCAATATCGTCGTCATTGGGAACGCATTTGCCGACAAGCAGGTGCTGCCCTTGAAAGAAGGAGATAACTTGATCGGCCGTCGGAACCGAGGAACGGATGTCGACATTCCCGTGGAAACCAACGATCCGAGCATGGACCGCCGCCACTGCATCCTGAACGTAAAACGCACCCCGCAAGGGGAACTGGTCTACACCCTGCGTGACAACGACAGCTTGACAGGCACCTTCGTTCAGAACGAACTGCTGGGGCCGAAAGAACGTCTGCGAATAGAAGATGGCGCCGTGTTTACCTTAGGGGCCACGACCCTGATTCTTCGAGAAGGACAGGCGAAGCACTGATACCCCCCACTCTTATTGATTGCAAACATACCAACCTATCAACTTAAATATTCCCTCTATGGCCTTTACAAACAACGTAATGATTGTTCGGCACCAGTTGCTGGAAAAACTGGTTGCCCTTTGGAAAGAGAACCAACTGATTGAAAAGATTGACCGTATTCCTTTGGAATTCAGCCCGCGCCGTTCACAGCCCGTAGGCCGTTGCTGTATCCACAAGGAACGTGCCGTGACCAAATACAAGTCGCTTCCATTGCTGGGATGGGACATGACAGACGAGACCGATGAACTGACTCCCCTGTCAGAATATGCCCGCAAAGCAGTGGAACGCCGGGGCAAGCTGAAGGAGAACATTCTCTGCGTCATCGACGAAGCCTGTTCCTCGTGCGTGCAGGTGAACTACGAAGTCAGCAACCTTTGCCGGGGCTGTGTCGCCCGCAGTTGCTATATGAACTGTCCGAAAGGAGCCATCCACTTCAACAAGAAGACCGGCCAGGCACAGATTGACCACGAAACGTGCATCAGCTGCGGCATCTGCCACAAGAGCTGCCCTTACCATGCCATCGTCTATATTCCTGTCCCCTGCGAGGAAGCCTGTCCCGTAAAAGCCATCAGCAAGGACAAGAACAACATCGAGCACATCAACGAAGACAAATGTATCTACTGCGGAAAGTGTCTGAACGCCTGTCCTTTCGGAGCCATCTTCGAGATTTCCCAGGTATTCGACATCCTGGAAGACATCCGTGCCGGCCAACAGCTGGTTGCCATCCCTGCCCCTGCCGTTCTGGGACAGTTCAAGGCTCCCATCGAACAGGTTTACGGAGCCTTGAAAGAAATCGGCTTTGCCGACGTGATTGAAGTGGCGGAAGGAGCCATGGAAACCACCAGCACAGAAGGCAACGAACTGCTGGAAAAGCTGGAAGAAGGACAGAAATTCATGACGACATCCTGCTGTCCATCGTACATCGAACTGGTGAACAAACATGTGCCGGACATGAAGAAATACGTTTCTTCAACCGGCTCGCCCATGTACTATGCGGCTCGTATCGCCAAAAAGAAATACCCGAATGCCAAGGTGGTCTTTATCGGCCCTTGCATCGCCAAGCGCAAGGAGGCCCAACGCGACGAATGCGTGGACTACATCCTGACCTTCGAAGAGCTCCATCCGCTGTTCCGCGGACTGGGCATCGAACTGGAGAAAGCCCATCCTTACATTGTGGCCTACCAATCGGTACGCGAAGCACACGGGTTTGCACAGGCAGGCGGCGTTGCCGGAGCCGTCCAGTCGTATCTGGGACCGAGAGCCAAGGGCATCAAGGTACTGCAGTTCTCTGACTTCAACAAGAAATCCATCGGCCAGTTGCGTGCCTGGGCCAAGACAGGCAAGGTAGATGCCCAGTTCATCGAAATGATGGCCTGCGAAGGCGGTTGCGTGACAGGCCCCCGCACGTACAACGACCCCCTGTCGGGAAAGCGGCAGCTCAACCAAGACCTGCTGAAACGCACATTGACCTATCCAAAAGAAAATGACGCGCAATGATGCACAAAACTTCCAGGAACTGACTGACCGGCTGTACCGTGAACAGGGATTGGCCCCCGAGGACTACCGGTATCTGCTGACCCACTGCGATGAGGAAGCCTTGGCCTGTCTGCAGGCCAAGGCGCAAGCAGTGGCACAGGCACGTTTCGGCCGCCGCATCTTCATCCGTGGGTTGATTGAGGTCAGCAATTTTTGCCGCAACGACTGCTACTACTGTGGCATTCGGCGGAGCAACCGGCAGCTGTGCCGTTACCGCCTGTCACGTGATGTCATACTGGCCTCCTGCAGCGAAGGCTATCGGCTGGGATTCCGTACGTTCGTCCTTCAGGGCGGTGAAGACCCTTATCTGACCGATGAACGTGTAGAACAATTAGTGAGTGACATCCGTTGTGCCTTTCCCGATGCAGCCATTACGCTGTCGCTGGGGGAGAAATCCAATGAAGCATATGAACGCTTCTTCCGGGCCGGTGCCAACCGGTACCTGCTGCGCCACGAGACCCACAACCCCGACCACTACCGCCAGCTCCATCCGGCAGCCCTCTCCCTCGACAACCGGCTGCGCTGCCTGAACGAACTGAAGCGCATCGGCTACCAGGTAGGAACCGGCATTATGGTAGGCAGTCCGGGACAAACCATTGACCATTTGGTGGAAGACCTTGTCTTCATCCAGGAATTCCGCCCCCAGATGATCGGCATCGGTCCATTCCTGCCTCATCATGACACCCCTTTTGCCCAACAACCTCCCGGTACCTTGTTCCAGACTTTGTTGCTGCTATCGCTCTTCCGGCTGATGCATCCCCCTGCCCTGATTCCTGCCACGACGGCTTTGGCCACCCTGACACCCGACGGGCGAGAACAGGGCATACGGTCAGGAGCCAATGTGGTCATGCCCAACCTGTCCCCTCCCGACCAGCGTGCCAAATATTCCCTCTACGACCATAAAGCGTCGATGGGAGCAGAAGCAGCCGAGGGACTGTCCCCCCTGGAACATCGGCTGAACGCCATAAACTATGGCATCGACTACGGAAGAGGAGACTTTTTATAAATCACATTAACCATCATATTGAAAATGAACTACCAACCTACATCGGCAATTGCGGAAGAATTCATCCATCATGGAGAAATACTCGCTACGCTCTCTTATGCCGAGGAGAACCGGAACAACCGCACGCTGGTCCGCTCCATCATCGAAAAGGCCCGCACCTGCCAGGGACTGTCCCACCGCGAAGCCGCCGTGTTACTGGAATGCACCGACGACGACTTGCTGCAAGAAATCTTCCAGCTGGCCCGCGACATCAAACAGCGGTTTTACGGCAATCGCATCGTGATGTTTGCCCCACTCTATCTCTCGAACTACTGCATCAACAGCTGTGTCTATTGCCCCTATCACGCCAAGAACAAAACCATCCCTCGCCGCAAACTGACGCAGGAGGAAATCCGCCGCGAAGTCATCGCCCTACAGGACATGGGACATAAGCGGCTGGCACTGGAGGCCGGTGAAGATCCGCTCCATAACCCCATCGAGTACATCCTCGAATCCATCCATACCATTTACGGCATCCGCCACAAGAACGGAGCCATCCGCCGGGTCAACGTCAACATTGCCGCCACGACAGTAGAAAACTACCGTCGCCTGCACGAAGCCGGCATCGGTACTTATATCCTTTTCCAGGAAACATACCATAAGGAGAACTACGAACGCCTCCATCCACGGGGCCCGAAGAGCGATTACGCCTACCATACCGAGGCCATGGACCGTGCCATGCAAGGTGGTATCGACGATGTAGGCATCGGGGTATTGTTCGGCCTGAACACCTACCGCTACGACTTCGTGGGACTACTGATGCATGCGGAGCACCTGGAAGCTACATACGGGGTGGGACCACACACCATCAGCGTGCCGCGTATCTGCTCAGCGGACGACATTGACAAGGCAGACTTCAAGGAGGCCATCTCCGACGAGATTTTCCAGAAAATCGTGGCCGTCATCCGTATCAGCGTGCCCTACACTGGCATGATTATCTCTACCCGCGAATCGCAAGCCTCGCGCGAGAAAGTGCTGGAACTGGGCGTATCACAAATCAGCGGAGGGTCACGTACCAGTGTAGGCGGCTATGCAGAAACCCCAGAAGGCATTTCTGCAGAAGACTCGGCACAATTTGATGTCAGTGATACCCGCAGTCTGGACGAAATCGTGGGCTGGCTGCTTCGGTTGGGCTACATCCCCAGCTTCTGCACCGCCTGTTATCGAGAGGGACGGACCGGCGACCGCTTCATGTCGCTCGTCAAGACCGGACAAATAGCCAACTGCTGTGCACCGAACGCCCTCATGACCCTACAAGAATACCTCTGCGACTATGCTTCCCCGGAGACGCGCGAACTGGGAGTCAAAATGATTCGCGAACAGATGGAACAGATTCCGAATCCAGCCATCCGCCGACGCGCACTGGAGAATCTGGAGCGTATTGTCCAAGGCCAGCGCGATTTCCGGTTCTAACAGTTGACAACACCGATTCAAACACCTGCATTACCCATTATTTTTATCATCCTGTACCTCATGAACACTCCCCGTTCCAACCGCCTGCATATCGCCTTGCTGGGCAAGCGCAACAGTGGAAAGTCCTCCCTCATCAACGCCTTGACCCAGCAGGAAACCGCCCTCGTATCACCCGTTGCCGGTACCACCACCGACCCGGTCTATAAAGCCATGGAAATCCACGGCATCGGTCCCTGTGTCTTCATCGACACCGCCGGATTCGACGATGAAGGAGACTTGGGCACCCAACGCATCGAGATGACCCGAAAGGCCCTTCAACGCGCCGACCGGGTCCTCATGGTCTGCACCGATGAGCACATCGGGCAGGAACTGGAATGGGCACAGACACTGGACAAGCAACACACCCCTGTCGTATGGATCCTGAACAAGGCTGACCAGCTAGCCCATCCGGAGGCAACTGCCTACCACATCGAGCAACAATGCGGACAAGCTCCTTTGGTAGTCAGTGCCCTCCGGAGGGAAGGCATAAACACCATCCGGCAGGCCCTCATCGATCAACAGCCCGATGACAGTGCCGAGCCCAGCATTGTGGGTCACCTGGTGTCTCCGGGCGACCGGGTGCTGCTGGTCATGCCACAGGACCTGCAGGCCCCCAAGGGGCGGCTTATCCTGCCCCAGGTACAGACCTTGCGCGAATTGCTCGACCGCCGATGCCTGGCTCTTTGCTGCACAACCGACCAACTCGATGCCCTGCTGGCCAGCCTGACCTGCCCTCCCCAACTCATCATCACCGACTCCCAGGTGTTCCGCACCGTATATGAAAAGAAGCCGGCCGAAAGCCGCCTGACCTCCTTCTCCGTCCTGTTTGCCCACTACAAAGGCGACATAAAGACCTTTGTGGAAGGAGCTGCCGCCATCGATCGTCTGACCGAGACTTCTCGGGTGCTGATTGCCGAAGCCTGCACCCATGCCCCACTGGCAGAAGACATCGGACGCGAAAAAATCCCTGCCCTTCTGCGCAAGCGCATCGGACAGGGATTGCAAGTGGACATTGTGGCCGGTACGGACTTCCCGGAAGACCTTCGTCCCTACGACCTCGTCATTCACTGCGGTGCCTGCATGTTCAACCGCCAGCATGTGCTTCACCGAATTGCCTCGGCACAGGCCCAAGGGGTACCGATTACCAACTACGGAGTGACGATTGCCCATCTCATGGGCATCCTCGACAAGATCGACTATTGACGGAGCGTTACTTGATGTCCCCCATCATCTTTTCCAGCTTACCGGTAAAGAGAAACAGGACAACGGCGGACGCCCCACTCAAGACCACAAAAATCAGGAAGAAGTCGAACAGGTTGTCCACCGAGTAGCCCAAGAAAGATTTCCGGATCCCTTCCTCAGGATACAAGCCGCTCAGCAAGCCCGCAAACTTGTTGGCCGCCGAAGTGCTGAGGTACCACACTCCCATCAGCAACGAAGAGAACCGGGCAGGAGACAGCTTGTAGACCAGCGAAAGGCCAATAGGGGCCAGGCACAACTCACCCATGGTATGAATGAAGTACAAACCGGTGAGCCACACCATGCTGACCTTGATGCCCGGTTCAACATTCTTCACCCCAAAAGCAATGAACAAGTAGCCCAAAGCCAGAAGCAACAGCCCCAATGACTGCTTGCGCGGGGAGCTCGGTTCCCAGCCATGACGACCCAGAAAGGACCAGAGGGAAGCGAAAAGCGGAGCCAGGATGACAATCATCGTCGCATTGAACGACTGGAAATAGGAAGCCGGCATCTCCCAGCCGAAAATCATACGGTCGGTCTGCTCGTCTGCGAAAAACGTCAGCGAAGCACCTGCCTGCTCGTATGCCGCCCAGAAAAAAATGACAAAGAAAGCAATGATGTAAATGACCCCGATGTGCGTCTTTTCCTGACGGGTGAGGCTACGATCGGTGATAATGGCCAAGGGAATGACGATGACCGTTGCATAGATGAGCGATCCAATCCAGTCGGCACCGGCCCAAAGCCCTTCACCGTCACCGCTCCAATTGACGGAAAACAGCAGAGTCAGCAGCAGGATACCTACTGCCATGAAGACCGTATGCGATGAACCCGCCTGCCGGGGTTCAGCCGTATGGACTGCCGTCTTGGCCTGACGCACCGGCGGCATTCCGATGGGACGACCATCGGGATCCACCACATAACGGCCCCGGAAGCACTGGAAGAGGACGGCCGCCAACAGCATGCCAATGCTGGAAGCCAGAAAGCCCCACTTGAAATCCTCGGGATGTCCCGTATTGCCGACCAGTCCACATACCAGCGGGGCAATCATAGAACCCAGGTTCACCCCCATATAGAAGATGGTAAAGGCAGCATCTTTGCGCGAATCACCGGGCGTATAAAGGTGTCCCACCATCGTGGATATATTGGGCTTGAAAAAACCGTTACCCAACACCAGCAACCCCAGTCCTGCAAACATCAGCCATTTGGCCAGCGCCACATCCTGGAAATAACAGGCACTCGCAAACAGCAGCAGCTGTCCCACCGCCATGACCAGTGCCCCGGTGACAATCGAGCGGCAGTTTCCCCAGTAACGGTCGGCCATATAGCCGCCGATGAGCGGAGTCAGGTACACCAGTCCGGTATAGCTGCCATACACCTCCGATGCCAATTCCTTGTCAAAGAGCAACGCCTGAACCATATACAACATGAACAAGGCCCGCATACCATAGTAGCTGAACCGTTCCCACATTTCGGTCACAAAGAGAAGATAAAGTCCTTTCGGATGTCCTTTTTTCATAACTGTAGTTTTAATAGATTGCATACTGCCAACAAATATAGAGATAAAAATCGGGAATGGCAACCTTTTGCGAAAAATAGGACACTTCGTGACCAAGGAAATCCTTTATCTTTGCCGTCCTAACAGTTTTTTTAGAATAAGATATCCCCATGACCATCAAAACAGTAACCGACACATTACTCATCCTTGTGATAATCTGTCTCACAACGGCTTGCGACATGCTGGAGAGCCATCCCTACGACACACGGGTGACGGGAGAGACCAATATCAATGAAAAAAACATCCAACGCATCGAATCCCTGCTGAAAGGACGGAAGTCCTTCCGGTTCGCCGTCATCAGCGACACGCAGCGATGGTACGACTCGACGCTGGATGCTGTCCGTTCAATCCGCGCTCGACAAGACATCGACTTTGTCCTACACGGCGGTGACCAGTCGGATTTCGGAGTGACCAAGGAGTTCTTGTGGATGCGCGACATCCTGAACCAACTCGATGTACCATACGTATGTGCCATCGGCAACCATGACTGCCTGGGAACAGGCCGGGACGTGTTCCGGACAGTGTATGGCGACACGAACTTTGCCTTCACGGCTGGCGATATGCGTTTCATCTGCCTGAACACCAACGCACTGGAATACGACTACTCTGAACCTGTACCTGATTTTGACTTCATGACGGCCCAGTTGGACAAGATGCGACAAGACTCGCTGACCCGCTGTGCCTTCCTGATGCATGCCGCACCGCAGAGCGATGTATTCAACAACAACGTGGCCGGTGTGTTCCAGCATTACCTGCACATGTTTCCGGGACTACAGTTCTGTATGCACGGACATACACATGCACTGACCGTAACGGATATCTACAACGATGGTATCCTGTACTACCAGTGTCCCAATATTGACAAACGCATCTATTTGGTATTCACCATCAACGAGGAGGGATATGACTATGAAGCAGTGGAATTTTAAGCTCTTGACTCTCTTTCTGCTGATGCTGGCCGGTCCGCTGGCCGCACAACAGGCAGAAGCCCCCTCCGAACCGACGGAGGCGGACACCCTGCAGACCCCGTTCATGTACCGTTACGACCGCAGGCTGGAACGCTACAGACGGAATTTCAACAGCCTGATCCCCCAAACGCACGTCATGCAGCTGTATGGTGACATGGGACTGGTGTCCATCGGTGTCGGATGGGACTACGGCAAGCGGGAACAATGGGAAACCAACCTGCTCCTGGGCTTCATCCCGAAATACAATTCCGACAAGATGCGACTGTCGTTCACCCTGAAACAGAACTATACCCCTTGGAGCTTTTCGGTCAGCGATGCCGTTTCCATCGAACCCTTGATGACGGGGATGTACCTGAACACCGTGTTCGGCCACCAGTTCTGGACACACGAACCCGACCGCTACCCGAAAGGGTATTACGGCTTTTCGACCCGTGTGCGCATCCACCTGTTCGTCGGTCAGAGTGTCACGCTGGCCATTCCTCCCGAAAAACGGTTCATTGCCAAGGCCGTCAGTGCTTTCTACGAACTGAGCACCTGCGACCTCTATGTGGTAAGTGCGTTCACCAACCGTTACCTGAAACCGCGCGACTACCTGCGGCTGTCCTTCGGGTTGCGGTTCAAGATTCTTTAATCCGAATGCGGCTGTTCCGAACTTTTTTCCTATCTTTGTGGGCAATTACGAAACCATGAACAGCCAACGCATCAAACATATCGTACGAACCGTTATCGGTCTGCTGCTGGGAATCTATTTCGGTTGCATCGCCCTCCTGAATATCCCCGCTGTCCAGCACAAGATTTCCGTCCTTGTCACCGACGAACTCTGTCGTTTACTGCAGACCGAGGTGGCCATCGAGAAAATTGACTTAGGACTCCCTGGACGAATCATTATCCAGGGAGTCGCCCTGAAGGACCGCGAGGGAGAAGACCTCCTGCGGGTGGCCCGTCTGTCGGCCAAGTTTGATTTCACCCCCCTGCTCCACCAACAGATCCGCGTCAGCAGCATCCAACTGTTCGGGCTGAAAGCCCACCTCTCTCGCCCCGACACGCTTTCCGCCCCCAATTACCAGTTTCTCCTTGATGCCCTGTCCTCGAAAGATACGGTCAAGAAAGAACAACATCTCGATTTGCGTATCAACACGGTACTGATCCGCCGGGGACAGTTGTCGTACCACCTGCTGTCCGCTCCCCCTACTCCCGGCCAGTTTAATCCCCGTCACCTCGACATTTCCAACCTGTCGGCCACCCTTTCCCTGAAAGCCCTCACCTCCGACTCACTGCATGCCCAAGTCCGCCGTCTGAGCTTCCAAGAAGGAAGCGGCTTGCAACTCCAACGGCTGACTGCCCGCGTCAGAGCCAACGGTCGGCAATTTCTGGCCGACCAAGTCCAACTGGAGCTGCCGCAGAGCACATTCTGCATAGACACCCTGCTGGCCTGTTACGACAGTCTGCCCACCCTTCCGATACTGGACGAACATACGACCTACCGGGGAAAACTGCATGCAGACATCACCCCGTCTGACCTGCAGGCACTGGTTCCCTCCCTGGCACCATTTCAGGATGCGGTCCGCCTGCAAGTCGCCTTCCACGGCAAGGCCAACCATACAGACCTCGACTACTTCCTGCTGAACAACGACGATGCCTCGCTTTGCCTCCGTCTAGACGGCAAAGTGAACAATTGGCACTGCCCTGCGGACATGTTCCTCTACGCCCGCATCCGTGAAGCTGCCGCATCATCGGAAGGCATCGCTTGGGCCGTCCGCAACCTGTCGGGACAAACCGAAGTTCCCGGCCTCCTGCAAAGCAACCGCTTTCTCCGTTTCAAAGGCGATGTTTCCGGCTACCTGCACCAACTGACCTTCTACGGCGAACTGGCTACAGCGGCCGGACGGGTCGCAGCCAACGTGACCATGCATACCGACCGCGAATCGCAACGCCACTCTTATTCCGGACGGGTCGCTACCCGAAACCTGCATCTGGGGACATTGCTCAATGAGAAATCCTCCTTGGGCCCTGCCACCTTTGACATTGAACTGAATGGATTCAAGTACCAGAACGGCAATGCCGAAACCTACGTGAAAGGAGACATTTCTTCTATAGAATACCAAGGCTATGCCTACCACCAGATTCGACTGGACGGACAATACTCACCGGGAGGATTCAACGGACACCTGGCCTTGGACGACCCCAACGGCAGCATTGCCCTGGACGGACGTTTCGTTACCCAGTCTTCCACGCCCCTGTTCAACCTGACGGCACGGGTCAAGGACTTTCGTCCTCATGCCCTGCACCTGACCAAAGGCTATGAAGACACAGACTTCTCGCTGGTACTGACAGCCGACTTCCAAGGCAGTTCCATCGATGACATACAAGGGGAATTCCGGATTGACAGCCTGCACATCGTCTCCCCCGATGAGGCCCTGTGTTACGACCTTCCCCAACTGAAGATCAGTGCCCTCCACCAACAGAATGGTTCCAAACAGATGGCCGTTGAGTCTGATTTCCTGAACGCCAGTCTGGAAGGCAACTTCTCGTACCGGACCCTCCCTGCCAGCATCACGCACCTGTTGCAGCAATACCTGCCCTCGGTCTTCGGGCAGCCCCGTGCGACCACCTCCACTGCTACACTCAACCGCTTCCACATCCGTCTAGAACTGGATAACAGTGATTTTCTATCGAAAGTGCTGCGCATTCCGCTGGATCTCCGGATGCCGGCTACCCTCGAAGGTCACTTCGACAACCAACACAACCGCCTCCAACTGAACGGGCACCTGCCGGAACTGGTGTATGACGGCACGTTCTACGAAGCCGGTTCCCTACTCTGCTACACGACCGACGAAAGCCTGCAGTGTCGGCTGCGTGCCAATAAACGTCAAGGCAAAGGAGCCATGTTGAGCCTGGCGGTAGAAGCCTGTGCTGAAAAAGACCATCTGAAAACCACCCTGAACTGGGGAAACAATACCGGCAATTCCTACTTCGGACAAGTGAGTGCCCTGACCAGTTTCACCCCCGCCGAAGGGAAAAAAGGCCTGACCACCTGCATCGACCTCCAGCCCAGCCGTATTATCCTGAACGATACAATCTGGAATATCCATCCGTCAACCATCCATCTCGCTGACGGGGACCTCCGCATCGATGACTTCCTGTTCGAGCACGACGACAAGTTCATACGGGCCAACGGTGTCATCGGAAAGCGCGTCAACGACTCGTGCCTGGTGGACCTGCAGAATATCGACCTCCAGTACGTCATCGACATGGTACAGTTCAAGGCCGTGAAGTTCAGCGGACTGGCCACCGGACGTATCCACCTCCACCATGTCCTTGAAGACCCTGTCATGTACACTCGCCTCGATGTGAAAGACTTTTCCCTGAACGACGGCCTGCTGGGCCGGGGTGACATCCGGGGCGAATGGGACAAAGAACTGGGCGGCATACGGCTGAACGCAGACATCCGAGAAGGGACTACCAGCACGACAAGGGTGAAGGGCTATGTATCCCCCAAACTGAAGGGACTGGACCTCCACATCCAGGCCCAAGAGACGAACCTTTATTTCCTGACTCCGTTCATCGACGGCCTCTTCAGCGGATTGAGCGGAAGGGCTACCGGGCATGTCCGTCTGTTCGGCCCCTTCTCAGACCTGGACCTGGAAGGAGACCTCCGCGCCAATGCCCACGTCAAGGTCAACATTCTCAACACCCATTTCTATGCCAAAGGTGACTCTGTGCAGTTGCGGTCGGGCAGCATCCGCTTCAAGGATATCCGTCTGGAAGACGAGGAAGGCCATACAGGACGGGCCAACGGCACCCTGACCCATCAGAAGCTGAAGAACCTGATGTACGACTTCCGCTTCCGCTCGGAAGGAATGCAGATATTCCGCTACGACCACGAAACTCCCGACTTCCCTTTCTACGGACGGGTATTTGCCACCGGCGACCTGCTGCTTCGTGGCGGCGGCAACCAGCTCCATGTAGACGGATCGCTGACCAGCAATGCCCGGAGCACTTTTACCTACGTCACCACAACGGCCATGGCGGCCACCAGCACGCAGTTCATCACCTTTGTCGACAAGACCCCACGTAGGCAGAGCGAAGCAGTGAATGCCGAGCTTTACCACCACATGAACGTAGAGGAGCAGCAAGAGGAAGAGGAAGGGCCGGAAACGGACATCTTCGTGAACCTGCTGGTAGAAGCTACCCCCAGCGCCACCGTGAAAATCATCATGGACCCTTTGGCAGGCGACAACATCACGGCCACCGGTACCGGCAACCTGCAAGTGAACTATTACAACAAGGGAGATTTCCAGATGTTCGGCAACTACAATGTCTCCAAAGGCACTTACAAGATGAGTATGCAAAACGTCATCCGCAAGGACTTCACCCTACAGCCGGGAGGTGTCGTGACATTCAACGGCGATCCCCTGCAGGCCAATGTCAACGTACAGGCCGTCTATACCGTGAACTCTGCTTCCCTCAACGACCTCGTCGCCGATGCCTCCAGTTCGAAAGGCAGCGTGCGGGTGAACTGTCTGGTCAACCTGACGGGTAACCTGACCGCTCCCGACCTGAAGTTTGACCTGGAGCTGCCCACCGTGAGCGAAGAAGACCGCGAACTGGTACGCAGCGTGACCAATACGGAAGAGCAGATGAACACCCAGATCATCTACCTGCTGAGTGTAGGCAAGTTCTACACCTACGATTACGCGAACAATGCGAACCAGAGCGATGCCACCAGTTCGCTGGCCTTCAATACCCTGTCTGGACAGCTCAACAACATGCTCTCACAAGTCATTGACAACCAGAACTGGAACTTCGGCACCCACCTGACCACCGGCACAAAAGGCTGGAGCGACGTGGAGGCAGAAGCCATTCTTTCGGGCAGCCTGCTGAACAACCGCTTGATCATCAACGGCAACTTCGGTTACCGCGACAACCCCATGCGCAACACCAACTTTGTCGGCGACTTTGAGGCCATGTGGCTGCTGACCAAAAACGGGGATTTGCGGCTGAAAGGCTACAACCAGACCAACGACCGCTATTTCACCAAATCGACCCTGACCACCCAAGGTATCGGACTGATGTACAAGAAAGACTTCAACCACTGGCGGGAACTCATCGACTGGCTGTTGCTTCACAGGCGAAGAAAGAGAACCGATCCATAAACAGCGAGAAAAAACAAACAGATATTCATCCATAAACAAGAAACAACAACATGTCCTACCAACTCCCCGCCGAATGGCACCGCCAAGGATACGTGCAACTGACGTGGCCCCATTCAGGCACCGACTGGAACTATATGCTGAACGAAGTGGAAGACTGCTTCGAACAGCTGGCTGATGCCATTGCTGCCCGGCAACCCCTGTTGCTGGTGGCCCCTGTCTTTCCCGAACGCCTGTCCGGGAAACCTTACCGCGACCGCATCCGATTCGTGGCCTGTCCCACCAACGACACCTGGGCCCGCGACCACTCCTTCCTCACCGTTCTGTCGGCATCCGGCGGCTCCCCCCGCCTCCTCGACTTCTGTTTCAACGGTTGGGGCATGAAGTTTGCGGCCTATCTCGACAACCTCATCAACAGCCGGCTGCAGGCTGCCCATGTGCTGAAAGGGACCTATGTCAACTGCCGCGATTTCGTGCTGGAAGGAGGCTCGGTAGAAAGTGACGGGAAAGGCACCCTGCTGACCACTTCCCCCTGCCTGCTGGCTCCCAACCGAAACGATACCCTGGACCGTTCGGCCATCGAGAATCGTCTGAAGCAGCTGTTCGGCCTGCAACAGGTGTTATGGCTGGACCATGGTTATCTGGCCGGTGATGATACCGACAGCCACGTAGATACCCTGGCCCGCCTCTGCCCGGACGACACCATCGTTTATGTCCGGTGCGACCATCCCGACGATGAACATTATGCCGAACTGCAACGCATGGAAGAACAGTTGCGCACGTTCCGCACCCTCGACAACCGTCCCTACCGGCTGCTCGCCCTTCCCTGGCCCGACCCGGTTTTCGATGAAGAAGGCGAACGACTGCCTGCCACTTATGCGAATTTCCTGATTATGAACGAAGCAGTGCTCTACCCCACCTACGCACAGCCCCGTCACGATGAAGCCGCCGCCCATGTATTGGCACAAGCATTCCCGGGACGAGAGATAGTAGGCATCGACTGCAGAGCCCTCATCCGACAGCACGGGTCGCTACACTGCGTCACCATGCAATATCCGGAAGAAACCATTCAATGACCATCAAATAACCGAACAATATGAAAAGAACCCTTCGCGTCGGCATCGTGCAACAATCCTGCACGAACGACTTGAAATTCAACTTAGAGAAACTTCATCGCAACATTGCTACTGTGGCACAAGCCGGTGCACAACTGGTCGTACTTCAGGAACTGCACAACACCCCCTATTTCTGCCAGACAGAAGACACTTCCCTCTTCGACTTGGCTGAACCCATTCCCGGCCCGTCCACCGGTTTCTACAGCGAAATTGCTGCCGCCTATCATATCGTACTGGTCACCTCCCTCTTCGAACGAAGGGCCGCCGGACTCTATCATAATACCGCCGTCGTATTTGATGCCGACGGCAGCATAGCCGGCAAATACCGGAAGATGCACATCCCCGACGACCCCGCCTATTACGAAAAATTCTATTTCACCCCTGGCGATCTGGGCTTTGAGCCTATCGAAACTTCAGTCGGGAAATTGGGAGTACAGGTATGCTGGGACCAATGGTACCCCGAAGGAGCCCGGCTGATGGCCCTGCGAGGAGCAGAACTGCTGATTTACCCCACCGCTATCGGTTGGGAGAGTTCGGATTCACAGGAAGAAAAGCTGCGCCAGCTGGGAGCCTGGGTAACTGTCCAGCGCGGGCATGCCGTTGCCAACGGACTTCCCGTCATTGCCGTCAATCGCGTCGGTCTCGAACCCGACCCCTCGGGGCAGACCCATGGCATACAGTTTTGGGGCAACAGCTTCGTTGCAGGACCGCAAGGAGAACTCCTGGCGCAAGCCAGCAACGTGAAAGAGGAAAATCTGGTGGTGGAAATCGACATGACACGCAGCGAAAACGTGCGTCGATGGTGGCCGTTCCTCCGCGACCGCCGCATCGACGAATTCGGCCCGTTAACCCGCCGGTTCATCGACTGACCGCCCGACGGAACTCGGCACAGACAACAGCCGTAGCCACTGCCACATTCAGCGACTCGCTGGTAGGTGCTCCTTTCGGATAGTTGGGAATCAGCAGGCGACGATTGATATGGCGGGCCACAGCTGCACTGATGCCATTGCCCTCATTGCCCATCACAATCAGCCCAGCCGCCGAAAGCGGCTGGGTGTACAAGTCATCGCCGTCTAGAAACGTACCATAGACAGGAACATCGGCCCGTAGCGTCTCCAGCAATGGCACCAAGGGTGCATAGTGCAGTTGCACCCGCGCCATGGCCCCCATCGTGGCCTGCACCGTCTTCGGATTATACAGATCGGCCGTTGCCGGACTACAGAAGATATGCCGGATGCCAAACCAGTCGGCAATGCGGACAATCGTTCCCAAGTTTCCCGGGTCCTGCACATCATCCAAGGCCAGACAGAGTTCGTCAACCACTACCTGGGGCGGACAGACATATGACGGTTGACGGAACACCGCCAAAACATCCTGCGGTGCTTTCAGCAGGCTGGCTCGGGCCAGCTCATCCCGGTCTACCACCACCCGTTCGTCCGCCTGCGCGGCAGGATGTGCAGCCAACCACTCTTCTGTCGCCACCAGCAACCTACATTCGAAATGCCCCAACAGGTCACCCACCAGTTTGTGTCCTTCTGCCAGAAAACTCTCTTCCTCTTTCCGGAACTTCTTCAGCTCCAGCGAACGGATCCATTTTATCTTGTTCTTGCTTAGCATAATCTGATTTTTCGTAGGAGGGAATAACTGCTTATCCCTGATTCCCTTTTTTCCCTGCAAAAGTAAGACTTTTCCCGCTAATCCTCCAAATAAATCTCCCCAAATGATGCCATCAAGCATACGGCTCTCCCCGACAAAGAAATATTGACACGCCCACATCATCAGGCGACAGACGGGAACGTTTCTTTTGCGAAGGAGAAACGGGTTCTTCCCTAACCGTTGCAGCATCTCAGTTTTTTTTGTAAATTTGCCCCAAAAGAAATCTTATAATCAATAAATCAAATGGAAATAACCAGTGCCGAATTTATAATCAGCAACTCGCGGGCGGATATGTGTCCCGACACGAACTTGCCCGAATATGCCTTCATCGGACGTTCGAACGTGGGCAAGTCGAGCCTCATCAACATGCTGACCAAGCAGCCCAAACTGGCAATGACTTCTTCTACACCGGGAAAGACATTGCTCATCAACCACTTTTTAGTGAACAAATCCTGGTATCTTGTCGACTTGCCAGGCTATGGCTATGCACAACGAGGAAAGAAGATGATGGACAAGATCCAGAAAATGATTGAATATTATGTGCTGGAACGGAAGCAGATGACTTGTCTTTTTGTCTTGATTGACAGCCGGCTGGAGCCGCAACGCATCGACCTGGAATTCATCGAGTGGCTGGGAGAGAACGGGGTCCCCTTTGCCATCATCTTCACGAAAGCCGACAAACAGACGATGGCAAAGACACGGAAAAGCGTGGAGCGGTTCATGAACAAATTGCAGGAGCAGTGGGAGGAACTGCCGCCCTTCTTCATCTCATCATCGGAAAAAAAGACAGGACGTGAGGAGATTCTAGACTACATCGAGGAAGTGAACAAGTCGATTGCATCGACTGGCGGAATGACGGATTAACCGTTTCCGCCGGACGAAGGATAGCATTTCTTTTCAGATAAAAACATTTATTTTGCATGTATATAAACTCATTCAGTGGAAAAATGGAAAATAAAGATTTGAATCGACGCTATCTTTTCATAACAAGTCTATTCGCAGAGGTGACGAAGATTCATATTTAAAAAAGGGATAGGATGGTCATATACTGGTTGTACAGAGAATAAAGCATTCCGTCTAATAGAGAACTGTATCTGTGGAACTGGGACTCCTGCAATATTTGTAAATAATGATAATGAATATTATTATGTAATAGGATATCTGAATAGTAGAATTACGTCTTACATCTTACCAATTCTAAATCCCACGCTCAGTCTTGCACCAGGTTATGTTGTACGACTCCCATGGAAAGATTGTTCTTCAAAAGTAATAATAGCCCATTTATCAGAATCAAATATTGCCATTTCTAAATGGGATTGGGACGCTCACGAAACCTCATGGGATTTCGAGACGAATCCATTGCTGGAGATAATGAATAATGATATAAGAATAATGAACAATTATCAGACAATGATTCCGCTGACGATGCACAGTCCATTATTCATTCTTCATTAAACAATTATTCATTAAAATCCCTGATGGAGCAATACAAGTAGAAGTGGGAGCACCTCTTCATGCAGCTGCACGAGAACGAAGAGATCAACCGTCAGTTTATCGACATCTACGGCCTGCAAGACGACCTCACTCCTGATGTTCCTCTCGACGAGATAACCATCTTCCAGCAAGGAGAGGTGACGTTCAATTTATAATCTACAATTTATAATTGGATGCAAAAGAAGATGGTGTAAGACGAATTTAAGTCGCCAATTGGCATTGGCGAAATACTAAAGAAAAACAATGGAAGAAAGATTAGAGAACATAACTTTTGAAGGTCTTGTATCACAAATAGAGCGTACAAACGATGCATTGCGGAATAATGCACGTCTTGTAATCAACAGGCATGTCACAGCAAAGGCATGGCTTACGGGCTATTATATCGTGGTATATGAACAAAATGGGAGTGACAGGGCAAAGTATGGGGAGCGATTACTTCAAAATCTCGCAAAACGGTTGGGCAATCA
>JALEPZ010000012.1 GCA_022767125.1 Phocaeicola plebeius
GGTATCACGAGTTGTTGGAGAAAGAGCCTGATTTGTTACAGCGGTTGCCGTTAGGAAGTATCGCCACCTATTTAGGCATCACACAGGCAAGTTTGAGTAGGATTCGGGCACAAATAAAATGACGTTTCAACCAACTGAGGATAGCAAGCGGGTTTGGATCAGCCATCCGATACCATTTGTCACATTTATTCCATCCCCATTGTCACAGTCGTTCCACTACTATGGAACAGTTGTAACAACCGGGATGAAACGACCGTGACAAAAGCATTCGTGACACCGCTACAAAGGACAAAGAAGGTTTTCCCTCTCTTTTTCTTCCTTCCTTTGTGTTTCAGACCTCCTCACTTTCCTTTGCCATCCGTCCCGCTCTCCGAAATAAAAACGATCAAACAGAGGGCTATTCCGCATATTTTTGTACATTTGCGGAAATTAAACCCTTTACCTATGACAAACGCAACGCAACGAATCGGCTGCTGGCTGTTGGGACTGGCCTCCTGCGCCACCGGCCTCGCACAAACTGTCACTGACAGCGCACCGCAGGATACGCTCCGGACCAGACTGGGCAGCGGATCAGTGGACAAGGTGACACAGGAAAGAATGAACAAAGGACTGGTGACCAACCCGTTGGAAGCCCTGAACGGACAGGCGGCGGGCGTGAGTGTGACCACCGACAGCTCGAACCCGATGGCCATGCTGAACAGTGTCCGCGTACGAGGTACCACCTCCCTGACCGGCGGCAACGACCCGCTGGTCATCATCGACGGTGTGTCGTCCGACCTGGCCACCCTCAGCAGTATCTATCCGGCGGACATCGAGAGCTTCCACATCCTGAAGAACGCCGCCGAAACGGCCCAATACGGGTCGAGAGGTGCCTCCGGTGTCATCGAAGTTACCACGAAGAAAGGCAGCGGCTCTCAGTTCCATATCTCTTACGACGGCAACATCGGCATGCAGCATACCTACAAGAACATCGAAATGCTGAATGCAGACCAATACATCCGTACCGCCCAACAGTTAGGGTTGGACTACAACAACGGCGGCTACGACACCGATTTTCCCCAGTCCATCACCCGCACGGGATGGGTACAAAGCCATCACGTGGCCTTCAGCGGAGGGACGGACGCTTCGAACTACCGCGCCTCCATCGGTTTCATGGACAACCGCACAGTGGTCCGCAACAACGCCTACCAGAACTTCGTGGCCAAGCTGGATCTGTCGCAGAAAGCGTTCGACGGTCGGCTAACCATCGACATGGGCGTGTTCGGCTCATCACAGACCAACAAGGACATCTTCGACGAATGGAAGCTGTTCTACTCCGCCGCCTCGCAGAACCCCACCTTCGGGACTGCCCCCAATGCCAGCGGTGGATGGGACAAGAACAGCACCGCCTCGCAAATCAATCCTCCCCAGGCCCTGCTCCGAGAGAAGGATGACACGAAATACCTGAACTTCAACACCCACCTGCGGCTACAACTTCAGCTGACGGACAACCTCCGGCTGACAGGCTTCGGCTCGTACTCCTACAGCTCCCAGGAGAACGCGCAGTTCTGCCCCACCTGGGTATGGGCGCAAGGACAAGCGGCCCGTGGTGAACAGAAAAGTGAGGACTGGTTAGGCAACGTGTCGCTGACCTACGGACATACGTGGAGCGGGCACCGGCTGGACGCGCGCCTGCTCGGCGAATACCAGAAACGACGCAACACGGGATTCTGGACTTTGGTAAAGGGATTCCAATCGAATGAGTTCGGCTACCACAACCTGGCCGCCGGCTCCATCCGTCCCTACGGCGGGACGGGCAGCAGCTACGAGGACCCGTCGCTGGCTTCGGTCATGGGAAGCGTCAGTTACGCGCTGAACGACCGCTACAAACTGACGGTCAGCACCCGTGCCGACGGCAGCTCCATGGTGGGCGACAACCATACCTGGGGATTTTTCCCCTCCGTCTCCGCCGAATGGAACGCCAAGGAAGAACGCTTCCTGAGGGATGTGGAGTGGCTGAGCCAGCTGCAGGTACGCACCGGCTACGGACGGTCGGGCAATCTGGGCGGCATCAGCTCGTACAACTCGCTGAAACTGCTCCAGCAAAACGGCGTGGTGTCGGTGTTCGGCTCGCCGGCGGTCACCATGGGCCTTACCCGGAACGATAACCCTGACCTGAAATGGGAGACCCGCAGCACCTTCAACGTGGGCGCGGACTGGGGCTTCTTCCACAACCGCCTGCTGCTGACCGCCGAATACTACTATTCGAAGACCACCGACATGCTCTACCTGTACGACGTACCCGTGCCGCCCTTCACCTACGACAAGCTACTGGCCAACCTCGGCAGCATGAGCAACAGCGGTCTGGAAGTGGGTGTAAGCTTCACTCCCATCCGCAAACGACAGATGGAGCTGAACATCAACGTGAACCTGGCGTGGCAGAAGAACAAGCTGCTTTCGCTGAGCGGCGACTATCAAGGCACGCAGATGAGCGCCGCCGACATCACGAACATCGGCGCGCTGAACGGCGCGGGCTTCCACGGTGGCAACAACAACATCGTCTATCAGATGGTGGGACAACCCTTGGGCGTGTTCTACCTGCCCCACTGCACCGGACAGACCCGGGGCGATGACGGCAGCTACCGCTATGAGATAGCTGACCTGAACAACGACGGAACGGTGAGCATCGACGACGAGGGCGACCGCTACATCGCCGGCCAGGCTACCCCGAAGATGACGCTGGGCTCGAACATCGGCTTCCGCTACAAGAACATCGACATCTCGCTCCAGATGAACGGAGCCTTCGGGCACAAGATCTACAACGGCACCTCGCTGACCTACATGAACATGTCGAGCTTCCCCGACTACAACGTCATGAAGGGCGCGCCAGAACGGAACATCAAGGACCAGACCGCCACCGACTACTGGTTAGAAAGCGGAGACTACCTCAACTTCGACTACCTGACCGTGGGCTGGAACGTCCCCCTGCGCCGGTCGAAGTACATCAGCTCGCTCCGCCTGTCGTGCAGCGTAAACAACCTGGGCACCCTCACCGGCTACAGTGGACTGACCCCCATGATCAACAGCTACGTGGTCAGTAGCACCTTGGGCATCGACGACAAGCGGTCGTACCCCGTTTACCGCTCCTACTCCATCGGATTCAGTATTCAATTCTAACACCAACGGACCAACATCATGAAAAAATATCTCCTTTTCCTTATAGTGCTTCCCGTCCTGACCGCCTGCTTAGACGAGCACCCGAAAGGGCAGCTGACGGAAGAAGAGGCGTACGGCTCTGCCACCAGCCTCTACATCAACACCATCTCTACCTTATATAATTATATCGGTGGCAACGAGGAAAGCCAGGGACTGCAAGGCACCTACCGGGGTGTCTATGACTACAACACCTTCACCACCGACGAGGCGATGCTGCCTACGCGGGGCGGCGACTGGTACGACGGCGGCTTCTGGCAGGGCCTCTACCTGCACCAGTGGTCGGCGGCCGACCTTCCCCTGTACGCCACATGGACATACCTCTATAAGGTAGTGGGACTGTGCAACCACTCGTTGGCCCTGCTGGAACAGTACCGCTCACTGCTCACTGCCCGCGAGCTGCAAGTCTGCCAGGCAGAGGTGCGCTCCATCCGCGCCCTGTACTATTACTACCTGATGGATTTGTTCGGCAATGTCCCCCTGTGCACGACCTACATTTCCTCCACTGACCAAGTGACACAAAGCGGACGTGGCGCCGTCTTCCGCTTCGTGGTGAGCGAGCTGGAAGCAGCACTTCCCTTCCTTTACCCCCAGGAAAGCCAGCGCGAAGGCTACTACTACGGGAAACTTACCCTGCCTGTCGCCTACTTCCTGCTGGCAAAGCTGGCCCTCAACGCCGAGGTGTACAGCGATGACAACTGGACCGACGGCCAACGACCGGACGGCAAGAACATCTTCTTCGAAGTGGACGGACAGCGGCTCAACGCTTGGGAGACTACCGTAGCCTACTGCGAGAAACTGGGTGCCTTCGGCTACCGGCTGGAAACGAACTACACGACCAACTTCGCCATCGGCAACGAGAACTCCTGCGAGAACATCTTCACCATCCCCATGGACAAGACCCTCTATACCAACTGGTTCCGCAACCTGTTCCGTTCGCGCCACTACAACCACGGAGCTGCCTTGGGCATGGATGCCGAGAACGGCACCTCCGCCACCCGCTCCACCGTGCGCACTTTCGGCTACGGTACCCCTGACATTGACGCGAGATACCGCTGCAACTTCTACAGCGACACCTTGCTGGTGGACGGGAAAAACGTCTATTTGGACAACGGGGAAGCCTTGGTCTATCGTCCGTTGGAAGTCCGGCTTGACCTGACTGGAAGCCCCTACGAGAAGACTGCCGGCGCACGCATGAGCAAGTATGAGATAGACCGCACGGCTTACAATGACGGCTGGCTGCAAAGCAACGACATCGTGCTGTTCCGCTACGGAGACGCGCTGCTCATGGCCGCTGAAGCCAAGGTGCGCAACGGACAAGACGGCAGCTACGAACTGAACCTCGTCAGACGCCGGGCAGGCATGCCCGACCGGGAGGCCACCCTCAACACCCTGCTCGACGAACGGCTGATGGAACTGATGTGGGAAGGCTGGCGCCGGCAGGACCTCATCCGCTTCGGACGTTTCACCACGGCTTACGACGAGCGTCCCCAGCTGCCCGACGAGGCCAGCGGCTACACCACCGTCTTCCCCATTCCCTCGAAGGTGCTCGACCTGAACAAGAACCTCCATCAAAATCCTGGATATGAGAATTGAACCATTAACTACCGAACAACTATGAGCAAAAGCATTGACAGCAACAAGCAATTCATGATTGGCAACGGACTGCTCGCCTTCGGCGTGTTCTCCATTGTCTGCCTGTTTTTCTACCTCAGCTTCCGCTACCAGAAAAAGGACGGGCCGAAGGTGTTCGAAGGACAATACACCGTGCAGGTGGCCGGACAATTCGCCGGTGACAGCCTGTCCATTTACCTCAACGACAGTCTGTTGGTAAGCCGCCGATTCGACAGTACGGAACTGAAGTTCCAGGTGCAGCGGTTCGCCGACGAAAGCATGCTGATGGTCGTGGACAACCGGACGGAGGAAATCACCCCGTTCAACCTCCACCCCAAAGGCAGCCTGGTCCGGATGGAGAAACGGAACGGGAAGGTCTATTTGGAAGAAACCACCAAGTGACCCGCCACCGTAGGCAAAGAGGCAAAGGACGCTCCTGTGTCCCGGAAGACAGGTCTTACGGATACAGCTGCAGCATTTAGAATGTCGATTTTCTTGCAAATAGGAATATTTTCTGTACTTTTGCACACAGATAATCCAAACAGGCAAGCAACATGAACGAATTTTCTCCTTGGACCCTCTTCACTGATACAGGCCTCATCGCCCTGCTGTTACTCACCGGCAAGCTGCTGCGCATCAAGGTCAGGCTGGTACAACGGCTCTTCATCCCTCCCAGCCTGCTGGCCGGCTTCCTCGGACTGGCCCTCGGACCGGGCGGACTGGGATGGCTCCCCTTCTCCCACCAGTTAGGCACGTATGCCGGCATTCTGATTGCCCTTATCTTCAGCTGCCTCCCCTTCAGCAGCTCGCGTCAGGCATGAAAGAACAAGGGAATCCTGAAAATGTGGGCCTACTCGCAGACCGGCATGCTGTGGCAATGGGCGTTCGGCGGACTGTTAGGCATCTGGCTGCTCGACGGGCTCTGGCAGACCGGCACGGCGTTCGGCATCGCCATGCCCAGCGGCTTCTGCGGCGGACATGGCACCGCCGCCGCCATCGGGGAAGCGTTCGCCCGCTTCGGCAACGCCGACATGCTGACACTGGCCATGACCGCCGCCACAGTAGGCATCGTAGCCTCCGTCTTCATCGGACTCACCCTCATCAAATGGGGCACCCGCCGCGGCCATTCCTCGTTCCTGACCGACTTCTCCCAACTGCCGCCCGAGCTGCGGACCGGACTGTTGCCGCCCGAAAAGCGGGAAAGCCTGGGCGATGCCTCCTGCTCGTCCATCTCCATGGACCCACTGACCCTCCACTTCGCCTTCATCGCCCTGATTGCCCTGGGCGGCTACGGCATCAGCCAGCTCGTGGCCATAGGACTGCCCCAGCTCCAGCTGCCCGTCTTCAGCTGCGCCTTCGTGGTCGGTATCCTGGCCAAATGGGTTTGCACCCGGTCAAAGACCATCGGCTACCTCAGTCCCACTGCCATCGGCCACCTCAGCGGCACATTCACCGACCTGCTGGTCGCATTCGGCATCTCGGCCATCCGGCTGGAGGTGGTTCTCCACTACTGGCAACCCCTCGCCGTGCTGCTGTTGTCCGGACTGGCCGTCACCCTGCTCTACGTACTGGTGGTCAGCCGTCTGCTGTTCAAGGGCGAATACTGGTTCGAGAAAGCCCTCTTCACCTGGGGATGGTACACTGGCACCATGGCGATGGGCATCGCCCTGCTTCGCGTGGTGGACCCGCAGATGCGCAGCCGCTGCCTGGACGACTACGCGCTGGCCTATCTCATCATTGCCCCGGTGGAGATTGCGCTCATCACGTTCGCTCCGGTGGCCTTCGTCAACGGCTACGGCCTGCTCTTCCTGTCTGCCGCCCTCGGTCTGGGGCTGCTGCTGATGACGTTGGCCTATGTGAAAGGGTGGATATTTCGAACGAAGTGAGAAATATCCACCCCTTCCTTCCCTTGTCATTTCGAACGAAGTGAGAAATCTGTTAGCACCAAGTAGATGTTTTCAGATGCTTCACTCCGTTCAGCATGACAGTTGGATAGGCGGTACAAGCATGACCTAGGTCCGAGAATGGTTTCCCCTTTCCCCTGTCATTTCGAACGAAGTGAGAAATCTGTTAGCACAAGTGGATGTTTTCAGATGCTTCACTACGTTCAGCATGACAGTTGGAAAGAGGTCCAAGCATGATCGTTGGACAGGCGGTCCAAGCATGACCGTTGGACAGGTGCCTCATTGGACAGGTGCCTCAAGTTTTTCTTCAGACAGGCCCCCCTATTTCTTCAGCAGGAAATTGTCAATCGCCTCTTTCAAGGTAGCTTTCGGCAAGGCTCCCTGCGCCATCTGCGGCTTGTCGTCCATGGGTATGAACAGCAGTGAAGGGATGGAGCGGATGCCGAACATGGCGGCCAGTTCCTGCTCCTTGTCAGTATCGACCTTGTAAATAAAGATCTTGCCTTCGTATTCGGCCGCCAGTTCCTCCAAGACGGGGGCCAACTGGCGGCAGGGACCACACCACGTAGCATAGAAATCAATAATGGCAGGCCTGTCGCCCAGGTACTTCCATTCGTCGGGCAGTTTTCCCCAGTCGGCCACCTTCTGCTGGAAATCGGCCTTCGTCAGGGTCAATGTCTTATGCGCCTTCACTTCCGAGGCAGCCCCCTTCCGGGTCTGGGCATTTCCGCAAGCGACCATCAGGAAGGCAGTCAGCACGAGCAATACAGTTTTCTTCATACACTCAGCATTTTTTTAGATGATTCAATGAATTAGTTTCTTTCCCTTATTCCACCTTCACCTCGTCCACGAAGAACCAGGCGGGATAGCCTACCCCGTAGTGCCAGGGAGGACACAGACCGATGGACTTGACCTGCACACGCAGGTAGCGGGCACGTACCGGCTGGTTCGCCACTACCTTTGCAGGCACAAACTTGATGGAAGGGTCACGGTCTTCCGCCAGCTCAACCGTGCCCATCTCGGTAAACGTACGGTTATCCTGCGAATAAGAATACGTGACACTCTTCGGCAGGAGCACCCAACCGCCCGACTGCAACAGGAAGTCGCTTTCCACACACTGGAATTCCTTCTCCTCGCCCATGTCCAGCACAAAGTCGGCATCCTCGCCTTCCCAGCCGACCCAGCTTTCCACGAAGGAGGCCCCTCCAAACAAGCCGTCGGTCAATGCCGTCTCGGCTATCTGCCGGTAGCGGGGCGCCGGCGGATTATTCCAAATGACCCTTGCCCCCGCCGCCTTGTTCGTGTTGGGACGAGGCAGGTAGCGGCTCTCATACAGCCGGCAATAATCGGCAATGCGGTTGTTGCGCTCGTTCAGGTGCTCGATGCCATAACGGGCCGCCCGTTCGCGGAATACCTCCAGCTTCTGCCGGACCTCCGCCAGGTCACCGTCCGTACGGGTGCGCGCTATCTCCAGTTCGCTGTACTGGATGGGCAGGCGGGAGATGTGTACGTGCGCCAGCCGCACGCTGTCGTCCTTCACCGCTTCCTCGGCCGCATCGAAGAGTTCCCGATAAACCTTCATCAGCCGCCGGTTCAGCATCCCGTCCTTGTGCGAGATGGGGGAATCGTAGATCCACAGCGGCACATCGGAAGCCAGCAGCGCCCCCTGCATCACCTGCTGGTAGCGGTACAGGTAAGGAGCCGCCTTCCCGTAATACCCTTCCATGAACGACTGCATGAGCGAGTCCTCGTCCAGTTCGGGGTTCCACATCAGCTTGGCCAGCATATAGGCACGCATCTCGGCAAAGTCGGTGCCGCGCTGTCCGTTCACCTGTTCAAACAGCATGGTGGCATGGTTCTTCTTGAAGAGCTGGATGTTCTTTTTCAGGATATGGAAATTGGGAAACGGTGCCACCATATTGTCGAAGTTGATGCCATAGTCCCACACGAAGATATTGTCGGAGATGGCCGCCCATCCTTCGAGGGCCTTCATGAAATCCCTGCCCGAAGCATTGTCGGTCAGGGGCACCTCGCGCTTGCAGTCGATGTCGCACAGCATGATGTTCACATTGGGCAACGGCTTGACGTGCTTGGGCGGATGCATGCTGAACAGGTAGGCCAGCGTAGAGAACTGCTTGTCGGGGAAGCGCTCCGCCAGACGGTTCAGGAAACGGATGATATTACCCGAAGGAGAGCCCTCGTATTCATCCACCTTCCGGCACTCGTCACACTGGCAATACGTGTTGTTCCCGTCGTTCTGGCTGATGCTGATCATGGTCTGACCGGGGTGCGCCCGGAAGATGGAATCCACCTTCTGCACCACCTGTTCGAACACCTCGGGGTTGGTCAGGCACCACTGGCTGTGATCACCGGGACGGCGTTCGCCGTTCAGGAAAGAATAGTATTCCGGATGGTCTTTTCCATACTGTGCCGCAGGCAAGATGCGGTTGAACGTATGCACCCACAAGTTGTCGGCAAAGATTTCGGTCTGCTGCTCCAGACGGAACCACTGTACGTAGATGGGGTCGTCGTTGCCATAGCTGAACGTCTGTCGGAAGCGGAAGGCAGGTGTCTCCGCACGGCGCAGGGCCGGCAGACGCAGCGTCGGCTGTTCGGTCAGCGTATAGGTCTGGCAAGCATAGTAATGCACCCCCAGGTAGTCCTCCAGCAGGGTCACCACTCCATAGATGGCCCCCTTGTCGCCTCCGGTGCTGACCGACAGTCCTCCGTCGCGACACTCTATCAGGAAGCCGTCTTCACCGGCTTCCTCCGTCGGAGTGCCGATGAGGACCGTACCTTTCCGGAACGACGTCCCGCCCCCGGCGACCGGCAGTTCCGCCCCGGTCATCTTACGGATAAAATGATTCAGCAGGTCGGCCGCCTGCCGGTTGGCGGGACGGTCATCCGCCAACCGGATGTCCGCTTTGGGCTTCCCGTTCTCTACCAGTACCATTTGGGCAAATCCCCAGCCCGGCAGGCATACGCCCAAAAAGAAAAGCAACAAATGTCGAAACGTTTTCATAAGTTCATAAGATAGAAATAGAAGATAGAAATAAAGGTTTATCGAAAAAGAATACTTATCCCTGTCAATGACCGGATTCGCCCGATGCCTCCTGCGGGCCAGACACCACCCCCTTCTGTTTGCTATATACCGAAGGAGACACCCCAAACTGCTGCTTGAAGCATTTGCTGAAGTAGAACGGATCGTTGATACCCACCTGATACGACACCTCCGACACGGTGAGCTGCCCCTCCAGCAGCAAGAGCGCCGCCTTCTTGAGCCGGACAATGCGGACATATTCGTTGGGCGAATACCCCGTCACCCCCCTCACCTTGCGGTAGAACACGGTGCGCCCCAGCCCCACGGCCGCCGCAAAGTCATCAATGGAAAACTGCGGATTGTCCAGCTGCTGTTCCAGCACCGCCTGCAAACGGTCGGCGAATTCCTTGTCCTTGTCGGTCGTGCAGATGGCCGGTGGCAGCAGGGTAGGACTGTTCGAGAACTTTTCCCGCAGCTTCTCGCGCTGCTCAATCAGCTTGAAGACCCGGGTCAACAGGAACTTCGTGCTGAACGGTTTGGTGATATAAGCATCCGCCCCGCTCTCCACACCCTGCAGATGCGATTCGGGCGAGTTCATCGCCGTCAGCAGAATGACGGGGATATGACTGATCGTGAAGTCATTCTTCAGTTTCCGGGTCACCTCATACCCGTTCATGCCCGGCATCAGGATGTCGCAGACAATCAGGTCGGCATCGAAGTTCTTGGCCTTTTCCAGCCCCGAATTGCCGTCGGCAGCCACCTCCACCTCGAAGTACCGCGAGAGCTCCTCGCGCACAAAGTCGCGTACATCATTGTCATCCTCGATGACCAGCACCTTCCTCCCGTTCAAGGGTTGCATCGAAATGTCCGGCTCCTCCTCGTCGGTCGTCAGTCGGGCCGTCTCAGCCGCCAGCACCTCCTCATGATGGCGCCTTTCCTCTTCCATCAGCACATTGTGCGGAATCAGGAAATCCTTCTCTTCGTACACCCCGCGGTCGGTGGGGAGCGTGATGGTGAACACAGACCCCCCTCCGGCATTCTCCCGGAAGACAATGCTGCCATGGTGCACATTCACCAGCTCGTGCGTCAGGTGCAGCCCCACCCCGACACTACTGCCCGAGAAGCTGCTCTGCATGAAGCGGTTGAACAATTCGCCCTGTTTCTCCTTGGGGATGCCCACACCTGTATCAGCCACCCGGATCACCAGTTGCCGGCGCCCCTCATCCACCTCGATGGCCAGCACAACCGTCCCTCGGCACGGAGTGTACTTGAACGCGTTCGAGAGCAGGTTATACACCATCTTGTCCACATGCCCCTTGTCGATGAACATCTTGTAGGAAGGGCAGGAAGGCTGGAACCGGAAATCCATGGTCTTGCTGGCGGCCGCATCCTGGAAGCTCAGGAAAATCTCGTAGAGAAACGCAATGATGTCGGTCTCCTCCAGCGAAAGGGCCAGCTTGCCGTTCTGCATCTTGCGGAATTCCAGCAGCTGGTTGATGAGCCGCAGCATCCGCTGCGTACTCTTGTCCATCACCTTCAACGAAGGCCCCACCTCGCGCGGCAGCTTCCCGGCGCTGTGTATCTTCTCCAGGGCCCCCTGGATAAGGGTCAGCGGGGTACGGAACTCATGGGAGATATTGGTGAAAAACACCAGCTTGTACTCCGTGAGCTGCTTCTCGATCTGGATGCGGTTCCTCAACGCCGTAAAATCCCGCACCAGCCGCCAGGTGACATAGCCTGCCGCCGCCACCAGCAGCAAATAGACAAGATACGCCCACCCCGTCTTCCACCAAGGCGGCAGGATGGTGAGCTTCAGGGCCGTCTCCTGCGTTCCCCAAACCCCATAGGCATTGCAGGCCTTCACCCGCAGCCGGTAGGTACCCGGAGCCAGGTTCTTGTACGAAGCGAAGTTCAGCGACGAAGGCCGGCTCCAGTCCTTGTCGTAAGGGTCCAGCCGGTAGGTATACTTCACGGCATGGGTATTCTCGTAATCGAAAGTGGAGAAATCCACCGTCAGCGCATTCTGGTAATGCTTCAGCCGCAGCGCGTCGGTATAAGCCAACGAACGTTCCAGCGGCGAACCCTCATCGCTCGGATGGACCACCACCCCGTCCACCAGCAGGCTGGTCAGCGACACCGCCGGCGGCGCCACCAGTTCGTTGGCGGTAGCCCGGGGCGTAATGACCACCACCCCATGCCCGGAGCCGAACACCACCTTCCCGTCGGCCGTCAGACAGCCGCTGTTGTCCCCGTAATAATTGCCCAGGGCATAAGGCGAGAAGAAGAAGTTCTCGAACGTTTCCGTCTCGGGCGAGAAGCGCGAGATGCCATATTCCGTCGACAGCCACAGACAGCCGTCCAGATCCTCCACAATCGACTGTACCATACAGTTCACCAGTCCGTCCTCCACCCCGTAATGGCGGAAACGCAGATGCCGGTAGTCGCCGTCGGGGATGCAGCAGCTGAAGCCCGTGCCCGACGTGGACAGCCACACACGGCCCTTGCTGTCCTGCACGATACACTTCACCACGTCGCTGGGCAGGCTGCCGCCCGCATAATCGTAACAGATGAAATGGTCGGGATGCTCCAGCAAGTCCTCGGGGCGGAACACACACAGTCCGGCACTGGTGCCCACCCACATCCATCCATCCGCATCCTCCAGCAGGCAGCGCACCTGCTGCTGGTTATACGAATTCCGCAAGAACTGGCGGAACCCATAGCCCCCCTCCTTCGGGACGGCCAGGTTCAGCCCCCCGCCAAAGGTAGCGATCCACATGCGGTCCTTCCGGTCGCGGTAAAGTTCAAACACCTGGTTGCAGCCCAACGACTGTTCGTCCGTCCCCTCCGTGTACCACCTACCGTCTACACACAGCCCGTTGCCGCGGCTGCCCCACCATTCGCTGCCGTCCGCCCCCTCAGCCATCGCATAGATATTGACAGGGAACTGCCGTTCAGCCACCCGGCGCGACAGGTCCTGCGTATAGAGATAACAGCCGCCCCTGCGCGTACCGATACAGATCCCTCCATCCTCCTTCCGGTGCAGCATCCGGATCATGTTGGCCCGGTCCGAAAACGACTCCGGCTCCGGCAAGATACGGGTAATCCCCTGGTTGATGACCGTCAGGTGCGTCAGGCCCGTAAATTCCGAGCTCACCCAGATGCCCCCGTTGCGGTCCTCCAGGATATTCTGCAGGAAATCCGTCATCAACGCCTCGTCCTTTTCCGCCTCAAAATGTTGCAGCTCGCCCGTCTGCCTGTCATACGCAAAGAGTCCGTTGCCATACGTGGAAATCCACAGAATCCCGCGCACATCCACCAAGGCATGAAACCGCTCTTCGTCAATGAACTTCACCTTCTCGGGCGGCATGAGCTGAAAGGAGTCCACCTTGTCCTGCGCGGTATCCACCAGCCACAACTTGCCGGTGTGATTGCTCACCCAATAATGCCCCTTCCCATCGTGGCCCACCCGTCCGAAGGGGACATCCAGCCACTCACTCCGCTCCAGCCGTCGGGTCTTCAGGTTCCATTCGAAGCCCCCCTCGCGGGTAAATACCAGCCATTTGTCGCCCCAACGGAAATCCCCGAACACCTGGGCGTTCAGCCGGTGGCAGACAACGAATGTCCCCGTCTCCTCCTCCCAGCACATCAGTTCGCCCGACTTCGAGACCGAGAACAACCCCTCCTTCCCGTAGGGCAACAGCCGGTAGACATCCTGCGTGTGCTCGAGCATCACCACCCGGTTATCCTCCACACGTCCGATGCCGTGGGTGAACCCCACCCAGATGCGTTGCTGTCCGTCCTCCGTGAGGGTCTCCACCCGGTTGGAAGCCAGATTGCCCTGTTCTTTCCTGAAGACCATCGACGAGAAGCTCCCGTCGGCATACGCAACTCGCCTCATCCCGTTTCCGTTCTGCCACAACCAGATATGCCCCCGGCTGTCCTCCATCCGGTATTTATACGGCTGGTGGTGTTCTCCACACCCCGTATAATCCACAAAGCGGTCCAGCTGCAGGCTATAGCACGCCTGGATATTCGATTCGGTGGAAATCCACAAGAGGCCGTGGCTGTCCTCCTTCACATCGAAGATCCGGTGGTCGGGCAGCGACAGCGCATCCCCCTCTTTGGGTCGGAACGTCAGGAACGAATGTCCGTCATATCGGTTCAGTCCGTTGATGGTTCCCAGCCAGATAAACCCCTTGGAGTCCTGGTAAATCGATCGGATGGTATTATTGGCGATGCCCGATTCGGAGGTGAGGTGACGCGACCGCACTTCTACGGTAGCCTTCACCCCCTGACAGACCAGGCACACAATCGCCAACAGGTAGACAAAGGTATGTTTCATAAGTATAGCTGCTTTCTGTTTTGCCCGACAAATGTACAAATTAGAAAATAAAAGCACAAAAAAGGAAGGCTGTTTTCTGACATGATTCATCAAAACAGCCTTCTCTGCTACTCCTCTTCATCGTCCGTATAGGGGTGTGCCAGTTCGTACAGCATCCATACGAACAAGGCACCTCCTAACACAATCATTACCGTCCACATCATGATCATCTTTTTTATTTTCACTTAAGGAAGATTCCGACGGACGGCACGTACCCGATGCGGTTCCATCCGAGGCGTTGCCTGCTTCGCACCGTCCCACGAATAAGCGGTATCATTGCCCGACTCGCTGACGATGGCCGTCGAGGACCAATACTGCCCATTGAGCAGTGCATCCACAACTGTCAACTGGCCGATGGCAGGAAGATACCAGTTGGCGTCCTCGTCATTCAATTCTGGGATATACACTTGCCTTATCCCTGAAAAACGTGTAACTTCGGCATCGTGTCCAGGGTCTCCTTCCGGGCTACGCCCTCCAGGCAACCCTGGACAGTTATAAGAAAGACTCAGTCAACTAACATCAGTGATAAAAGTAATAGTCAACAATAATCAGTTTTAATGTTTAACTGAGTCAACCTTGTCAAGGTCTAAGATAGGCCTCACGGTGCTGCGGGTAGTAGACTAAATCGAGTAGGAGGTAAACACTAACCATAGGTGTTTATCTCTTACTCGATTTTCGTAAGATAGGCCATAGGGAGAATCGGACTATCCTGAAACTCCCCATGCCATTGCACTATAACCAGGGATGGACACACTCTCCATCCCCTCAATCCATGTGGAACACTTCCGGAAGAGGAATAGTGACGGGGGAGTTATCGGGATTCACTTCCATGATATCGGCCATGTAATCCCACCATTTCTGCACGATGGGGTTGGCCCCCATGTCCTGCGAGGATGCTTCTCCACGGGTCTTCTGGCAGGCAAACAGGATGTTGGTGTCTTTGTCCCAATAAATGGAATAGTCGTACACACCGCCGTCGGACAACATCTTCTTCAGTTCCGGCCAGATGGCGGCATGACGTTTCTCGTATTCTTTCTCGAAGCCGGGCTTCAAGAACATCTTAAATGCTTCTCTTTTCATGGTTTTCTGTTTGTATGATTAATGTTGGACTTCTGTTTTCAGTGGCTTCCCATCGGGCCTCAGCGCACATGGAAAATCGGTTCTGTGGTCGGCTGCTCCTGGTGGTAGAACTGCACGGCGCTGTCGTTCATCTTGGGGTGCTGACGGTTCAACAGATGGATCATCTCCGCTCCGGCCCAGAGCACCGGGCCATAGCCGTGGGCGGCGTAGACATTCACCGGACGATAGTAGTAGAAAGCCGGGTCAAAGCCCATACCGGTGCCGACGCAGGTGCCTTCTACCTGGCCTTGCTCGTTGATCTGACTGGCTACGGCGTGCCAGCCCAGCTGTACGACGGGGCCGTAGGCCAACGCATCTATCCACCCCCGGTTGATGGCATGGGCAAAACAATAGACATAGATGGCCGTGGCCGAGGTTTCCAGGTACGAATCGTTACGGTCGACCAGCTGGTGCCAGAACCCTTCCCCGCTCTGCAGGGCGGCCAGGCCCCGTACGTGCTCGCGCAACAGCTGCAGCAGCCGGTCGCGCTGCGGATAGTCTTCGGGCAGGACATCCAGCACTTCGCAGAGGGTGAGCAGGGCCCATCCGTTGGCGCGCCCCCAGTGGAAGGACGGATGGTCGGTCATCTCTTCCACCCACCCGTGACGGAACAGTTTCTTTTCGGGGACCCACATACGCCCGGCAAACTGCAGCACCTGGCGGACGGCTTCCGCCCAGTACTTGCCCTGCTGATTACCGGCCAACCGCGAATAGCCGGCCACCGGCGGGATGCCCATGAACATATCGTCGAGCCACAGCGTATTGTGCTGCGGACGCGTACGGGCAAAGGTCCCATCGGCCAACCGGTATTCCTTGTTCATGATGAAATCCATGTAATTGTCGATGAGCGGCATCAGGTTCAGCGAGGGGTCTTGTGCCTGCACCTTGATCATGGCCGCGCAGACGGCGCCGGCATCGTCGAGGGCCTGCGGGGTGAGGATCTGACGGAGCTGCGGATCTATCGTCCCCGACTGCTCGAGCACCCGGCGGAAATGGGGGGCTACCTCGGCGATGAAACGGAAACGGTCGGTTACATACGTGCGGTAAGCCGGGTCGCCGGTGGCCTCCGCCGCCGCCAACATGGCGGAATAGGTGACTCCCCACTCATAGCTGGCCAGGCGGAAGGCGCCGCGCTCGAACTGGGTATCGGAGTTGATCTGGGAATAGTCGGTAACGGCTTTCCCGGTCTTCTTGTCCACCAGGCGGGCGGGGGTCTGCTGCTCCAGGTAGCGGAGCACACGGTCCATGTCGCGCTTCACCTCTTCGGCGGTCTGCACCCCGTAGGGCACCTTGTAGTCGGGCTGCAGCAGGTGCAGCGGGGTGTTGGAGTCATTGGCAACTTGCTGCTTCTGCGCCATCGTGCCGGAAGTTGCCGCCAGCAGGAAAGCTCCCATCAGGGTAAGTGTTCTTGCATTCATATCGTATGGTTTATTGGATGATTGTTCCCCTAAATGTTCCTTTCAGCTCGGGACCGAAATAGAAGCCGGGCTGGGTGGGCTGGTTGTAGGCCACGTTCTGGGTGGCCACGCTGATGCGGTAGACGGGGTCTTCCAGGAACGTATGGAACCGATAGCCGGTGGGGATGGGCGACACGTAGAGCCGCAAGGCGGTATCGTCGGCCGACCGGACCAGCACTTCCTCGCGCCAGTCGCCCAGGAGGTCGGCCTGCAGGCAGGGGGTGCCCTTGGTGCCGTTGTTCCAGGTGGCGCCTTCGAAGACCAGCAGCGGCTCGCAGCGGCCCGTCTCCCAATGGTACTTGGTGATGCGGTCCTTGTCGAGCAGCTCACGCAGCAGGTCGCCGTCCCACCAGACGGCCATATTACAGGACAGGTCCTTCACCTCGGCCTGCACCACCTCGCCTTTCCAGTTGCGGAGGCCGCCCGAGGCCAACGACCACATTTCCACGCCCGGGGAGGTGGGGTCGATGTCGGCGGCCATGCAACGGCCCACGTCGGTGTGGTGGGGGAGCTGGAACAGCACTTTCCCCGTGGCCGCGTCGCGGAAGGTGGATCCGTCCTTGCGGTTCTCATGGCACGCCCATACTTGCAGCCCCTCGAGTTGGGGCGAGAAGCGGGTCAGGTGGAGGGCGTCGCCGTGTCCCATCCGGGTGGAGTATAGCCCCGTTCCGTCGTGGTCGATGGTGCAGGAGCCATAGACGATTTCATCGCAGCCGTCGCCGTCCACATCGGCCACGCGCAGGTTGTGGTTGCCTTGTCCGGCATAGTCCTCGCCGCCGGGAAGGTCGGTGTCGAACACCCAGCGCTGCCGCAGGGCTTTCCCGTCCCAATCGAAGGCGGCCAGCACGGTACGGGTGTAATAGCCTCGACACATCACCACGCTGGGATGCTCTCCATCGAGATAGGCCACACAGGCCAGGAAGCGGTCGCTGCGGTTGGCCCGCGCGTCGCCCCATGCCTCCAGGCGGCCCCGGGGCGGCACGTAATCGATGGTCTGCAAGGCGGCTCCCGTGGCCCCGTCGAAGACGGTGAGGTACTCGGGGCCGGTGAGGATGCGTCCCTGGTTGCGGGGCGGGTCGTGGGGGCCTCCCTTCCCTCGCGGATCGCCCGGCGGGAAATCACCGCCACGCTGGGCGGCCGGGTCGCCGGGTTCGCGGTAATCGGCCGCGGCATCGCCGATGACCCGTCCGGTACCGTCGACGGTCCCGTCGGCGGTCTTCATCACGATCTCTGCCCGGTTGTCCCCGTCGAGGTCGAAGACCATGAACTGGGTGTAGTGGGCGCCGGCACGGATGTTCCGTCCCAGATTGATCCGCCACAAGCGTTCGCCGGTGAGGCGGTAGGCATCGATATAGACAGGACCGGTATAGCCGTCGTGGGCATTGTCGTGGGCATTGCTGGGGTCCCACTTCAGGATGATCTCGTAGGTGCCGTCGCCGTCCACATCCCCCACAGAGGCGTCATTGGCATGATAGGTATAGGGGTCGCCGGCCGGTGTCACCCCGTCGGCCGGACGGTCCAAGGGAATGGAGAGATAGCCACAGGGCGCGGCGGCCGGAAGGGTAAAGCTGCCGGAGGGGAGACGCTCTGCCTTCTTCCCGTCGACCACCGGCTCTACGGTATAGACCGCGGGCTCCGTTCCGGCATAGGGGTCGCAGTACCAGGTGCCGGCCGTGGGGGGCACCTGGGCGAGCTTTACGCCGTTGCGGTAGACATCGAAGGCGGTCTGCAGGGGGTCGGCTGACAGGTAGCGCCAACTGACCATCACTTCTCCGGCGTTCCGGCGGACCGCCACGACTCCCCGCCCCAGGCGTTCCTGCTGCAGGCGGGAGCTGTTGTAGGCCGGCTGGGCCCAGACGGCCGCCAGGGCCATCCAACTAACCAGCATCGTACATATCCATTGTCTTTTCATCGTTCTTCGTTTTTTTTTCGTAAGTGCAAAAATAAGGGATAGGCCCCGAATAATGCCTATAATTTTATCCGAATCTCTGTGTATCCGTCCGCCTGTCCCCTTTCTGACCAGGTGGGTGGTCATTTCAAATAGTCTTTCAACGGGCAGTCTGTGCCCTTCAGCCCCTCGGCGATGCTTTCGGCGTTGAGACGGGCTCCCTTCAACGAGGTGTGGGTATGGTCGCGGTTGAAATAGTCCGCCACGACCTTCAGGCCCTGTTCGTACCCCATCTGCTGGAGCTTGTCGGCCGAAATCTGGTTGAGGTCGATGAAATAGGCACCGGCCTGGCGGGCGGCTTCCTGCGACCAGCGGCCGAAGGAGGCCGTGTTGCGCTGAATCTGTCCGTTATCGAAGATATTGCGCGGGGTATGGCTCAGGACGATGGGGATGGCTCCTTTCTCCTTGGCATCCATGATGAACTTGCGCAGGTACCAGCCGAAGGAATAGATGACCTTGTATTCGCCCGTGGCCTCCATCTTGAAGACCTTGCTGTCGTATCCGGCTCCCGGCAGTTCGGCCCGGGCTTTCCCGGTATGGATGTCGCCGGCATCATTGTGGCCGAACTGCATCAGCACGAAATCGCCCGGCTGCAAGGCATGGTAGACAGAGTCCCACCGGCCTTCCTCGAGATAGGTACGGGCGCTGCGCCCGGCCTTGGCGCGGTTTTCCACCGTGATGCGGCGGGTGTCGAACAGGTCCTGGATGACGCTGCCCCAGCCCCACATGCCGTCGGGGTCGTTGTCGAAATTACGCACCGTGCTGTCTCCGATGGTGAACAGCACCGGACATCCCGGCCGGCGCGAAGACCCCGTCACGGTATCGACGGGCTGCGGCTTGAGGTAGCGGGCCAGCTGGAGGCCCTTGCAGGCCCGGATGCCTTCGACGGCCGACTCGGCGTGGACCCTGGCGCCGAAAATGCTGGTATGGATGCGGTCGAGGTAAAACAGGGTCTTCACCTTTTCCTTCCCGAATTTCTCGAACTTGTCGGCAGCGATGGTATTCAGGTCGATAAAGGGTATTTTGGCCTTCTTGGCCACCTGCCGGGCCCACAGCCCATAGGTTTCGCTGACACGGGTAATGACGGTGCTGTCGGCATCGTCCCACGCATTGCGGGGAGTGAGGGACATGAGGATGGGGGTGGCGCCCTTGGCCTTTACGTCGGCAATGAAGCGGCGCATGTATTCCCCGTAGGTGTAGACCGTTTCGTGAACGCCGGTTTCCTGAATGGTCACATCGATGGATTCCTTGCCGATACCGGGAATGGAAGCGCGGGCACGGCCGCTGTCGTAGGGGCCGTTGTCGTTATGCCCCAGCTCGATGATGACCCAGTCGCCCTTGCGGATGCCTTTCAGCACATCGGGCCACAGCCGGTTGTAGAAGGTACGGCTGCTGGTCCCTCCCAGGGCATGGTTCTCGACCGTGATTTTATCTTCATCGAAGTATTCATGGGCCAGGAAGCCCCAGCCCCACTGGCCGTTGTTGCCGTTGCCCAGCGTACCGGTGCGCATGGTGGAATTGCCCACCAGGAACAGGACCGGATGGTCGCCCTTGCGGGAAGAACCGGCTACGGGACGCGCCGAACGGGCGATGTTCAGGCTGTCGAGGGTATTGTCTATAACTTGGTTGACATCTTTCATGGGTCCGGCCACCGGATGCTGGGCGCGGACTCCTATGCTCAAGCCTGCTGCCAGGAGCAGGCATCCATATATCTTCTTCATGGGTTCAAGTGTGTTTTCGAAGGAACAGAATTAAAAAAATAAAGTAGAACACAAAGGTATAAAAAACGCCAAGTATTCTGGATGGAAACTCTCCGTTTCTTTGCCCTTTGTGTTCTACCTGCAGATGGCCGTTATCCAGGCATCAATAGCCGGGGTTCTGCATCTGCTGCTTTTCGTCGTTGCTCAAGGCCGCACCGCTCTCGTTGGTGATGCCATCGAGGAAGGACTGCGGGATGGGACGGTAATAGTGGGTAGACGCGCTGAAGTTTCCTAAGCCGCGGCTGACACCGTCGTTGAACGCATGCCAACGGGCATCCAAGGTCTTGGTACGGGCCAGGTCTTCCCAACGATACAACTCACCACACAATTCGCGGGTACGCTCGTTGAGCAGGAAACACATCATCTTCTCCGCAGGACTGCTGCAGCCCAGTTTCTGGTAGATCAGTGCATCGGTCGGCGAATCGTACACATCAGCAACGCTGTTGAGCGTCATGGCCGACTTGGTGGAGGCAGTGGTTTCCTGGCCTTCCATGTTGTTCGACTCGTAGTACGTGTTGGCATCCGAATAGATGGCACCATCGGCAGAATAGCCGCCACCCTTGCCCGAGCAGTACGCATTGTTCTTGTAGGCCTGACCGCCATCGACATTCACACTGCGGTCTTCGCCTTCGGCATAACCGGCACGCTGGCGCAGCTTGTTGATCCATTCGATGGCCTGCGGATAGCTGGATTCCCCTTTGCGGATATAGGCTTCGGCAATCATCAGCACATCGTCGGCCGAACGGGCGATGATGCCGTCGCGTGTACCGAACTGGGAAGCGATGGAGTTACGGTAGCCGTCGCGGAACTTCGACAGGGCCACCGAACGCTTGTGAGGCACAATGCCGTAATAGTTACCCGTAGTGTTGTTGATATCCGTATTCCAGTTCTGGGCTTCGCCCTTGAAATAGCGGACGAAAGTATGCGGAGCACAGATGGTACCGTTCTTCAAGGCCTTCACATCGGCACCTCCCACTTCGAAGTTCTCGAAGCGCGTGTCTCCCGGATTGTTGACAATGTACTTGATACCGATCTGACCAGCTACGAAACGCTTGTCGCCTGCCTGGACACCGGCAGGAGCCTTGCCGCTCGCGATGTCCTCGGCCGTCCAAGTAGGAGCACCGGCCGTGTTGTTCGCGCCGTAGCAGGTGATGAAGGATTTCCAGAAGCGGGAGTCGTTGACGCGGTCGAATACCTCCATCGTGTATTCCGTGGCACTGACATACGAAAACTCACGGCCACCGGAAATATCACGCTTGGTGCCCTTCATGTCCTGGTAAACGGAAGGATAATACAGGTGCAGCTGGTTTCCGAAGCGTCCCCAAGTGGCTTCGTCGTTCGAGAACTGGGCAGCCAACACCACCTCGCTGACATTCTCGTTGGTCGAGTTGGGTTTCTGGTAATCCCACAACTCCACATAGTCGTTGCACAGCGGATGGGCAGCCACTACCTCCTGTCCGTACTTGATGACCGCATCCAGGTCGGCAGCCACGTAACTGCTGTTCCAGCCACTGTAGAGTTCGGAAGCACGGAACAGATGGGCCTTTGCCAGGAAATGGGCTGCGGCCGACTTGGTGATACGGCCCGTGATTTCCGGCTTCTCCGGCAACAGGCGGTAGGCTTCTTCCAGGTCAGCGATGATCTGCTGGTAGACTTCCTCTTCGCTGTTGCGGGTGAAATAGGTTTCCACGCTGCTGGAAGGTTCCAGCTTGACCGGTACTCCACCGAACTGCTTCACCAGTTCAAAGTAGGCATAGGCCCGAAGGAAATAGCCCTCTCCCAAGCGGGTATTGTAGGTGGCACTGTTCTGGTTATAGTACTGCGGAACGTTCGCAATGATCAGATTGGCCGGTTCCACCAGTCCATAATAGTTGTCCCACATCGGTTGGTTGGCCCCGGTTTCTCCGGAATTCAGGCTCTGTCCGTAGTGGTTCCATGCCGGCATGGTGTTGTTGGCATCGGTAAACTCGTCCACTCCCATGTTGTGGCATTCGATGGCCCAAATATAGTTGAATTTGAACTTCAGTTTCTGATAGGCACCGGTCACCAGGTCATCCAGCCCTTCCGGCGTCTTGAAATAGTCGGTACTGTACTCGGTCTTCAATTCTTCGTCCAGGAACGAATCGCTGCACGAAGCAAGGGCACCGCCCATCATGGCTGCCAGCGTAGTGGCATATAGTATGCTATTGAATTTCATATTGTTCTCCTTTCTTAGTTATTAGAATCCGATATTCACACCGATGACGAAGCTCTTCAGCGTAGTGGAAGAACCGAAGGTCCGGGTGTTGTTGTCATAGTTCAGCAAGTCAGTGTCCAACCAGTCCGTTGCCTTGTAAATCGTGAAGGGGTTCATGGCCTGGACATATACCTTCAGAGTCCCCAGTCCGGTATTCTTCAGCTGTTTCTGGGTAAAGTTATAGCCCAGCGAAATGTTACGCATCTTGATGTACGAACCGTCCTGGTAGTTCATGGACGAGCTGTAGGTATCGGCTGCCTCACCATTGGAACCCGGCGAATAGTATTCGGCATTTTCGTTCGTATTGGCTACCCAATAGTCCAGGCGGCGCTGCATGTAGCGGCCGTCCAAGGTAGCTGCCCCCTGCGGAACATCGAAGCCCCAGCGGGAAATGATGAAGCAAGAGAGTTCCAGGTTCTTGTAGCTGAACGTATTGTTCCAGCCACCGGTCCAGCGGGGGCGTACCTTGCCGACAATCTGACGGTCGTTCGAAGCGTCAATCTTACCGTCTCCGTTCAGGTCCTTCACCTTGATCTGTCCGGGCTTGCGTCCGTACTTGGCTGCCTCATCGGCTTCGGAAGATTTCCAGATGCCGTCGTACACATAATCATAATATACACCGATTTCTTCGCCGACAAACCAGCGGTTGTTCACGTCTTCCGTACGTCCGTTGGCCAGTTCGTCAATCTGGTTGCGGTCCATGGACCAAGTGACGGTCGTGTTCCAGCTGAAATCCTTGGTCTGTACCGGAACGGCATTCAACTGGAGGTCGATACCCCAACCGGAGGTCTTTCCGACATTGGCATAAGTGGATGTATAACCGGTCAGTGAAGGAATGCTCATGGCCAACAGCAAATCCTTGGTCTTGGTCTTATAGGCATCGATGCTACCGCTGATGCGGTTGTTCAGGAAGCCATAGTCAATACCGATGTTGTACTGCGTGGTCTTTTCCCAGGTCAGGTCGGGATTGGCCATCTTGTTCGGGTTTTTGGCCGACGGGTCGGAGGGCACATATCCTAATGCCGGATCGGTGGCTCCCCATTCGTAGTAGGCCCCTTGAATGGCACCCTTGGTGGCATAGGCAGAGATGGCGGCGTTACCCGTGATACCCATACCGAGGCGGAGCTTCAACTGGTTGATCCAAGTGGCTTCCTTCATGAAGTCTTCCTGGTCGACACGCCAAGCCAAGGCGGCAGAGGGGAAGCTGGCCCATTTATGTCCGTCGGCCAACTGAGAGGCACCGTCCCAACGCATAGAGGCGGTCAGCAAATACTTGTCCTTGTAGCCATAGTTGGCACGGACCATGTACGAAGTCATCTGTTTTTCGGTGAGTCCGGTACCAAAGGCGCTCAGTGTACCGGCCGAAGCCAGGTTGTACCACAGTTCCTTCTGCGAAGCAACATTGGTCGCCTTCATATCGCCCATTTCGTAGTGGTACTTCGAAGCACTCTGCATCAAGGTCAGTCCCAGGTTGTGGCTGTCGTTGAAACGCTTGTTGTAGTACACCAGGTTATCGAGTGTCCACGAGCGCTTCTGGTCGTTCTTGTATTCGGCACCGTTGTTGCCGTCACCGTTGATGCCGCCGGCCGCATTGGCAATACCCAGCGTGTAGTACTGGAATTCAGGACCGAACTGGATGCGGTAGCTCAAGCCGTCCAGCGGGCTCCAGATCTTTCCGAAGTCTACCTGGGCATACATGCTGGCATTGACGCGGAAGGTGCGGCGCTGGTTGGTGTTGTAATCGAGTTCGCGGATGGGGTTGATGATGTTCACGTCACCGTTCGGATTGCGGATATAGTCGCCGTTGGCGTCGTAGGGCATGGTCCAGGGCAGCATGGAACGCAAGGCGCCATAGAGGTCGCCCGCACCGGTCACCGACTTGGTAAAGCTGTAGCCATAGTCCTGGTCGGCATACGAGCCGTTCATCGTGGCTCCCATCTTGAAATAAGGAAGCGGAGTGATGTCGAACGAAGTCTTGAGGGTGAAGCGCTCGTAGCTCTGGCCGGGCTGAGTGCCTTTCTGGTTCAGGTAGCCGAACGAAGCGTATCCCTGGAACTTGTCGGAGCCGCCCGAGGCACTCAGGGTGTGCTCGTGGGTGATTCCCGTCTGCTTGCCGTGGGAAGCCCAGTCGTAGGAGCCTACCTTCGTGGCATCGTACGTGCCGCCGGCCCATGCCTGCTCGATATTGGCCCACGAAGCCTCCACACTGCCGAAGGCGGCCTTGTCGGCTGCATGGTCGGGAGCTGCAGAAGCCGCCCCTTTGTTATAGGAACCCATGTTGTACTTGGCCAGACGGGCATAGTCGAGCCATTCGCTGGCCGACATCATCTCGGTCACATTGTGCAAGGTCTCGAAGGTGACCGTTCCGGCATAGTTCAGGCTGACTTTTCCTTCCTTTCCTTTCTTGGTCGTGACCAGAATGACACCGTTGGCACCGCGCGATCCATAGATGGCCGTGGCAGAAGCATCCTTCAGGATATCGATGGACTCAATGTCGCTGGGGTTGATGTTCTCGATACCGCCGTTCTGGATAATCATTCCGTCCACCACATACAGCGGACCCTGTTCGGCATTGATGGAGCGGACACCACGGATATTGATGCCTCCCACTTCACCGGGTCGCTGGCTGGAAGTGATGTCCACACCGGCCGTCTTTCCTTGCATACCTTCCAGGGCATTCTTCACCGGCATGGCCTTCAGTTCTTTCTCGCCCACGCGGGCCATGGCTCCGGTCACGTCGCTCTTCTTCTGGATACCGTAACCGACCACCACTACTTCATCCAGCGTCTCGGTGTCTTCTTCCAAGACCACCTGGAGGGTCGTTTGTCCCTTGACGGGGATGTCTACCGTCTTGTAACCGACGAAGCTGATTTCAATGGTTCCGCTGGCCGGAACATTCGAGAGGGTGAACTTACCGTCGAAATCGGTAATGGTACCATTGGTAGTACCTTTCACTAACACACTGGCACCGATGACCGATTCGCCGGCCTTGTCAAGTACGGTACCCGATACAGTTTTGTTCTGTGCCGTGGCGCTTATCGCCAACACAGCCAACAAAGCTACGAAAAACAGCCGCTGGAGATGGCCCAAGCAGCTCAACAAAGTGGAATTTTTGTTGCCTTTCATACTTTCATTATTAAGTTATACAAAAGTGAATAATAAAAATCTCGCAGACCGGAAAGACGCGCTTCCCGTTTCCAGGTGACAAAGGTAGAGCGGCTTTGCGGGTAAGGGCAGGTAGAATCGTACGAGAAGAATGGAAAAACTCGCCGAGGGGGTAAAAAAATGGGCCATGAATGATAGTGAAGATTTTTTGTACATATCTCCATCCGTACTTCAGGAAATCTGCCTACTTTTGCCACCGTATAATTTTAATCTTATCCTCACATACATGAAGAAGAATTTAATACTGACCGTCCTGTTGGCCCTTTGGGGAATGGGAATGCTGAAAGCACAAGCAGTGCCTGACCGGAAACAGACGCTGAACACCCTGGTAAAAGTGAACGAACAGTTCATGAAGAAATGGCCGGACGCCGGCCTGCCCACCTTCGTGAAGAAGATGCGCCCCAGCAACCTGTGGACCCGCGCCGTGTACTACGAAGGACTGATGGAACTCTATAAGATTTATCCGCTCTCGTCTTACTATGACTATATGTACGACTGGGGGGAAGCCCACAAGTGGACCCCGCGCAACGGAACGACGACCCGCGACGCCGATGATTATTGCTGCAGCCAGACCTTCATCGACATGTACCGCATCGCGCACGACTGGAAGATGATCCAGCAGGCCAAGGTGAATGCGGACATGCTGGTGAACACGCCGCAAGTGAACGACTGGTGGTGGATAGATGCCGTACAGATGGGGATGCCTGTGCTGGCCAAGCTGGGGGCGGTGACCGGCGAACAGAAATACTTCGACAAGATGTGGGACATGTATGCCTACACCCGCAACCAGCACGGGGAGAACGGAATGTACAATGCCCAGGAAGGGCTGTGGTGGCGCGACCAGGATTTTGACCCTCCCTATAAGGAACCGAACGGAAAGAACTGCTACTGGAGCCGGGGCAACGGCTGGGTATATGCCGCCTTGGTACGGGTGATGAACGAACTGCCGGCCAACGAGCCGCACCGGACGGACTACGTGAACGACTTCCTGGCCATGAGCCGCGCCCTGAAGGCTTGCCAACGGACCGACGGATTCTGGAATGTCAGCCTGCACGATGAATCGAACTTCGGCGGAAAGGAGACCAGCGGCACTTCCCTCTTCGTCTACGGGATGGCCTGGGGCATCCGCCAGGGACTGCTCGACCGCAAGGAATACTTGCCCGTCGTGGTCAAGGCCTGGAACGCCATGTTGCAGGAGGCCGTCCACGAAAACGGGTTCCTGGGGTATGTACAAGGTACGGGCAAGGAGCCGAAGGACAGCCAGCCGGTGACGTACGACAAGATGCCGGACTTCGAGGACTATGGGGTCGGCTGTTTCCTGCTGGCCGGCACGGAGGTCTATCGGCTGCCATAAGAAAGGATAACGTTCTGAACAGATATGTTTTGATTTAAGGTAAAAATTTAGGTTAGGTATGAGAAACGGAGACCCTCGCGAGAGCGTCTCCGTTTTTCATGGCCGTCTGGTCTTGCCGGTGCCGTGTCTAAAAGCGGAAGACCAGCACGCCGGCAGTGGGAATCTCCGTCTCACCGATCAGGGGTTTCGCGCCTTGGGGCAACTCAAACCGGTAAGGACGATCCCTATAGTTGAGCACAATCCCCAGTCCGTTCCGGTAGTCCAAGGTCACCCCATACGGGAGCTCCAGTACACCGACGCCGCAGTGGGCGTAGAGCTTGCGCAACACTTCCTGTTCCAAGCCTCCGTCCGTGGTGTCCACTCCGACGTACGTCACCGTCCCTTTGCCGAGGCGGCGGGAGGTGACAGCGGGTTTGCCGGCATAGAATTCGTCCTGATAAGCCGCCCACACGTCAACGCCGGCTCCAGGCCGCAGGATTTCCCCCCAGGTGTTCCAGGCGAATGACTTCCCGTCCATCTCTACCCGGCCCGGATCGTCCGGAAGCAGTAGGTCGTAGAATTCCAGTTCATTGCCGGTCAGTTCTGTCAGCATGGCCCCGAAGGGTGCTTCCGGGAAGCGGCCGAAGCGGTCTTTCTGGGCCGTGCGGCACGTCAGCACCAAGTGTCCGCCCTGCTTTACATACTGGGTCCAGCGGTTCACCAGCTCCGGGTCGGCCAACTGGTAGGCAGGGACAATCAGGAAAGGATAAGCATTGAAATCATGGTCTTCGCTGATGAAATCGACCGGTGCCCCAAAGGATTTCAACGTCCGGTAATACTTTTCGATATGTCCCATCGTATTCCAGGTGGCATTCTGTTTCTGCTGATTGATGCTCCACGCATTTTCGGGATGATAGAGAATGGCCGTCCGCCGGGCCAGATAGTCGGCCGGCTTCACCTCCTTGGCGGGCACCGTCCCCCGCAGCTGGCGGATTTCCTGCATGAACTGTTCGTATTCCCGGCCACCGGGCGTTACGGTCACCCCATCGGTTCCCACAATGCCATAATGATACTGCTCGGTGCCATACAACGGCTGGCGATAGCGGTAGGTGCAGACAAAATCGCTGCCTCCGGCAAACACGCTCCACAGCCACAGGCGGACAGCTCCGGGCAACGGCTGCGGATTGATGCTGCCCCAGTTCACCTGGCCGGGCTGCAGCTCCATGACCCCGTAGGTGCCGGTCTGCGGGCGGAAAAAGTCGTTGGCAAAAGCAATGCGCAGCGGATTGCCGACCCGATAGCCCCTACGGCCGATTCCCTCGTTGTCGCCATACACCATATAGCGGGTATAGCTCAGGAAATCCAGGTCGGAACTGCCGCCGATATGCCCCGACTCGTAATCGGGAATATAATTGGTAGTGACCCACTGATGGCGGGCGTACTGCTTGATGAACAGGCACTGCTGGTTCAGGAAATCACAGGTCTGTTTTGCCGCAAAGCGACGGTAATCCAAGATCTGATGATGGTTCATGAAGAGCTGCGAGCGCTTGGGCAAGGTAATCTGATCGAACGAAGCGTAGGCCTCGCTCCAGAAAGCAGTCCCCCATGCCGCATTCAAGGCACGGATGTCACCGGCATATTTCTCCCGAAGATACTGCCGGAAGGCTTCCTCCGCCTGGGGGTTGTAATCGAACTGGACAGCCGGCTCGTTGTCCAACTGCCAGCCGACGACACGTGCATCGTTGCCATAGTGCGCTGCCAGCTTCTCAATCATCCTGAACGCCAGCTTCCGATAGAGGGGAGAGGCAAAGGAGGCGTGCTGCCGGGCCCCATGGTCGAGGCGGGTACCGTCTTCATTCCGCAAAAGAATCTCAGGATACTTGCGGGTGAGCCAGACAGGCGGCGTGGCCGTGGAGGTACAAAGAATGACTTTCAGCTGGTGCTTGGCGGCCAGTGCCACCGCACGGTCCAGCCAGCCGAAATCATACTGTCCTTCTTCGGGCTCCAGCTGCGCCCAGGCAAATTCGGCAAAATGAGTAAACTCGAAACCCAGTTCGTGCATCTGTTTCAGGTCGCGCTCCCACTGGCTTTCGTCCCAATGCTCAGGGTAATAATAAGCACCGGTCAACGTAAGGTCCTGGTCGGAAAACCAGGACGGCTGCTGTGCAAAGACCCCACCCGACAAGGCAAGGGCGCACAATACGGTCGTAAGTTGTTTTCGCATACTATTAGTTGTTGAATGGATGATGGACAAAAATACAAAAAGCCCTGCTCTGCCACCACAGGAAATCGGGCAAGAAACATGGAAAATCGTCCGCCGGCCTCGACTTTTATACAATAATCCATGCTTATGTACATCTATCTATTGAGCGAACGAGAGAATCTGCGTACCTTAGTGCCAGAAAAACATTCAAGAGCCATCATGAAACTTACCAGCATGCTTATCGGGCTGTTGGCCGCCAGCGGCCTCAACGCCCAGACGTATCATTTCGATTTCACTGCAGGACGGAAGACGGCAACCGGCGATATAAAGGTGGCGCCGTCCGACCGCTATACGGAAGAGAAAGGGTATGGCTATGACCTGCAGCCTTCGCCGGAACAGCAGGGCCATGCTCCCTTCTTCTTCTCGGTGAAAGTGCCCGACGGCAACTATCGGGTCACCGCTGTCGTGGGTAGCTCCGAATCCGCCGGAGAAACCACGGTGCGCGGGGAATCGCGCCGCCTGTTCCATGAACACATCGTCACCCGGAAAAAGGAATGGAAAACCCTGACCTTCGTCATCAACAAGCGCAATACCCATATCAACGACACGGAGGAGGTACGCATCAAGCCGCGCGAACGCTTCAAGCTGAACTGGGACGACAAGCTGACCCTGGAATTCAACGGGAAGGCCCCCCGACTGGCCCGGCTGACCATCGAACGGACAGAGGATGTGCCCACCGTCTTCCTCTGCGGCAACTCGACGGTCGTGGACCAGGACAATGAGCCCTGGGCCAGCTGGGGACAGATGATTCCCCGTTTCTTCAACGACCGGGTCTGCTTTGCCAACTATGCTGAATCGGGCGAGAGCGCCAACACGTTCATCGCTGCCGGACGGCTGCAGAAGGCACTGACCCAAATGAAGGCCGGCGACTACCTCTTCCTGGAATTCGGGCACAACGACCAGAAGCAGAAAGGACCGGGCAAAGGGGCCTACTACTCTTTCATGACCAGCCTGAAAACCTTCATCGACGAAGCCCGCCTACGCGGTGCGCAACCGGTACTGGTCACCCCTACCCAGCGCCGGAGTTTCGATGAGCAAGGCCGCATCAAAGACACGCATGAGGACTTCCCGGAAGCCATGCGCTGGCTGGCAGCCAAAGAAAATGTCCCCCTCATCGACCTGAACGAAATGACCCGCACCTTCTACGAGACCCTGGGCGTGGAAGCCTCGAAAAAAGCCTTCGTACATTACCCGGCCGGCAGTTACCCCGGACAGACACAAGACTTTGCCGACAACACCCATTTCAACCCGTATGGAGCCTATGAGATTGCCAAATGCGTCATAGAAGGCATGAAACAGGTACACCTGCCGCTGGCAGACCAGCTACAGGCGGACTACCTGCCTTTCTCCCCGTCCCAACCGGACAATGTAGCCTTGTTCCAATGGGACGACAGCCCGTTTACCGAAATCGAAAAGCCCGACGGAAACTGACGGTGAAACAGTATCAACCCCTTTCATAGAACTTCAACATGAACCGTATTATCAGCCATTTAACCGGAATCCTGATGCTGCTGAGCATCGGGATTTCCTGCGCCCAGACACTTCCTTTCCATCTTCCGGAAGGTGCCGGCAGCTTCCGGCTCGGTATTGTCAACGGCACTGAAAGCCGCTGGCTGGACGAGTGTCGGGTAAAACAGCACCAACAGACCTTTACCATCACCGATGCCTTGTGGAAAGGCGGTGAGATACGACTCACCGTACTTCCACTTTCGGATACCCAAGGTTTCATGGTGGAAGCCAGCGGCCAGGGGCTTCCCGATTCCCTGCAGCTCTGCTGGGCATTCGGTGCCTGCGACGAGACCCTACAGGCACCTCCGGCCGACAATGTCATCGCCCCGGCCGCCTGTGCCGACAATGTATTCAGTATCGAAGGCAATGCGTTCCTTGTCTACTATGGCAAGGTAATGGCCCTGCGCACCGTCATCGGCATTGCGCCGCTGTCGTCCGTCATCCGGCTGAGCGATGCCCACCGGCAGGCCTCCCCCCTGCAGCTGTGGGAATCGGGCAAGAAGACAGACAGTCCGGTGATCTCCGCCCGCTGTTCCTGGAACACGGACGAGAAGCTCTACTTCTGTTTCTACCATCAGAACGAACGGGCCGACTATAACTACTACCTGCTCCCGGACCTTTTCCAAAAAGAAGCGAAATGAAACGGCGATTCCTGCTTCTCCTCCCACTGTTGCTGACAGCTGTCGTTGCCGCATCGCAGTCGTATCAAATCTATGCGTTTGCGGAAGGAGAGGAACCCGTCATGGACGGGAAGACCGACGACTGGCAGCAGGTGCCCGAAGACTATGTACTGACGGAAACCGCTTTGCGGGAAGATGAAGGCAAACATCCCCGGCCGGCCCCGGCGACCCTGCAAGTCCGCGTGAAAGTGGGATGGAGCGCGGCTACCCAGCGGCTCTATTTCCTGTACGAGGCGACCGACAACTACTGGAGGTTTTCAGCGAACTCCTTGAACACGGATATCTTCGAAGTGGTGGTCGACGGCGACTGCTCCGGCGGTCCGTTCATCGACCGCTTCCATCCCACGGCTCCCAAAGATGTCTGGCAGGCCTGGTTCAATTTCCACGGCTGCCATGCCCAGAACTACCACATCTTCACACCGCCGCACGGCAAAGACTGGTGTATGTTGTGGGGACCGCAGGTGTGGCTGAAGCAACCTCCTTATGCCGACTATGCCTACGACTATCATTTCCAGGAAGGCGAAGGCGGCACACTGGTGCTGGAGTTTTACATCACTCCTTTCGACCACGCTGCCGCCGACGGCCCTGAATACTCCCGGCCTACCCTGCTGGAAGCGGGGAAGAGGATTGGCCTCAGCTGGGCGGTGATCGACTGGGATGCCTCCCCGACCGAGAAGGACGGGTTCTGGAACCTGTCGGACGAACATACCATGTACGGCAATGCCTCCTACTTACGAAAATTCAAACTAATGCCCATTTCTAAAACCGATTGAACCATGAAGAAATATGTTTTATTCCTCCTCTGTCTGTTTGCCTGGACCGCAGAGGCAAAGATTTACGACGTGACCCATTACGGGGCTACAGGCGACGGACACACCATCGACACGCCAGCCATCAACCAGGCCATTCAGGAAGCAGCCGCCCAAGGAGGCGGTACGGTGTATTTCCCTGCCGGGGACTATGCGTGCTACTCCATCCGCCTGGCCAGCCATGTCCATCTCTATCTGGAACAGGGGGCCTGCATCGTAGCGGCTTTCCCGACAGCCACCGACGGCTACGACGAAGCCGAGCCGAACGAGCACGACCGCTACCAGGATTTCGGACACAGCCACTGGAAAAACTCCCTGATCTGGGGCATCGGACTGGAAGACATCACCATCAGCGGCCCCGGCATCATCTACGGGAAAGGACTGACCCGTGAGGAAAGCCGCCTGAAGGGGGTGGGCAACAAGGCCATCAGCCTGAAACTTTGCAAGAACATCACCTTGAAGGACTTCAAGCTGCTTCGTTGCGGCCACTTCGGCCTGCTGGCCACCGGCGTGGACAACCTGAGCCTCCAGAACCTGACCGTAGACACGAATCGCGACGGGTTCGACATCGACTGTTGCAAGAATGTCCGCATCAGCCAGTGCAGCGTCAACTCCCCCTGGGACGATGCCATCGTTCTGAAAGCCTCTTATGGGTTAGGGGAATTCAAAGACACCGAAAACGTGACCATCTCTGACTGTTACGTAAGCGGTTATGACCAAGGAACGCTGTACGACTGCACCTGGCAGCGCGATGAGCCGCAAGCTCCCGACCACGGCTACGTGACAGGGCGTATCAAATTGGGCACCGAGTCGAGTGGCGGTTTCAAGAACATTGCCATCACCAACTGCATCTTCGAGCGGTGCAGAGGACTTGCCCTGGAAACGGTGGATGGAGGCGAACTGGAAGACATCGTCATCAGCAACATCACCATGCGCGACATTGTGAACTCTCCCATCTTCCTCCGCCTGGGGGCGCGGTTGCGGAGTCCGGAAGGTACGCCGGTAGGCTGTATGCGGCGCATCCTCATCAGTCATATCAATGTCTTCAATGCCGACTCCCGCTACTCGTCCATCATCAGCGGCATCCCCGGTGCCTGCATCGAAGATGTCACCCTGAGCGACATCCACATTTACCACCAGGGAGGATATAGCCCAGCCGACTGCCCTGCGGTGGTCCCCGAACAAGAGAAGGTATATCCCGAACCATGGATGTTCGGCACCATCCCGGCCAAAGGATTCTATGTCCGCCATGCGCGGAACATTACGTTCGACAATGTCCACTTCCACTACCAGACAGCCGATGAACGGCCGCTGTTCGTCACAGACGATGCAGAAATCCTGCAACGAAACATTTTTGAGCAAACCCACCCTTAATCAGATAGAACCGAAGTATGAACAAACGATCTATTTGGCTCATCCTCCTGCTGGCAGGAAACAGCCTGTATGCACAAGACTGGCCGACCGCCTCCCCCGAAGCACGTCCCGGCGCCCGCTGGTGGTGGCTCGGCAGTGCCGTCGACAAGACCAACCTGACCGACAACCTGGAACGTTACGCCCAGGCCGGACTGGGGGCCGTGGAAATCACCCCCATCTATGGCGTACAAGGAAACGACGCCCATAACCTGCCATTCCTTAGTGCCCCCTGGATGGAAATGCTGCAGCATACCCAAGCGGAAGGGAAACGGCTCGGGCTGGAAATCGACATGAATACCGGTACCGGATGGCCCTTTGGAGGACCGAATGTCCCGCTGGAAGAAGCGGCCACGAAAGCCCTTTTCCGGCAGTATGACATCATCGGAGGAAGCGTCATCGACCTTCCCTTAGAGGTGGAAGACGAGAAGCAGCGTCCCTTCGCCGTACTGAGCCGCGTGATGGCCTATCAGAACGGGCGCTGTCTGGACCTGACGGCACAGGTACGCGACGGACAACTGCACTGGAAGGCCCCTGCCGGCAACTGGCACCTCATCGTGCTCCATGTCGGCAAGACCCTACAGAAAGTGAAACGCGCTGCCCCCGGAGGAGAAGGCTACGTGATAGACCACCTGAACCGGAAGGCCGTCAAGCATTACCTGTCGGGATTCGACCAAGCCTTCCAGCAACATCAGACCGCCTGTCCGCATACGTTCTTCAACGATTCCTACGAAGTCTATCAGGCCGACTGGACGCCCGACCTGCTGGAACAGTTTGTCCGCCGCAGGGGGTACCGGCTGGAAGAGCATTTTCCGGAGTTCCTGCAGGAGCCGCGCGATGAAACGGCGGCACGTATCGTCAGCGATTACCGGGAAACCGTTTCCGACCTGCTGCTGGAAAATTTCACCCGCCAATGGACCGCTTGGGCGCACGGACACGGCAGCCTTACCCGCAATCAGGCACACGGCTCTCCGGCCAATCTGATCGATGTATATGCTGCTGTAGATATTCCCGAATGCGAGGGCTTCGGACTGTCCCAATTCCATATCCAAGGCTTGCGGCAGGATACGTTGCACACCCGAAAGAACGACTCCGACCTCTCCATGCTGAAGTATGCTTCATCAGCTGCCCATATCTCCGGGAAGCCCTACACGTCGTCCGAAACGTTCACCTGGCTGACCGAGCATTTCCGCACCTCACTGTCGCAATGCAAGCCCGACATGGACCTGATGTTCGTATCGGGCATCAACCACATGTTCTTTCACGGCACGACCTACAGTCCCCGGGAAGCGGCCTGGCCGGGATGGAAGTTCTATGCCTCCATCGACATGTCGCCCACCAACAGTATCTGGCGCGATGCACCGGCTTTCTTCCAATACATCACCCGTTGCCAGTCGTTCCTGCAGTTCGGACAGCCCGACAATGACTTTCTGGTGTATCTCCCCGTCTACGACATGTGGGAAGAACAACCTGGCCGGCTGTTGATGTTCAGCATCCACGATATGGCCAAACGGGCACCCAAGTTTATCCAAACCGTCCACACCATCAGCGACTGCGGATACGACATGGACTATATCTCGGATGCCTTCGTTCGGACGACCCGCTGTCAGGACGGACAACTGGTAACGGCTGGAGGTACGGCCTACAAAGCGATGATTGTCCCCGGCGTACAACGGATGCCGACAGCCGTTCTGAAGCATCTGCTCGAACTGGCCCGACAAGGTGCGACCCTTATTTTTACCGAAAACTATCCGATGGATGTTCCCGGTTTTGGGCAACTGGAGAAACGGCGTACTGCCTTCCGCCACTGCCTGCAGCAGCTCCCTGCGGTAGATTTCCAGCAAACAACCATCACCCCTTTCGGCAAAGGGACACTGATTTGCGGCACGGACTATCGCTCCACCTTGCAGCAGAGCGGCGTGGTTCCGGAAGAGATGAAGACAGCGTTGGGGCTGAAATGCATCCGCCGCAGCCATCCACAAGGACACCACTATTTCATCTCAGCCCTACAGGAAAAAGAAGTAGAGGGATGGACGACCCTGGCTGTCCCTGCAGAAGCGGCCATGATTTTTGACCCGATGACCGGAGAAAAAGGGAAAGCCCGCCTGCGCCATCAAGGAGGAAAGACACAGGTCTACCTGCAACTGCACTCCGGAGAAAGCGTGATTGTACAGACGTTCCGTCAGCCATTGACCACAGCTGTTCCAGAATGGGCTTATCTGCAGGAACAGCCGCTCAGCCTCCGTATCGACCATGGCTGGCAACTGCACTTTACCGACTGTCAGCCGGCCATCGACGGCACCTTCGAGATAGACACGCCCCGTTCGTGGACCCAACTGGACATCCCGAATGCCACCACGACAATGGGTACCGGTATGTACACGACGGAAATCACCCTTCCTGCCCTGGAAGCCGATGAATGGGTGCTCGACCTGGGGGATGTCCGCGAAAGTGCCCGTGTAAAGATCAACGGTCAGGAGGTGGGTACCGCCTGGGCCGTTCCCTTCCGACTGAAAGTAGGCCGTTATCTGCGTCCTGGCACCAACCTCATCGAGATCGCCGTAACGAACCTGCCTGCCAACCGCATTGCAGACATGGACCGTCGGGGAGAGAAATGGCGCATCTTCAACGAAATCAACGTAGTGAACCTCCAGTACCAGACAACTCCTTACAACGACTGGACACCCGTTCCGTCCGGACTGAACAGCGCAGTGCGACTGATTCCCATGCGGCGGCTCCGCTAATACCAACGGGCTGGTTCCTCTCCCAGCGACCTCCCTGCTATGGGGAGGCCTGTCCGGAAAACTTGGACTACCTATCCAACTGTCATGCTGAACATCGTGAAGCAGCTGAACCCCTCTACTTGCCGGTAACAGATTTCTCACTTCGTTTGAAATGACAGGGATGGATAAAGGAAAGCGGAAAAACAATTCTCGGACAGCCTGGGGGCCGTTATACAGACAATGAGGGCGTTTCAAAACAATGTTCTGAAACGCCCTCTTTCTGAATGGGAATCGTACGTTACGGATTATTCAGCACGCAAAGTGAAACGCTTGAAGTCTACCACCTTCAGTTCGGGGTCAGATTCCTTCAACACGTCGGCGACTGTCTTCTTCGGATCCATGATGTCTTCCTGCTTCAGCAGGCAAACTTCCTTCAAGAACTTGCCCAGACGACCCTTGGCAATGTTCTCGATCATGGCAGCCGGCAGGTTGGCAGCCTTTTCTTCAGAAACCTTGGCAATGATTTCCTTGGCCTTGGCAATGTCTTCTGCTGTAATCCAACCCTTGGCCATATTGCTTTCCATGTGCTCTTCGCTGTCAACATGAGCCGGGTTGATGCCGGCCTTCTTCAGGGCCACTTCCACAGCTTTCTGTACCTGTTCAGCCTTGGTCTTATCGATAGCGACCTGGATTTCGCGCTGCTTCACTTCTTCCGAAACACCGTTTTCGTCGATAGCCAACGGATTCATGGCAGCAATCTGCATCACGATTTCGTGAGCCACCTTTTCGTCAGCCGCCTTGTTGAAGGCAGCGATGGTGCAGAGCGAGTTCTTGCCCTGGTGGTTGTAGATAGCTGTGCAGGCACCTTCAATGAAGTTATAGCCATCGAGTTCCATCTTCTCGCCCGTAATACCACTCCGGTCAGTCACAGCATCCTGCACCGTTCCGTTGCCCATCGGCAATGCCTTCACTTCGTCGAGCGACTTGCACTTGTTGGCAACCGCAGCATCCAGGATAGCCTGGGTCAGTGCCACGAAATCAGCGTTCTTGGCAACGAAGTCCGTTTCGCACTTCAAGGCAATGATAGCAGCGAATGTACCGTCTGTCTTTGCCAATACGCAACCTTCTGCAGCTTCGCGGTCGGAGCGCTTTGCAGCGACAGCCTGTCCCTTCTTGCGGATAATTTCCATTGCTTTGTCGATATCGCCGTTGGCTTCGGTCAAAGCGTTCTTACAGTCCATCATACCAGCACCCGAAATCTTGCGGAGCTTGGTAATTTCAGCCATAGTTACAGCCATAATAGTATATCTTTCTAAATTTATGTGGTTAATAATCGTTCGGAAAACAAAAATGAGAATTGAGAATTGAGAACCGAGAATCCTAGAATCACCCATTCTTCTCAATCATCAATTATCAATTCTCACTTGTTGTTAAGGATAAATTCGTCGCTTGGAATTATGCTTCTTCGTCCTTGCCCATGTAAGCGGCAGCCTTGGATGCATTGATGGCATCTTCTTCAGCCTTGTCCATACGAGCCTTGGCAGATTTCTTCTTGGCAGCCTTCGGGGCATTTTCACCAGCAGCTTCCATGTCTACCTTTTCAGCCTTTCTTTCTTCCAGGCCTTCGGCCATGGCACCGCAGCAAGCATCCAGGATGACTTCAATGCTTCTAGTGGCATCGTCGTTGGCCGGGATAACGAAATCTACGTTATTAGGATCGGAATTCGTGTCAACGATAGCGAATACGGGGATACCCAGACGGTTCGCTTCGCGGACAGCGATATTTTCCTTCAATACGTCAATCACGAACAAAGCAGACGGCAGGCGAGTCAGGTCGGCAATAGAACCGAGGTTCTTTTCCAGCTTGGCACGCTGACGGGAAATCTGCAGGATTTCGCGCTTTGACAGGTTAGCATATGTACCATCGCTCGTCAGCTTGTCGATGGTAGCCATCTTCTTCACAGCCTTACGGATAGTCGGGAAGTTGGTCAACATACCACCCGGCCAGCGTTCGATGACATAAGGCATATTCACGGCAGCGGCTTTCTCAGCTACTACCTGCTTGGCTTGTTTCTTAGTAGCAACAAACAGGACTTTCTTGCCTGATTTGGCGATTTGCTTCAAAGCTTCAGCAGCTTCGTCTACTTTGGCAACGGTCTTGTTCAGGTCGATGATATGGATACCGTTGCGTTCCATGAAAATATAAGGAGCCATTGCGGGGTTCCACTTTCTCTTAAGGTGTCCGAAGTGGCAACCGGCTTCCAATAAAGTATCAAAATTTACTCTTGACATTGTTTTAATCTTTAAATCGTTTACTTTCTTTTTTGTTTTGTTTTGAACCAACTGGCGGGTAGTCTTTCCACAAACACTTGCAGAAAAAATCCTGCCGGTTTAGATACTAAACGCTTCTTTCAGTCGTTTGAGTTTTGAAGTTCTGAAGTTGTTAAGTCGACGGGCTCGTGTCTGTACCCATAAAAACAGACCCACTTACGAACTAAAACACAATAGAACTCAAAATTAACGTTTACTGAACTGGAATCTACGACGTGCCTTGGGACGTCCCGGCTTCTTACGTTCAACAGAACGCGGGTCGCGCGTCATGAAGCCTTCAGCACGCAATGCCTTCTTGTCTTCGGGATTGATTTTTACCAGTGCGCGGGCGATAGCCAGACGCAGGGCCTGAGACTGGCCGGTAAAACCGCCGCCATTCAGGTTCACCTTAATATCATATTTGCCAGCTGCTTCCAGCTTGTTCAGCGGCTGCAACACTACATACTGCAGAATTGTTGATGGAAAGTACTGCGCAAGGTCTCTCTTGTTGATAGTAATCTTTCCGTTACCTTCTTTGACGAACACGCGGGCTACTGCGCTCTTACGTCTGCCAATTGCATTTACAACTTCCATGCTTTATTATTTAAGTACATTAATATCAATTACCTTCGGAGTCTGAGCCTCGTGCTTGTGTTCGCCACCGGCATACACATACAAGTTACCCAGCAACTTAGCTCCCAGACGATTCTTGGGAAGCATACCCTTCACAACTTTCTTCATCAGTTTTTCAGCACCGTTGGGCTTTGCCAGGATGGCAGCCGGAGTAGTTTCGCGCTGACCACCGGGATAACCGGTATAACGCAGGTAAACCTTGTCGGTCATCTTGTTACCTGTAAATCTTACTTTGTCTGCGTTGATGATGATGACGTTATCACCGCAGTCTACATGAGGGGTGAAGTTGGGTTTGTACTTACCTCTCAACAGTTTTGCAACCTTTGCACCGAGACGGCCTACGACCTGATCGGTAGCATCCACAACGACCCATTCTTTGTTCGCTGTTTCCTTGTTTGCAGAAATGGTCTTGTAACTTAAAGTGTCCACTCTTGAAAAAATTTAATTTGTTAACTACTAAAAAACAATGTTCCGCACCCTGTCCTTCCCGGACAAAGAAGAGCAATGTGCTAAGAACTAAAATATTATCTCTTGTTGATAATAATCGGCTTGCAAAGGTACGGCTTTTCTTTCAATCCACAAACAATTTAAGTATTTTTTTCCTTGTGACGCCAAAGCGGCCCCAGGCTGTCCGAGAATTGTTATACCGCTTTCCTTTTTCCCCTGTCATTTCGAACGAAGTGAGAAATCTCTTCCTTTCTCTGTCATTTCGAACGTAGTGAGAAATCTGTTAACACAAAGTGGATGTATTCAGATGCTTCACTACGTTCAGCATGACAGTTAGAGAGGTGCCCCAAGGTTTTCGGACAGCCCCCCCAACAGGAAAGCGCAGCAAAAAAAAAGACTCCTATGGGGTGCCTTCCCGTATTTCGCACACCCCATAGGAGCCCTATATCTGTTCCGGACGCAGCCGAGAGTAAGCCTTCCTGTCCGGCATTTCAAGCCTTGTACCTTAGCGGACCAGATTGTCCGGCATCTGTGCCGGCATCTCTACCCGTTTCCAGATTTCATGCACCCACGAATCCACCTGGTTGCCGTTCGTATCGAACTTCACGAAGAACTTCACATACATTATGCTATGGTCATCGCTGAATTCATAGAACAATTCATTTTCCTGACCTTCCAACTGCGGCAAGTGGATGTTCTTCTTCACCACTTCCGTGTACGACTTCTCGGAATTGATATGGTACGAACCATAACCGATCATAATGGCTCCCTGGTTCATCATCACCAAATTGACGAAACGGCCGTCGTCGGATAGAATCTTCAGTGAATTACCGGTCTTCAATTCACCCGGCACATCCGGAGAACTGGAGCGATAGAAACACATCTGCCACACTCCGTTGAGCTGAGACGGGGATTTTTCATTCACATCTTGCGCCAGTGCGACTGACAGACTCATAGCCAAAAAGGCTATCCATGTAAGGAAATAACGTGTCTTCATAAGCAATATTTTTAGTTTGAGTTTTTTCAAGTATTTTTCTCAGCACCACAAATATACTTATTTATTTAGAAAAACACGCATTCCCTCCCATTTTTTTCTTCTTCAGGCTATTTTTTCTACATTCTAAAAGTCTGCGTTGTGCGGTGTACGCGGGAACGGGATGACATCGCGGATATTGGCCATTCCCGTCACGAACAGCAACAGGCGCTCGAATCCCAGGCCGAAGCCGGCATGAGGGCAGGTTCCGTACTTGCGGGTATCGAGGTACCACCACATATCCTTCATCGGGATGTTCAGTTCGGTAATACGGGTCATCAACTTGTCGTAGTTCTCCTCACGCACGCTGCCGCCGATGATTTCGCCAATCTGGGGGAAGAGAACATCGGTTCCCTGTACCGTCTTGCCGTCGGCGTTCTGCTTCATGTAGAAAGCCTTGATTTCCTTCGGATAATCGGTCATGATGACCGGCTTCTGGAAATGTTGTTCTACCAGGTAACGCTCGTGTTCGCTGGCCAGGTCGCAACCCCAGTAGACGGGGAACTCGAACTTGTGGCCACCGGCAATGGCATCTTCCAGGATCTTGATACCCTCGGTATAGGGCAAACGGACGAACTCGGTCTCCACCACCTTCTGCAGGCGTTCGATCAGTCCCTTATCCACCATCTTGTTCAGGAACTCCAGGTCATCGCGGCAGTTGTCCAACGCCCACTGCACACAATACTTGATGAATTCCTCTTCCAGGTCCATCAGGTCGTGCAGATCGGCAAAAGCCACTTCCGGTTCCACCATCCAGAACTCAGCCAGGTGGCGCGGCGTATTGGAATTTTCGGCACGGAACGTAGGACCGAACGTATAGATAGCTCCCAGTGCCGTGGCAGCCAGTTCCCCTTCGAGCTGTCCCGAAACGGTGAGGCTGGCCTGCTTGCCGAAGAAGTCATCATCGTAGATGATTGACCCGTTCTCGTCCTTCTTCAAGTCATAGAGGTTCAGGGTGGTCACCTGGAACATCTGTCCGGCACCCTCACAGTCGGAAGCGGTGATGAGCGGTGTATGAAAATAGAAGAAACCATGTTCGTGGAAGAAGCGGTGGATGGCGATAGCCATGTTGTGACGGATGCGGAAGACGGCACCGAAGGTATTGGTACGCGGACGCAAGTGGGCGATTTCGCGCAGGAATTCCATGGTGTGGCCCTTCTTCTGGAGCGGATACGTATTGTCGCACGTACCCAGCACCTCGATTTCGCGTGCCTGGATTTCGCAAGCCTGGCCCGATCCCAACGATTCCACCAGTTCACCGTTCACGCTCAGGCATGCGCCTGTCGTCACCAACTTCACCAGTTCGTCGCTGAAGTTGGCGAGATCGACCACGATCTGTACATTATTGATAGTAGAACCATCATTCAAGGCAATGAAATTGACCTGTTTGCTACCCCGGCGGGTACGTACCCACCCTTTCACGTTGACCATTGCCCCGAAGTCGCGGCGTTTCAAGAGGTCAACCACTTTTGTTCTACGGATTGTTTCCATGAATCTTTCAGTTTTAAATTGTATTTCTCGCTTAGTAGTACCTTATTCAAACGACCCCATACGCAGGAAGTTCACTTCCTGTTCAGTCAGATAGCGCCAGTCGCCACGGCGCAGGCCTTTCTTGGTCAGGCCGGCGAAATACACGCGGTCAAGCTTGATGACGCGGTAGCCCAAGGATTCGAAAATACGGCGCACGATACGGTTCTTGCCCGAGTGGATTTCGATGCCCACCTGCGACTTGTCGGTGTCGGAGGCATAGCTGACAGCGTCAGCGTGGATTTCACCGTCATCGAGCGTAATGCCTGCGGCAATCTGGTCGAGGTCGGCCTTCGTCACGTTCTTGTCACAGTACACATGGTAGATTTTCTTCTTCAGGAATTTCGGATGCGTCAGCTTCGATGCCAGGTCACCATCGTTGGTCAACAGCAGCACACCGGTCGTGTTGCGGTCCAACCGGCCCACCGGATAGATGCGCTCCTTGCAGGCATCCTTCACGAAGTCCATCACCGTCTTACGCTCCTGCGGATCGTCTGATGTCGTCACGCAGTCCTTCGGCTTGTTCAGCAGCACGTACACCTTGCGTTCAATGTTCACCGGCTGGTCGTGGAACTTCACTTCGTCCGAGCGCTTTACCTTCGTACCCAGTTCAGTCACCACTTCTCCGTTGACCGATACCACACCGGCGGTAATGAATTCGTCGGCTTCTCTGCGCGAGCAGATGCCTGCATTGGCCAGGAACTTGTTCAGACGAATCGGTTCGTTGGGGTCTGCCAGGATCTCCTTGTACTCCATCTGCTTCTTGTTGCTGTACTTGACATGGGGATTATAGTCGGCTGTACGCGGGCGGAAACCGCCTTTGCCTGCATAGCCTCCTCCCTGTTGTCCGTTGTAATGCGGACGGGGGGTGCCATACGGGCGCTGCGAACTGCCTTCGCCGCCATTGTTGAAACGCGGACGATACGGACGCTGTTCGCCGCCTTCGTTATTGTTGCGGTAGGAAGGGCGGTTGCCATACGGACGCTGCGGACGGTCGCCCTCGCTCCGGAAGTTCGGATTATAGGGCCGACGCGGACGGTCGCTTCCTTCGCCGCCATTGTTGTTGAAACGCGGACGATACGGACGCTGTTCGCCACCTTCGTTATTGTTGCGGTAAGAAGGGCGGTTGCCATACGGACGCTGCGGACGGTCGCCCTCGCTCCGGAAGTTCGGATTGTAGGACCGACGCGGACGGTCACTTCCTTCACCGCCATTGTTGAAACGCGGACGACGGTTGCTGTAAGCACTGCCCCCTTCATATTTGTTATATCTATTAACTCCTTCTCTATTGTACGATTTGTAACCTTCGCGGCCAGACTGGCTGTTTTCGCCATCAAGTCTGTTTTCGTTTTCTGCCATAATTGTTTTTTCTCGATTTTAATGATTAATACTACCCCTCGCGGGCGAAATATGATTTTATTCGTTTAATTATACGCCAGTATAGTTGTGCGGAGTGATGGCACGCAGTTCCTGCTTCACCTTTTCGCTGACGTTCAGCGTCTCAATGAATTCCTTGATGGAAGTCTCGGTGATAGCCTGGTTGGTACGAGTCAGTGCCTTCAGAGCCTCGTATGGATGCGGATAAGCTTCGCGACGCAGAATGGTCTGCACGGCTTCTGCCACTACGCTCCAGCAATTGTCCAGGTCAGCAAAAATCTTCGGTTCGTTCAGCAGCAACTTGCCCAAGCCCTTCAGCGAGCTCTGAATGGCAATCACCGTATGGCCGAAAGGTACACCGATGTTGCGCAACACGGTCGAATCGGTCAGGTCACGCTGCAGGCGCGATACCGGCAGCTTGCCCGACAGGTGTTCCAGTACGGCATTGGCCATACCCAGATTCCCTTCGGCATTCTCGAAGTCGATGGGGTTCACCTTGTGCGGCATGGCACTCGAGCCCACTTCGCCCGCCTTGATTTTCTGCTTGAAGTATTCCATCGAGATATACTGCCAGAAGTCGCGGTTCATGTCAATCATGATGGTGTTGATGCGCTTCATGGCATCGAAGATGGCACCCAGGTTGTCGTAGTTGGAAATCTGCGTCGTATATTCCTCACGTTCCAGTCCCAGCTTTTCGGCAACGAAACGATTGCCGAATGCCTTCCAGTCGAATTCAGGATAAGCCACATGATGCGCGTTATAGTTACCCGTCGCACCACCGAACTTGGCGGTAATGGGACATGCCTTCAGCACCGCCAGCTGACGGTTCAAACGGTAAGCGAACACCATGATTTCCTTGCCCAAACGAGTGGGCGAAGCCGGCTGTCCGTGCGTCTTGGCCAGCATCGGGATGTCCTTCCATTCCTCGGCATAAGCCGTCAACTGGTCAATCAGCCGCTGCAGTTGTGGATAATACACTTCCTCCAACGCATCCTTGACCGACAAGGGCACGGATGTATTGTTGATGTCCTGCGAGGTCAGTCCGAAATGGATGAATTCCTTGAAGGCCTCCAGTCCGCCGATCTTGTCAAACTGTTCCTTGATGAAATACTCCACGGCCTTTACGTCGTGGTTGGTCACGCTCTCGATTTCCTTGATACGGGCGGCATCGGCTTCCGAAAAGTTCCGATAGATGTCGCGCAAAGTGTCGAACAGGTGACTGTCAAACGCCGCCAGCTGCGGCAAAGGCAATTCGCACAGGGTGATGAAATATTCAATCTCTACCCGCACCCGATACTTCATCAGGGCATATTCAGAGAAGTAAGCTGCCAAAGCTCCCGCTTTGCTTCTGTATCGGCCGTCGATGGGGGACACAGCCGTCAGTAAATCAAGCTCCATCATGTTATTGCTTCCTTATTTTTTTAAGTAAATGATATCATTCGTTTCAGGCTGCAAAAATAATGTTTTTTTCAATGCCAACCGGCCTTATCCTGAAAAGTTTAGTATTTATTATCGTTAAATCCGCTGGCAGTGTCCGTCACTTGTTGTAACTTTGCAGCCATCATCCGAAAAATATGTATTCATATGGAACTACCCAATGATCCGATGATGCTCTACAGCGTCATCAACATGAAACTGCGAGACTTCTACCCTTCCTTGGATGCCCTGTGCGACGACTTGAATGTCAGCAAGGAAGACATTATCCGCCGGCTCAAGGCTGTCGGTTTTGAGTACAATCCCGAACAGAACAAGTTCTGGTAAGTCCTACTCCTCCCGCACAAAATAGTCGTAATGCACCAGCGGCCGCTGGCCATGGCGTCCGAGAAGAGACCGCGCCTCATCGGAGGAACAGGCCACACGGCCCACTCCCAGGCGCTGTCCCAGCGCATCCACAACCCGGACAATATCGTCCTTTTCGAACTCCCCCTCGATGCGCGTCACGCCCACCGGCAGCAGGCTCACGGCCTTCTTGCTCCGCAGGATATCCGACGCCTCCTCGTTCAGGTGCAACTCGCCCTTGGCGAAGCCGCCGCTGTGGGCTATCCATTTCTTCACACTTGACACCTCCTCGGTACGGGGAACGAAGCGGGTGCACACCGTCTCATCGGGGCGTTCCAGCAGATCCGTCAAGATGTTTTCCCGCTTGCCATTGGCAATGATGACCGCTATACCCTCGTCCGCCACCTTTCGGGCGATGGTGGTCTTCGTCAGCATACCGCCCCTCCCGAAGCCCGATTTCTCGGTCTGGATATAGTCCGACAGGTCTTTCCCGAGTTCCACTTCCCGAATGACGGTCGTACCAGGTTCGGAAGGCGAGCCGTTGTAGATACCGTCTATGTTGCTCAAGATAATCAGTGCCTGCATGTCCATCATCGAAGCCACCAGTCCCGAAAGCTCGTCGTTGTCCGTAAACATCAGTTCTGTCACGGAGATGGTATCGTTCTCGTTGACGATGGGGATGACCCCGTTGTCCAGCATCACCCGCATGCAGTTGCGCTGGTTAAGGTAGCTGCGGCGGGTGGAGAGACTCTCTTTGGTCGTCAGTACCTGTCCCACCGTGATGCCATGTTCACGGAACAGTTCGTAGTAGCGGTTGATGAGCTTCGCCTGTCCGATAGCGGAGTAGAGTTGCCGCTGGTCTACGCTGTCGAGCCTGCGCGACACCTTCAGTTCGCTCCGTCCGGAAGCCACGGCCCCCGACGAGACCAACACCACCTCGACTCCTGCCTGGTGCAGTTCGGCCACCTGGTCCACCAATGCCGACACACGGGTCACATCCAGTGTCCCATCCTTGCGGGTCAGCACATTGCTGCCCACCTTCACCGCAATTCGCGTGTATTGATAGTTCATTACTTTTCGTCTTTTTGGTTTCTTCGGCGGCAAAAATAGGACATTCTTGCGAGATAAGCATCCATTTATCCAAATACTTTCGTAGAATGGAACCACGAATCGCTTTGCCGTCCACCGACAAAAAGCCCCTATTATCCACCCTTTGAGCGACAAAGAGCTTGTCATGCAGAGAGCCCGTGACCTCCCCATCGGTACTTATTACGGTCCCCCGACCCGGAAGAAAAAACAGAGGGAAGATCAATACGATTTCACCATCGGTGAATGGGAATTCTCTCCGGCAGCCAAGGAGTCATCAGCGTGTGCATTCTATTCATTCCTTATGAAATTCGTTGATGTATTCCATTGTTCTAATTTTGATTAGCAATAAAGGTAGCAATTCAGTCCCGACCTGCCATGATTTTGCTGAGTTATTTTTAGATGTATAAAATATGTTCTATCTTCACGTGAAAACATTAACCTTCCAACTTCGAGTTTACTCCAATCGGATATTTCCGATTACAGGTACAATATGGATAAGGAACCGCTGGTTGTTTACCTCATTGACCGTATCTCGAGGGACTCCCTTGATACCGCTTCCACTGATGACCAATTCGCACCGGTTCATACTGGAAAAATCAATACCTGCTTCTGATTGCCAGAATTTGTGAAGTTCTAGTGCGCGCTGATAACTCAATACGTCGTTGTTGTGCCAGTCATCTGTGTTATACCCATCGGCAGATGCCTGTCCTTCGATGACCACCAGGTATTTGATATCTTGGCGAATAGAATCATTATTCTGCAATTGCACGATAGTGCGCCTGATTTCCTGCCCTGCTTTGATAATTTGCTGCCTTAAACTGTCTGCTGCATTCGCATTCGACAAGTCATCCTGTAGTTCATGCAGACGGAACTTTCCTAACTGGTACGTCACCTGTATTTTAAAAATATGTTTGATGTACAGTGGATTAAATTCGAAATAGGTGGAATCAATGTTCTCTACCGCTTTATAAATAGACTTTATTTCCTCGTATTTGTCTGCCAATTTCTTCAATTCCGCCTCCTTGACCTTGAATCGACTGTAAGATACGACAAACAATACCAACATAATGGCGAACAGCGTAGTCATGATATCTACATAACTGGGCCAAAATGAATGGTTATTGCTGGATGCAAAGTTTTCCATATTAACTCCTTACTTCCAAAAAACAATCTTATTCCACCAGTTATTAACTTTCCTCCCATGCTTTTCTGCAGACTGAACAGTTTCATGTCTGGTCTCAATGGAATTTGAATAAGACTTTCGGTTCGAGACCAATACAGCAGCAGTCTCCTTCCAAGTCCTTTCCAGATGCCGTATAGCTTCTGTCGTGTCCTCTTTCTTTTCTATCATTTCCTGCAATTGCCGTAGTTGTTCCTCAATAGAAGTCAAATTTGACAAATATCGGTCAATGGAAACCAAATTCTCCAAGTAGCGGAAATTGGCGGCCATTTCTTCAGTATTGAATGCTTCGTCCAATGCATCCAGGAAGGAGTTACATTTGGATTTCAATGCTTTTTGGTAGTCAGAATGTGCTTGCTCAATTGTTTCCATCTGATCGTCCATAGTCCGCTGTAGCTTGCCTTGCAGCTCCTTCATCCCTTCAGAATACAGTTTCAGCAAATTTTCCATTCTCTCTTTCTCTTCATTCGTAAAATCTTCTACTGCGTCAGACCGTCGATGAATAATTTCCAATTGTTTCTCAATCATTTGCAACTGACTACCTTTGAAAGCGTCGAGTTCACCCAACTTATTGATACTTTGCTCAAACTGAGTAAAACGGTCGAGCAAAGATTGCAGCCGATTGGCAACAGCCTGCGGCAATTCTAAAGACTCGTTGTATTTTGTTTGAGCAACTACTAATTGTCCCGAGGAAATCATGACTGAATGTGCAGTCTCCTCCCACCGGTTCATAGTCTCTTCGACACGATCGAAGCTGTTAGCGGCATCTACAAACTTCTTCAACATAGATTGCGTCTGTTTGGATTGCAATTCTTCCAAAATTCTCTGTTGCTTTTGGATGCTTTCGTTGATCACCGCCATGTTATTTCCCATCATATCCACCGCATTAGCCACCACTGTCACATTCTGCCGGAAAGCCTCACCGAACGCACTTGTACAAGTGTCGAAGGTCTCCTGAAAACGGTCGATGACTTTGTTAAAGGCCGGTTCAAAACGGTTGATGGTACTCCGCAGTTTATGCAAAGAACTTACGATACTGGTACCCAGTTCAGGAATCAGTTCGTTCTGGATGAATTCATAAAACCGTCCTTTCCGTTGATCCACCTTACTTTTTATCATAGCAGCACAATGGCTGCTGACCGTGGTAATCAGCAGACCGATAAAACTGGTGGACATGGAAATCAGCACTCCATGAATCAGAAAGGAAATACGTTCATCATTCACCAAACCGGCTTCGCTCCCTCCCGTTGCATTAAAGCATCCCAAACCAATCATTACTCCCAAGAACGTACCCATTAATCCGATGTAGGTCGGGAAAGAAATACGAGCAACCGCTTTTTCAAATTGACAGTTCACAAAACGTTCAGTCTTGTTCTGAATGATGGAATAGTCGGCTGTACCATTATTCTTTTTCAAATAGTCATTTAGCTCTTCTACCAATGGTTCCAGCTCTTTGCTACCTTGCATGACAGAAATACTTAAAGGAGTACCCTGTGCCTCATATCGGTCATCCTCTGAGAAAATACGATTGACTTTACGAAGATTTTTCCCCGTAAATCCTACAGCCACAACAATCTGTAGGAGAAATATAGCAAGTGCTACCCACCACGGATAATCAGCCAAAAATACTGCAATACTCTCTATCATATACTTATTCTTATTTTTTTCTTTTCAGATTTCAATTGTGTCAGTTGGAAGACAATATCTACTACTGGTAGGAAGAACAGCGAATCCCGATAGACTTGATTTGTTTTATATTTATCTGTTACCTGACTGCAAAAGTATTTATCCAACATATCTTGTACATGGCCTGATATCAGTTCTTGTACTCTTTCTATATAAATGGCTTCAATATCCAATTCTCTGGTTAACATTTGAAGCACTTCTAAATATACCTTATTCAATCTGCCAATCTGTTTTACCAGCTTTGAGCATAGCTCCTCATGGAAAGCTGTCTCCAATTGAGCTATGTCATCGTATTGCCGAGAATCCACTCCCATAAACAAATAAGTTGCAGGAGCGTGAAGGCTCGGATCGCGAAACAGTCCACCATAGCAAGTGCTCTCCTTACGTACCGGAGGCAATACAACCTGCAATTCTTGCTTCAGGTCACCTTCATAAACCTCATTGAAGACATGACAGATCAATTTCTCCAGAACGGCCGTATCGTTGGTAATACAGCTGTCAATATACCGGCTTCCATTGCCTGAGAGCACTATAGAACGGGGAGCGTCCAATTCCTTAGAACGGAACATGATTGCCAAATAAAACATCACTGCCACAAAATGGTACAGGAACAATGGTTGGAAGTCTTTTCGTAGCCATTTTTCCACTTCCACCTTATTTCTGTTTGTCAACCAGAAATTGATGATATCACAAGAGGAGGCCATTGAATCAGGCTTTGTCATCTCCTCATAGATGGCATTCAGTTCTTCATCATTGAACTTAACCCTATCCTTGTAGAACAGAAAGACACCATTGTTTTTCGCATTCTGCATATTATTGAAACCATTACTCCATAACACGTCACAACCGAAATGAACGGAATTGGCAAGTTTTGGTACTCTTTGCTCGAATAATACAATGTCTGTGGAACCTCCACCAATATCCACCACCGCTACAGACTTTTCCGAACGGAAGACATTTTTCTCCGAGAAATAATAATAAGGAGCTTCCGATTCCGTATAGCAGACTATTTGTTGCTCTGGAATGTTGAGCACCTGTTTCGCTTCTTCTTTCCACAACCGTTCAAACATCTCCCGAGCATCATGCATAAAACTGAGGGGACGGAACCACACTAATTGTGTGGCGGACACCTTTCCTTTCTGCTGCATTACATCACATTTCACCATCAACAACAGTTCGCGAATGAAGATGCGCAGTTCTTGTTCGCTTTCATCGGTTTCCCATTTAATACGTGTATTGATGGTGTTGCCATCACTCTCTTTTATCCTACCATACGAAAATGCGATGTTTTTCTCTCCAAACAGGTCGGACAGCCCCTGCTGTGATTGTCCGTTCTCACAGATGACCGTCCGAATTGGGAAGCGGTATCTTCGCCCATCTATGAATGGCGGGAGAAACTCGGAACGGAAAGCAGCCTCCACATTGTTGGGAAAACTGTCTTCCCAACAATCAATCAAAGCTTTCTGTTTATTTGATTCTTTGGCATGAAGGTAGCTGACAAATGGCTCAACCATACACAATTGTTGCGGTTCGTCCTTGTCCTTTTTATTCTCCCGACGAGAGACAAACGTATTAGTCGTACCTAAATCTATGGCATAAATGTAAGAGCGTTCGCTTTCCTTTACCGTTTTCCATTTAGGAACCAACACACCTGAAAAGCACTCATTTTCCAATCTGAAATTCAAGCGGATGGCTGTGAAACCAGTATTGAACAATTCATAATATTTGGTGGAAACGGATTTCTCTGACTCTTGTTTCTGACGAGAGCGCACAATTGGAAGGCGGACTCCCGACTGGTAGTTCTCGTCATTTGCCTCTTGGATATGGAAAAGAATTCCCTCTGTATCCTTCACGAAGAAATCGCAAGTAATGTCATCTATGGTGAATCTGCTGATGTCCAAATCAATTTGGTGTGCAGCCAGCATCAGCTTATAGTAACGATTGTTTTCTGCATGGTTCTCCGACTTCAAGTTCGGAAACAACGCCAAATCAAAGTCCAGTTGATAGACGGACAAATCCACCAACCGATTATTTCCTCCAATCGAATATTTCTTGGAAAACTTTTTCCCTTTTGTATTAAGCGTTACCTCTACAGAACTTTGTCGTTCATTCACTTCCAAAGCGATATTCTCTAAATCCAGGGTAGCCAAAGCCTCCTCAGATAAGGGTAATAAATAATCTACCTGTGTATCCTTTTTCCCTTTGTAGTTTGGCAGAACAAAATTTTCATTGGCTATACCATAAGGCAGCCGGATAAGGATATTGGTGAAATAGTCTGCCACTTCGTTGCTGGCCCATATAGGCATACCACCCACGACGAGACGGTCGTTCCCCTCTGTCAATATGGGCTGCAGTCTTTCCTGGAACTCCTTCTGAATATCTGGATCGTTTTCAAAAGAACCGATATAACTACGCAGCCAAGAGAGACTATCATCCACCTTTTGTCTGCATAACTGGTCGTACATATAGTTCTTGAACTCCGGAGAACGATCTTCAAACAGGCACACTTGCTTGAAATACGATTTCTTCCCACCTTTTCGCTGCAAGTCAGGAAAAGCTTTGTAACGTTCGCCAACGTATGTATTTCTGTCCAGGCCCTGTCGGTCCAAGTCTGGAGGGGTAATGAAGCCGGTTAAGGGCGAGCTGGTGCCCAGCAAATAATCCTTTTTCTGTATTTCCATTACCACAAAATACAAGGTATCGAAACTGACTCCTTGCACATCTTCTATATAACTTTCCAAAGCATTGCCCAATTTGGGAACATCCTTCTTGAGTCGTTCCAAATCCTCCTCCCTGTGCCATTCAATCACACGGATACTTTCACCTTTCGCCTCGTGGTAGGCCTTATTGAACAACATTTCAAATATGTCCAGGCTATCCGATACTAACCGTTCATAGGCAATGCCGGCAACCAATGACGGATTCTGTCGTTGTTCCCGTAACCGACGGTATGCTTCTTTCACGACAAAGAACCTTGCGTAGGGAGTCGGCAAAGCATTCAGTGCCAATCCGTTGTCAGTTCGTTGCTCAGTGACAGCACTAAGCGTTGCGGCATCTAACTTCCCCTTTTCATTGTTCCAGTCATTTCCCTGTACTCCTCGTTGGATAATACTTAAATCGATACTGCTCATAGTCATTTATTTCAAAAGGATTCTTGTATAGGTGTCAATCGCTTGATAGGCATAATTCAATAAATGCCGCATCGGTAATTGGAGACTCTGTTCATCTTTGCTTGCATTATAGGCTTTCTTTATCATTTCCAATACATATTGTGGACGCGTTGCATGGACACTGATGCCTGTTACCGGTTGTTTCATCTTGTCGCACTCCATATTCAAGGGATTGAAAGCACGATTGTTGTGTGAAAGCTGTTTATACCAGGTGGAAAAGCGATCCAGCATTCCCTTCAATAATTGGGCATAGTCTGCATTCGCATAAAAATCCTCGGTCAATCCATGAGTTTTTTTCAAAGGGAACGAACGCTCGCCTTGTATGAATTCTGTCAGTTCAGTCAACAGCTTCATGTCTGTCAATGCCTTCACTACCCCACTGTAGCTGTCCCCTGCCGACGACAGGTCAACCACCGTTTTGTTTTCCCGGATGGCCCGTGAATAGTACTGAGTAGTTTCCGGCCGATCGAGTTCTAAGAAATGAAACATGGCTGTAGCAGCCACTAATTCTATGAAGTGTGCCGGATTGTCTTGTATGATTTCATCATTTTGGTACGATTCTCTCAATTCACTCTCGCCAATATAATACAAGTAGTCCGACTTCACTGTATGCTCGTAGTAACCTAAAGCCGCTTTGGCTTTGGTCACAAAATTGGCCGAATCGATGTCACTGCCTGTGGTGGCCGGGTCTTTTAAGGCAAAATAAGGCAAGACTACCACTGCACCCATCACGGCTTTTTGAAGTTTAGGATAGCCGATACTATCCCGAATTTTCTTTTCCAACAATGGATAGCCTGATGCACCGGTTCCTCCAAAAATGGAACCGATGATGAATATCCGGTCATTCTTTTCGCAATGCCGTTGCACACCCTCAAACCAGTCGGATGAACCAATCATGTCGTTCAGTACCACTGTACCCACATTGGGATTCCCCTTGAAACCTACGGACAACTTACTGTTCAAATTGCGCTCGGAATACAATGACTGAACCAAAAACTGGTTAATGTCTTGCTTGTCAACTGGCACCAGGTTCAAGTATTCTGTAAAAGGACGCTGGTCGGCCATAGAATTCTCGTTTGTGGGATTCTGTAGTGCATCCAGTTCCTCTAACCGCTGAAGCTTCGTGCCGAAAAAGCCCTTCAATGCGGGTTGTGCATCATGGTCTGTAACCTTATTATATATCTTGCGGTAGTCATCTATCAGCTTATCCAGTTCGGTTTTCTCTGTTAAATCCTGATGCGGGTCGATAAGAATAGGAACCAAAGTGTACCCTTTTGTTGAGTAACCTGCTGCCAGCAGCATGACTATTGATTTCATGACGCGCAGCCCCGTTCCACCTATGCAGAACACAAAGACTCTTCTGTTGCTTTCTTCTTTCATAACGCTACTATTTGAATTTAAACCATCGATAAGCATTGGTAGGCAAACATGAGCACCAGATAATCGATAGAAGTATGTAAATACAGGTACTCCATCCTATGGCACTAACCCTGCGAGTCCACAAAATGTCATTGCTGCCTGACAAGCCTACATACAGGACAAACTGGTCAATACAACAAATACAGACGAATAGCAAAACCCACCAAATGAGCAGTGTACCTGCCCAGTATCGTCTCCGATAATGATATCCGAAGGGGCGGCAAGTATTGTTGAACCATGTGTAATAATAAATACAGACAATACTCGTAAGTAAGATTATAACTATCCAAACCCATAAATCGGTTTCTTCCAAAGATTTCCAGAAACGACGCGCTTGCTGTAGCTTCGTTTCATCTTCACTAAAGTTTCGTAAAAATTCCTTTTGGTTCACCCACCAATACATTACATTTAATACATTCATCATAGCTGACTGTTATTCATTTTTGGACAATAAGATACGATTCGGCTGTTTGCCGCAAAAATTAGACTTCACGGAATTGCACCCTTGCAGGAACCCCTCCAATGAATAGGTTTTGTTCACTTCATTCTCCGACTGTGCTCCCATGAAAGGCTGGAAGTTTTCCAGTCCTACATGGTCGGGTATGTCCAATGACCATTCCATCACGTCAGCTGCTGCTATCATATCGGTCACTTTCACCCGTATCATGGCTGTCGCCCTTCGATTCAGCATCTTATCAACTGTATTATCAACATCGAAAGTCACTGTGTCTATCAGGCAAGTACTTCCTTCTGTCATCTTCACTTTCAGACATTTCTTAAACACCTCACCATCTATCATCCCCCATGGATAATCCTTAACATCCGCTTGAATAGTAAATGAGCAAGTGTCATTGTATTCTGTATCAATACCATAAAGGGTTGGCTGTTTATCCAGCAGCAAAGCATTGTCAATTCTCGAAAGAGTAAACTGAGGCTGTTGATACTCCATACCCATGTCTATCGAACCCGCATAGTGACCGAACTGGCTGAGCATAGTAGCGATATGATTCCGCATACGGGTAACATATTTTGCCTTGCCCATGACCAAAAAGTAATAGGGAGAACAATCGCAAATGGAATTGCCTTTCTTGTCCAGAAACTGGGAATAGGCGGCAATAAGCGACAATGATATAGGATATCTATTAACTGTGTTCCGGATGTCGCTTGCGTATTGTGACACTCTAACCTGCATATCCTTTCGTCCGGTCGGGCTGTACTTCATGTCAGAAACTAGTACAGCTACTTCTCCTCTTTCGGGATTTAGCTGAGACAAGATGGATTCTACCATTTCCGGGACTTGTGTACTATAAGCAGACAGGAACTTGCCTTGGTTCATGTAAGTCTGGAAATTATCCAATAAGACTTGTCTGGGAGTCCGACCATTCTCAAATACATATATTCCGTTTGCCAATGGTTTGAAATTAGAGAAAATCGACCAAACATCAGCCTTGAAAGCCGTCACTTTATTCGAACGGAAAAAACCATTCATACTGCCCGATGCTTCCACATATAACTGAACAGAAGAAGGCATTGACGACTCGAAATAGGCTATGGAATCAACCAGGTCACCTTCTTCTGTAAAACTGGGATGGTAAATGGCATTAACCGGCGAGGAACGAAAACAAGAGCCGAATGCAAAGACAGACAAAAGCAGGCCAAAGCTTTTACATACCTTACAGGATAACGATAGGAAATCAAACATTTTATTTATCATAGTGCTATGAAATGATTAACACAACTACTGCGCTGACCCCCTACGCCTGTATCATTTCACTTTCTGGTATAGACATAAAAAACGTGGAGCCAGTCCTGTCACTCGTTCCACGATTCAAAGGCTCTCGCATTGCCCGGTTAGTCGAAACGAGCAACGTACGAAAGCCCCACGCCGATGTCTTGATATTTGATACACCCTACTGCTTTTCGTCCTACAACAAAAAGACAGCGGGTATGCTTCAGCAAAACATCCCTGGGGCGTTCACGTTGCTTTGTTTTTGACTAACCGTTAGAATTTGCGAGATTCTTGAATCGTCAAAACCAAAGCGCCAGTAAACGCCTTATGTCATATACTTGCCCACCCTAACCTTTACACCTGATTCGGTGATATCGGCGTAGGTCGACTTTGCAAAGGTAAGCATTCTTTTTGATATTTGCTATGATTGGGTCTGAAATTCTGCGATTACTTATAAGCGAAAGCCTTGGTGATTTGGAAGAAAAGTGAGTGAGACACACGCCACTAGCTCAAACCTGTATCTGTCCGATGCTGGGAGACCCGAAATCGAACGAGCGTCCGTAGAGGAGGACGATACGTCGGTTCTCGTCCACCTTACAACGTCCGCCACCATAGGAGAAACTATCGTCGTAAGCGAGCAGGTCACAGTGAAGGAACATGTGTCCGAACTTCAGTACATTGTCTTGATTAATGATGAATTTCTGGTACATAGCTATTTCTGGTAAACGAAATCCCTGCCTGCAAAGTTAATACTATTTTTTGCAGTGTTTGCAGATTCCGTACGGCAGTTTGAGAATTACTGGAAAAGAATTAGTATCTTTGTAACGAGTTGCAGGCTTATTTCTCCTGCAACCGCAGAGTGAAGTTATGGGTGTTTATATCAATAAAGGTAACAAAGCATTCCGCGACATTGTCACAGACGAGTATGTGGACAAGACATCGCTGATACTAAAGATGAATGCCACGCTCAATACCGAGCGCCGTTACAGTTGCGTGACCCGCTGCCGTCGGTTCGGTAAGTCGATGGCGGCCAAGATGCTGTGCGCCTATTACGACAAGTCATGCGACTCGCGCGAACTGTTTGTGGGACTGAAGGCAGAGCAGGACAAGTCGTTTGAGAAATACCTGAACAAATATTATGTCATTTGCGTTGACATGACAGATTTCACGACGCGATACCGGAACTCGAAGGAGATAGTCAGTCTCATCCAGCATGAAATCATGGAGGATATTCTGGACGTGTTTCCGGAAACAAGGAGGAAAGAACGCGATGACTTAATGAGTCTTCTATACCGTATCAGTGAGCGCACGGATGAGCGTTTCGTGATGATCATTGATGAATGGGACGCCATCCTGCGGGAAATGGGAACAGATGAATCCATTATCACTGCATACGTTGATTTGTTGCGCCGTCTCTTCAAGGGCTCGGGTTCTGACACTGTCTTTGCCGGTGCCTACCTCACGGGCATCCTGCCCATCAAGAAATACAACACGGAGTCGGCGTTGAATAACTTCAATGAATATTCAATGATTGACCCCGCCCATCTCGCCGCATGCTATGGATTTACGGAAGAGGAAGTGCGTACGTTGGCCAAGCGGTATGGTGTGTCGATGGAAAACCTGAAACTGTGGTATGACGGTTATAACATCGGCAAGGAAAAATCCATTTATAATCCCTATTCCGTGATGAAAGCCCTGGAACGTGGTTCCTGCAGAAGCTACTGGACGACCACAGGAGCCTATGACTCTGTCATTACCTATATCCAAATGAATTTCGAAGGGTTGAAGGATGACATCATTCGGATGCTCTCGGGAGAGCGCGTGTATGTGGATACGACCGAGTTCCTGAATGATATGCATATTGTGAGAAGCAAGAACGATGTCTTTACCGTACTGATCCATCTAGGTTACTTGGCGTATGATGAGGATGTCCAAGAGTGCTATATCCCGAACAAGGAGGTGGCGGATGAAATGAACAAGGCGATAAAGGCGACCTCCTGGGAACCCTTGGCCAAGACGATACAAAACTCCAAGTCCTTGCTCGAAGCCACCCTCTCCGGCAATGAGCAGGCGGTGGCGCGCGGCATCGAGCAGGCGCACGACGAGCATACCAGCATATTGGCCTACAACGACGAGAACTCGTTGGCCTGCGTGTTGTCCGTTGCTTACATCTGGGCCAGGAACGAGTACGTCATCCACCGCGAGTACGCTACCGGTAAGGGTTATGCCGACCTGGTGATGATTCCGCGGCGCAACGTGGCAAAGCCGGCCTTGGTCATCGAGCTGAAGTTCAACCACAGCACCACAACGGCCATCGACCAGATCAAACGCAAGGATTATCCCGCTAAGATTGCCGAATATACGGGTGACATCCTCCTGGTGGGCATCAACTATGACAAGGAGGCGAAGCAGCATACCTGCCAGATAGAAAAGTGGTCTAAAAAGGGTACAAGGATGCCTGTCGTGACGCCCTAACCCACATTGCAGCAATTTGCCTTTACCTGCGCTATGTATATATCCAAGGCAAAGAAATGCCTATTTTCATAAAGCAGTATATATAATGAGATGTCCTTGGTGTACACACCATCGCGCATGAGGGGCGGACAGAGGCGGAACATGACACTTACCCCTATGGGCGGAAGGACTTGTTCCTATGGCCGGAAGGACCTGTCCCTATCGCCGGAAGGACCTGTCCCTATCGCCGGAAGAACCTGTCCCTCCAGCCATAGGATCAGGTTCTTTTGGTCATCGTTCCAGTATCCATTTATCCACACCGTTCATCAGCATGTGAAAGGGAACGGACGAAGGGTTGTTGGGATTCTGGTTCTTTTGCTCCAGGTTCTCGCAGACTGTCAGGAAAAACAGGCAGACCGTCAATGCCAAGGCATACCAATTCTTATCGTGTATTGTTACTTTCATGGTTGCTATCGTATTCAATAAGTCCGATTAGAATTTCAAATTAACAGTTACACCGTAATTGAAATGCTTCACGTCGGGACCCCACACCGACAGGTTGCGCCCGTAGGCCGAGAGGTGGAGCGACTTGATGGCTGAATGCGACCGGAGGGCAAACGTATAGCCTACACTCCCCTTCCGCAACCGCACATAGTCGGTCTTCAGCAGACTGGCCCGGCTGGATCCAGAATAAACGACATGAAATAGTCACAGGAGGGTGTGTCAAAATAAAAGACACCTGTCATTTTGCTTGTCATTCTGAACGAAGTGAAGAAACAACGTTCGACGAAGTCAATCTGTAAAGCGTCAGTGCATGTACTCAGATTCTTCGCTGCGCTCAGAATGACAATTAGATAGGCGACGCTAAATTTGACACGCCTTCTGTCCGAAAATCTTGGACCACCTATCCAATTGTCATGCTGAACATAGTGAAGCATCTGAACACATCTACTTTGTGCTAACAGATTTCTCACTTTGTTCGAAATTTCATTGCGTTTTTTTATGGTTTGCGTTGCAAAATTTCTCCAGTGCCCCGAAGGGAAATAATGCATACACCCTCCGGGGTACAACAGATATTACTCCACCAGCGTGAAGTCCAACTGCTTCTTCTCCAGGTTGGCGCGCGCCACCTTTATCTTGACAGGGTCGCCCAAGCTGAACTTGCGGTGACGACGACGGCCTATCAGGCAATAGTTCTTCTCGTCGAACTCATAGTAGTCATCGCCCAGGTCGCGCATCGGCACCATACCTTCGCACTTGTTCTCATTGATTTCCACATAGATGCCCCATTCGGTGACACCGGAAATCACCCCGTCGTACTCCTGGCCGAGCCGCTCGCTCATGAACTCCACCTGCTTGTACTTGATGGAAGCCCGTTCGGCATTGGCTGCCGTCTGCTCCATCGCCGAACTGTGTTCGCACATCGGTTCATACTTGTCGGCAGTGGCGGTGCGGCCTCCCGCTTCGTAACGGGTCAGCAACCGGTGAACCATCAGGTCGGGATAGCGGCGGATGGGCGAAGTGAAATGCGTGTAATAGTCGAACGCCAAGCCGTAATGACCGATGTTGTAGATGGAATAGCGTGCCTTCTGCATGGCCCGCAACGACACCGTCTCGATGAGGTTCTGCTCCTTCTTGCCATTGACATCTCCCAGCAGGCGGTTGATGGACTGCGAAACCTCCTTCTTGCTGCCCCCGGTACGGATCTTGTAGCCGAAGCGGGCAATGAACTGGTTCAGATTGTCCAGTTTCTCCGGCTCCGGCAAATCGTGGATACGATACGGTAATACTTTGGGCTTCTTGTTCTTGGGAACCTTACCCACATGTTCCGCCACCGTCCGGTTGGCCAGTAGCATGAACTCCTCGATCAGCTGGTTCGCCTCCTTCGATTCCTTGAAATAGACACTCAGCGGCTTGCCCTTCTCGTCGATTTCGAACTTCACCTCACAGCGGTCGAAATTGATGGCTCCATTGGCCAGCCGTTTCTCGCGCAGGATCTGCGCCAGCCGGTTCAATTCCAGGATTTCAGCCTTGTAGTCGCCCTCGCCCCCTTCAATCATCGCCTGTGCCTCCTCATAGGTAAAGCGACGGTTGGAGCGGATGACGGTGTGACGGATGCGATAGTCCTTCACCTCCGCCTTGTCGTTCATCTGGAAGATGACCGAATACGCCAGCTTTTCCTCGTCGGGACGCAGCGAGCAGATGAAGTTACACAACCGTTCGGGCAGCATGGGGATCGTGCGGTCGACCAGATAGACTGAGGTGGCCCGCTTAAAAGCCTCCTTGTCAATGACGTTTCCCTCCTTGACATAATGAGACACGTCGGCGATATGAACCCCCACTTCCCACAGCCCCGGCTTCAATGCCCGGATGGACAAGGCATCATCGAAGTCCTTGGCATCCTTGGGGTCGATGGTGAAGGTCACCACCTCTCGGCAATCTTCACGTTCCGCATAATCCTCCGGTGTGATCTCGGCAGAAATCTTCTCGGCCGCCGCCTCCACATTGGCCGGATAGACATATGGCAGTCCATATTCCGCCAGGATGGCGTGCATCTCGGTGGTATTTTCGCCCGCTTTTCCTAACACATCGATTACCGTTCCAAACGGGTTCTTTGCCCCATCAGGCCATTCGGTAATCTTCACCACTGCCTTGTCACCATCCTTGCCGTCCTTCAGCTTCTCCTTCGGTATGAAAATGTCATTGGCCAGCGTACTGGTCTCCGTCAGCAGGAAGGCGTAGTTCTTGGTCACCTTCAGCGTTCCCACATACGTGGTATCCGCCCGTTCGATAATGTCGATGACCTGTCCTTCGGGTTCATGCCGGCGACGGTGGGCGCAGAGCACCACCTTCACCTTGTCGTTGTTCATGGCATGGGCTGCATTGTGTTCGGCAATAAGAATGGGGTCGCCACCCTCATCGGGCAAAAAGGCATTCTTCCCGTTGCTCTTGCGGATGAACGTGCCCGTCAGCACCTGTCCCTGCTCGTTGAGCTTATAGTGTCCCTTTTCTGTCTGCACCAGAAAATCGTCTTCCAACATCTCCTCTACGATGTCAACACAAAGCATCTTGAGCGGATGAGTCGTCAGATGCAGTCCTCCGTACAGCTGCTTCAGGGTAAGTACGTCCGTAGGCCGGTTGCGGAAATAATTGACCATGATTTCGGCCAGTTCCTTCTTTTTCATGTGTTTTCCGCCTTTCTTTTCTTTTTTCTTCTTAGCCATAATTGTTTAGTCTTAGAGAGTTTAGGAAATACTTCCGTACAAAGTAAACAAAATATATGGAATAATTGATGAAAAGCCACATTAATTTTAAGGCAGAACGTACAGAAAATCGTATCTTTGCCGCATTCTTTTAAAAAATGTAGCATGAACGAAATAAAGACAACGCAAAGAGAGCGCGAATTGTACAGGGTAACCCTGGCAGGCAGCTTCGTCAACATCCTCCTGGTGGTGGGCAAACTGCTGGCAGGTGTGATGGGGCACAGTGCCGCCATGGTGGCGGACGCCGTCCACTCCTTGTCCGATCTTGTGACCGACATCATCGTGCTGGTGTTCGTCCGCATTTCCGGTAAACCGGCCGACAAGAAACACGACTTCGGCCACGGGAAATACGAGACCTTTGCTACGCTGCTCATCGGAGTAGCCCTGTTCATTGTAGGCATTGGCATCCTGTGGAACGCAGGCGGACAAATTTATCGTTTCCTGACCGGCGGACAACTGGCATCACCCGGCTATATTGCCTTGTGGGCAGCTCTATTCTCCATCGTCTCGAAAGAGCTGGTGTTCCAGTATACCCGACGAATCGGCATCCACTGCAACAGTCCGGCTGTCATAGCCAACGCCTGGCATCACCGCAGCGATGCGCTGTCATCTATCGGTACGGCTATCGGCATCGGCGGAGCCATCGTGTTGGGTGAGAGCGGACGGGTTCTCGATCCGATTGCTGCGGTCATCGTGAGCCTTTTTATCCTGCACGTAGCGGTTAAGCAACTGGTTCCCTGCTTAGACGAACTGCTGGAAAGCTCATTGCCCGAAGAGGTAGAACAGCAAATCATCGAACGGGCAGAAGAAGTGAACGGTGTTTCACAACCGCACAAGCTGCGTACACGCCGCATCGGCAGCCGGTATGCCATCGACCTGCACGTGCGCATGGACGGACGGCAGACCCTCTTCGAAGCCCACGAGAAAGCGACCCGAGTGGAACGCAAACTGAAAGAAACATTCGGCAACGATACGTTCATCAACATTCACATCGAACCCGTAAAATGATACACATGGAAACAACAGAAAAAATACTGGTCACCGGCGCCAGTGGCTTCATTGGGAGCTTCTTGGTGGAAGGCGGACTGGAACGAGGCTATGAGATGTGGGCAGGCGTACGGAAGACCAGCAGCCGCCGTTACCTGCAAGACAGCCGCATCCGCTTCGCCGAGCTGGATCTGGAACACCCCGAACGGCTGAAGGAGCAACTGGAGGCCCATCGTCGGGAACATGGTGGATGGGACTATGTCATCCACTGTGCCGGAGTCACCAAATGTCCCGACAAGGCAGCATTCGAGCGAGGCAACTACAAGGCCACCCGCCACCTGGTGGAACAGCTGCAGGCCCTCGACATGGTACCTCGACGCTTTGTCTATATCAGCTCGCTCAGCATCTTCGGACCCATCCGCGAGAAAGACTACTCTCCTATCTGCGAAAGCGACCGGCCGCAGCCCAATACCGCCTACGGAGTCAGCAAGGTGCATGCGGAGAACTACCTGCACTCACTGAAAGGATTTCCATGGGTCATTTTCCGCCCGACGGGTGTATATGGTCCTCGCGAGAAGGACTATTTCCTGATGGCCAAATCTATCCGCAACCACCTGGACTTTGTGGCAGGCTCCCGGCGGCAGGACATTACCTTTATATATATAAAGGATCTTGTACAGGCCATTTATCTGGGAGTGGAACACCCGAAGGCAGAAGGCCGCGCCTATTTTGTCAGCGACGGACAGGTGTATAACAGCCGTACCTTCTCCGACCTGATCCGGGCAGAACTGGGCCATCCGTGGATGGTCCGCTTCGTCTGTCCGCTGCCGCTGCTGAAACTCATCTGCTATGTCGCCGGCGGCCTGGCAGCAGCATGCGGCAAGACCAGTACCCTGAATGCAGACAAATATAAAATCATGAAACAACGTAATTGGCAATGTGACATCTCTCCCTTGGTCCGCGAACTAGGTTACCGCCCGGAATATCCGCTGGAACGGGGCGTGAAGGAAATCATTGCCTGGTATAAGCAAGAAAGATGGCTATAAAATTATTTGAACGTGTAGAGAGTGGGCGCGACCTGTTCGCGGTGGAAACCATCAGTTTGATATACAACGCACTGACCACTCTGCTAATACTGCTGCTCTATTCCCAGATGGATCATCCCGGCACCATGTTGCTGGAACGTCTGGGCATCGTTGTCTTGACGTTTACGCTGATCGTGCTGTACCAGGCCTTTCCCTGCCGGCTTACGGCATTCGTGCGCATGGTGGTACAGCTGTCGCTGCTGGCCTACTGGTATCCCGACACCTTCGAGTTCAACCGGCTTTTCCCTAATCTCGACCACCTGTTTGCCGCCACCGAACAGACCATGTTCCACTGCCAGCCGTCGGTGGAGTTCAGCCGGCATTGTCCGTCGATAGGATTCAGCGAGCCGTTCAACCTGGGGTATTTCTTCTATTACCCCATGATGCTCATTGTGGTGGTCTACTATTTCCTGAACAAGTTCGAGTGGTTCGAAAAGATCTGCTTCGTCCTCATCACCTCGTTCTTCATCTATTATTTTATCTATATCCTCGTCCCCGTAGCCGGTCCGCAGTTCTATTTTCCCGCCATCGGGATGGACAAGGTGAATGCCTGCATTTTCCCAGCCATCGGTGACTACTTCAACCACAACGACATCCTCGTTCCCAGTTCCGGGTTCGAGAAGGGCTTCTTCTACCAGTTGGTGGAAGCGTCTCAGGAAGTGGGCGAACGCCCCACGGCTGCTTTTCCCAGTTCGCACGTAGGCATCTCTACCATTGTCATGCTGATGGCACTCCGGGCCAACAAGAAACTGGCGATGTACCTTTGTCCCTTCTATGTATTGCTGTGCTGCGCCACGGTCTATATCCAGGCACACTACCTCATCGACTCCATCGCCGGTTTTGTCTCGGCTTTCTTTGTCTATCAGATAGCGACCCTGCTGTACAAGAAATGGTTCATTACCCCAGCCTTCAAGATGCTGGGGTAAGTTTTTTGTTGGCCATTTCTATTGCCTCGTGAGGCTCAGTTTGACTACCTGGTTATTCTATCGGAGATGGGTCGAGATATGTTGGAGTTCACCCATGCACTTTCCTTCCATCGTCATACTGATGGCCCGGCGATCCGGTTACTCCACAATTTTTCCCAGACAACGTGTAACATTTTCGGGCATCGTGCGTCTAAAGGACAAAGAACTTCAAAAACAACAGACGTATGAAAACACTACACGTTTTGCCCCTTGCCCTGACACTGGCATTGGGAAATACAATCGCCACCTCGTGCATGGCGGGTGACACGGTCGTCGTACGGCCCAGCAGCCACTATACCACGAAGAGAATCAGTCTCACCGACATCGAGGCCATCACCACCTCCTCGTCGGTCGATGTCGTCTATCACCCGTCCGCCGGGGCCCCCTATGCAGAAATCTACGCACCCGACAACGTGGTGCCCTATATCCAGGTAGAGCAGAAAGGCCACCAGCTGAACGTAGGCATCCAGCATCCCGACGGCAACAGATTGTCCATCGAAGGCAAATGCCGGTATGAAGTGAGAGTCTATGCCCCCGAAGTCACTTCCTTCACCAGCGGAAGCAGCGGTGACATCCTGATTCAGGAAAACATACAGACCGAGAAGCCTATCCGGTTGTCGGCCAACAGCAGCGGCAACATCAAGGCTTCTTCCATCACCTGCGGACTGGCCGACCTGTGCTCGCAAAGCAGCGGCGACATTCTGGTGGAAAACCTGCGCTGCACAAGCGGCGAGTTCAAGTCCTCTTCATCGGGCGATTGCTACATCCATTCGCTGAACAGCCTCGGCAACGTATCGGTCTCTACAGGTTCGTCGGGTGATTGCAAAGTGGATGAGATGGCGTGTGAAGGCAACCTGTCTATCTCCTCCAGCTCGTCTGGCGACTGCAAGATAGACAACCTCCGCTGCACAGGAGATGTAGATGCCAGCACCAGTTCGTCTGCCGACATCTACCTGAGCGGTACGTGCCGCAATGCCTCGCTCTCGGCCAGTTCGGCAGGCAGTGTCTATGCCAAGGACCTGAAAGCGGTGGATGTGAAAGCCAGTGCCACATCGGCGGGCTGTGTGGAATGCCAGGCATCCGGCACGTTGACACCCCACGCAAGCAGTGGCGGAGAAATCCGTTACAAAGGCGAACCCCAGCACATCAATGCCCAACTGAAAGGGCTCCGACAACTGTAACGGTTTTTCCTTCCGCCAAAACAAGAAGCAGAAGCAGTGACTGAACATCGGGAGGGTGCCGCTCATACCGCGAATAACGATACATAGACTCTCTTTTTAACTTTCTACGACGGCATCCTCCTTCCGTTTACCACCATTGCTTCTGCTTCTTGTTTCGCCAAAGCCAGCTACCTTCATCGGCCTTACGTATCTGCTGAAGATGTGTTTATACATCCGGTCTAAGCCGGGCCTGAGCCATATTGTAATGGCTCTGCATATTGATGAGCATCTCCGGATTGATGCCAAAATCCGCTTCTATTACCAATGCGATGTCACTTGTAACGGGCCGTTTAGCATTCAGAATCTCGTTCAGCAGGGTGTAAGGGATTCCTGCATATTCCGAGAAGCGCTTCTGTGTAATACCTCTGACTTCCAGTTCCTCTTTCTGTACATCTCCCGGATGCGTGGGAAGTCTATAAGTATTCGTATCCATTTCATATATCGCAAATGTAGATAAAGTCCGCGAGATTCATCACACCGGCAGAATAAAGAAAAATTTTTTTCTTTAGAAGAAAGATAACAATTGATTTTCATAATATATGATACGGCAGACTGTCGAAGATACAGCAAATCGGCTGGCAAGCCTGGTATTTGCTCCAGGAAATTGCCAGCCGATTATCATTCATCTACAAGAATTTACTTTAGTTTTTCTTCATTGTAGCAGTTTTTGTATCCGGATTCAGGACGATAGTATATGTACCCGCAGAAACGGCAATATTCGCGCCATCCTGTTCCAAACCGCCAAGACTTCCTCCATAGTTGATGTCCCATGCTCCATCCCAACGGAACTTTATTTCTCCATCAGTAAGTGTAACGGTAATCGTCCAGGTCTTGTCTTCGGGGACATACGTCATCAGTACACCCTTATCCCAACCATGAGGAGCGGCACTGCCTATCACCTCCCAGCCAGTCTTCGTAATGGTGGCGGTCATTTTCTTGGTATTGACAGCAAACCGATAATAGCCCGCATCCGTGACAATAATATTATCGCCATCTCCAATGCTGAAGCTAACAGTGTTGTTTTCTTCATCCACCGTCGGATCACCTTTCATCCCCATCCATGTACCGCCATCATAGAACTTGAATTCTGTATTGGCTGGCATATAGAATGTGCCCGTATATTTGAAATCGCGAGCTTCAGAAATGACATGATAAGCATTATCCGCTTCAGGAGACCAACCTTGGTAGCTGCCCGGCATAGACAGGAAGGCACTGGACTGCTCAATATCCGTTTCTTCCAACGAATAGGTGTACAGACCGGCATTTGTCAAATCGAGCGTAATGATGTAAGCATGGTCTTTTTCTATCTTGATGTTGGATCCGCCAGCCACCAAGATATTACCGTCAGCCTCAACACCATAATTGTAGTCCCAATTGCCATTGGCACGGAACTTCATCTCCCTTGCTAACAAGGAAGTAATAAGAGTCCACTTACGTGTATCGGCATCATACTCCATCTTGGTGCCCTCGCTCCATCCTCCTGAAGTGGCATCACCGATGATTTCCCATGATAGAGGTTCGGTCTGTCTGACATCACCATTGGCATTCACTGTAATCTGATAAAAGCCCTTCGAATCGACCGACTGTCCTTGTGCCAAGACTTTTGTCACGTCAGCACCATCCAGAACAGCATACGATGCGGCATCGTCAAAATTGGCATAACCATCAAAAACACCGTCACCGTCAGGATCTCCAATCACATAAGCCGTTGTATAATCCCAATTAGGATAACCTACCGCCACATACGCATACTTCCAGGTGATATCCGCCACATTGGGGTCAAATGTCGCAGCCTTGAAAGACAGCGTATTTCCAGACGCATCAGCGAAGGCATCATAGGACTTTGATACGAGAGAAACCGTAAAGTCATACGTCTGACCCGGACATGCTCCCGTCTTTGCCATCAAGGTATTCATTTCTCCGTTCGTAAAAGCCAGCTGGTCGGAACCAGTTTCTGCCATCACCACACTCTTGTTGGTAGTTGTATTGGTAAGCGTCACTTCGTAATTGACAACAGCAGATACCCCATAATCCGCCTTTGTCCAAGAAATGACCGGGAAAGCAGCGTCCTTATTGTCATTGGTGAGCACAATGCTGTTTTGCGACAAGGCATTGAATGAAGCTGCATTCTGCAGCTCCATTACGGGTTCCTTGTCATCTTCGCAGGAGGCCAGTGTAAGAAAGCCTGCCAGCAGAAAATACATATAGTTTGATTTCATATTCTTAAAATTTAAAGTAATTAATAACCCTCATTCTGCTTCAAATTTTCGTTCGAACCTATATCGTCCGACGGAATGGGGAATACATTATAGATGTTGCTGACCGCCTTACCTTCGGCAACGCCACCCTTCCAAGGCCATACATAATCACCAGAAGTGAGTTTGCCGAAACGAACCAAGTCTGTACGACGATGAGCCTCAAAGAAGAGTTCACGTCCACGCTCATCCATCATGAAATCCAGTGTAAAATCACTTAACGTGATATCAGCAGAAACTTTATCGGTATAGGCGCGCCGACGCAATTCATTCACATAGTCCAAAGCTTCTGACTGGCTAGAACCGTTACCACCCCGCAACACAGCTTCTGCGAGATTCAAATAGATTTCACCCAAACGGAACAACGGGAAGTCAGTCCATGCTTCGGACGAAGGAGGCAATGAACCATCTTTATTGACATTGTAGAACTTGGTAACAGGGATACCCTGCTTGAAGTTGCTCTCATCAGTAATCTCGATGCTGGCGGCAGCATCCGCTCTCAACATGGCATAACGGCTGTCCTTGTCGTATGCCGGCTCACGCTGGAACAAATGATAGAAGGAAGACTTGACACGAATGCCGTTCCAGCCACCCTTTGCATTGACCTCTGTCTGGAATTCGGAAGAGCCCCAGCACAGCAAGGCTGTCATACCACCCCAAGTCATGGTGTCTTCTCCGTCATAACGGACAGGAAGAATCATCTCCTTGGACTGGTCATTGTCGGCCTTGAAAGCATCCCCATAAACGGGTTCCAGTTGATAGCCTGCAGCAATCACCTTCTTGCAGTAGGTGATGCATTCTGTATATTTGGCTGTACCAATATAGGTTTCCGCATTCAGATACAGACGGGACAAGGCTGCCCAGACAGCCGCCTGGTTGGCATGACCGTAATTGTCATTGAAACCGGGAGTAGCAGGCAGCATCTCCGACTCGCAGACCAACAGCTCGCTTTCTACATACTTGAACAAGTCATCCTTCATAATCTGCTGCGGACGCTCACTACCGATGGGACTGTTTTCATCCACAAAAGGAACATTCCGGTAAAAGTCCAACAGGTACTGGTACATCAAGGCCCGCATGAAACGCGCCTCAGCCCGATAGCCACTGACCTTTGCCATCACATCGCTGGAACAGCCTCTGCCAGCCAGCTTGTCTTCTGCCGCCTCGCGGAGGAAAGCGTTGCACAAGTTGATCTGATAATACAGACGATAATACGAACCCTTAATCCACGGACTGGACGAAGACCAGGTAAGATGGTTGAAGTCGGGAATACCGGGATCAGACCAACAGCAGTGTGCAATATCAGAAGCCAGTTCCTGCATGTTCCACGTCACGCGCAAGAACGAAGATTGTGAACCACCATCGATACCCACAACGTCCTGGTCGGAGTCGCCACCGGAGTTACCGCCTATAGCTAACCCTGCATAGATTTTCGCCAATGCACGTTGGTAGGCATCTATATCACTTCCGAATACCACCTCGGACACCAACTCGTCCTTATCCAAGGGAACCGTGTCCAAATCGTTGACACAAGAAGTCGCACCCAGCATCGTACTGAACAATGCTGCCGAACAAATATATTTGAATTTGAATAGTTTCATGATTATCCTGTTTTAAAAATTAAGATTCAGTCCTAACATAAATACACGGGGACGAGGATAGATGTTATTGTCCACGCCACTGCCACTGATTTCCGGATCCAGTCCGTCATACTTGGTAATGACAAACGGATTCTGTACCGTAAAGTAAACCCGTGCATTCTGATGGTCGTTGAACAACTTGTTGAAAGTGTATCCCAGCGTAATATTGTCCATACGAACAAACGAAGCGTTCTGCACGTAGTAGCTGGAACGGGGCTGCTTGTTCTGGAAATCGGTCTTCGCAGCTGAAGTCACCCGGTTCTTCAAGAAACCGGACGGGTCGTACATTTCCGAACCGCCCCAGCTTTCGCGGTTGGACTGAACATTGTTATAGGCATAATTGCCGAAGCTGCCACGCAACGAGAAGCCCAAATCCCAGTTCTTGTAGGAAAGCTGTGACGTCAATCCCATGAAGACATCGGGAGCAGAGGACTTGTAGGCTATCAAATCATCCTCGTCGATCTTGTTGTCTCCGTTCTGATCGACGTATGCATTCTCGATGGGGTTGCCAGCCTTGTCATACATCTGCTCGAATACATAGAATGAATTGTAAGGATGGTTCACAGAGTTAATCATAATGGTATAACCGGTAGCTCCATCGATTCCTGTATGAAGAACTCCCTTGTATGACGGGTCGTCATTGAAGGTCATCTTCGTGATTTCATTCTTGTTATAGGAGATGTTATAGCTCAATGTCCAGTTCCAGTCCTTGGTCGTGATGGGATGAGCGGTCAACGTAAATTCCACACCCTTGTTTTCCAAAGTTCCCACATTGGTCAGCAACTGGTTGCTGAAGTTCGTTCCAGCAGGAGCCGTCACTGTGTTCAACAGGTCCTTTGTCTTGCGGTAATACACATCCAAATTACCGGTAATGACATTGTTCAATACTCCGAAATCGATACCTACATTGTACGTGGTGGTTTCCTCCCATTTCAGATTATAATCATACGCCTGGGGCGCAATCAATGTCAACTTGTTGTTGCCAAAGAAATAGTTGGCACCAGCCTTCGAATACATATAACGGGCCATATATGGATAGTCACCGTTCTGAAGGTTCTGCTGACCCGTAATACCATAACCCAAACGAAGTTTCAAGTCGGAGAGTGCGTTGATGTTCTTCAGGAAGCTTTCCTCCTTCATCCTCCAGGCGAAAGCCACGGAGGGGAACAAGCCCCAACGGTTATCCTTATTGAAGCGGGAAGAACCGTCGTCACGCAATGTGAAGGTCAGCATATAACGGTCAAGCAACGTATAATTCAAACGTCCGAAGAAAGAAACCAGGTAGCTCTCCGTCTTGTAATCCTCCATATCCTTATAGAACTCCTTGCCGTATTCCTGCGCCTTGGCTGCCGAATACGGATACTTCGTCCAAGTAGAGTTGTAGAAATGCTGCCATGAATAGCCGGCCATTGCATCTATGTGATGGGCACCGAAAGTCTTGTTGTAGTTCATGTAGAAATCCAACAGCAGGTTGCGCTTCAACTGCCAGTAACTGCTATTTTCACCGAAACCGGTCTTATAATTGCCTTGTGCCCATGTCATCGGTGAATTGTCCGTGATAATGACATCACCATCACTCTTGGAGACATCATAACCTAAATTCAAATTGGCACGCAAGTCAGGCAGGAAATGGAAACGATAGTCAATCTGGGCATTACCTATGCTACGATAGACCGTCGATTTGTCGCTCTTGGAATCAAGTATAGAAACCGGGTTGGTCAACGCAATGTCATTCGGAGTTCCATCGGCCTTGACGTTCATATAGTAACCGTTTCCATACTTGCTGCCGTCCATATAGACAGGCTGAGTGGGATCGAACTGAGTAGCCATTCCCAAGGCGCCCGTATCGGCAAAACGGTTTTTGTTATAAATACCTTTTACATTCAGCTGAATGTTCAACTTGTCATCAAAGAATTTGGGGTTCAAGTTGATAGCACCGGTCAAACGATCCATGCTGGATGTTTTCAGAATACCGTTTTCACTCGTATAGGCTACGGATACACGATAAGGCATATGAGGCAGTGCACCTGATATACTCACGTTATGGTCGGTGCTGACTGCAGTCTTCAGAATCTCATCCTGCCAGTTGGTGTTAGCAGAACCGAGCGCTTTGTATTGGTCGCTGGAGGTACCGTATTTTTCTGTCACAAAACCGCGGAACTCATCGGCAGACATCACATCCACCTTCTTGGGCACCGTATTGATGGAAACAGTACCGTTATAACCTACCTTGACGCGACCGGACTGGCCTTTTTTCGTTGTGATAATGATGACACCATTGGAGGCACGGGAACCATAGATGGCGGTGGCTGACGCATCCTTCAGAATCGTGAATGTCTCGATATCGTTAGGATGCACGGTCGATAGCGGATTGGCCATACCATTGATACCACTATCATCAACGGGCACACCATCAATAACGATCAACGGGTTGTTGGAGGCAGACATAGAAGAGCCACCACGCACACGAATGGTCGCACCTGCTCCTGGCGCTCCACCATCAGTGATGACGCTCACACCGGCAGCCTTACCTACCAACATATCCGAGGCTGATGAAGCCACACCTTTGACCATCTTGTCTGCACTGATGGCCGTCACCGAACCGGTCAGGTCGTTCTTCTTGGCGGCACCGTAACCGATGACCACGACTTCTTCGAGTGTTTCGGTGTCTTCATGCAACACGACATTCAATTCGGCTGCAGCAGGAAGTTCCTGCGGCAAGTAACCGATGAAAGAGATGACAATGATGTCTCCCTTGTTGGCCTGCAACTCGAAGTTACCATCGAAATCGGTAATCGTTCCGTTGGTCGTTCCTTTCACAATTACGTTGGCACCGATGACGGCTTCACCCGTAGCATCTTTCACAACGCCCTTCACTGTTATTACCCCCCCCTGTGCGAAGGATTGAACAGCGAACAGTAATCCTACTGCCAACAGCAGCAGAAATCGACTGATTGTTTTCTCTGTTTTCATATTACTTGACTGTTAGTTAAAAATAAAAATTACTCATATTTTTCTCTCTTGATGTGAAGATTTCGTTGACTGGCAACTGCTTCTTCGGTTTACTTGATTTCCTTGATGGAGATGGCATAGCCGCCGCCCACTGCTGCCTTGAGGTTCAGCTTGGTCTTCGAGGTAACCACCTTACGGGTGATGGTGTAGCTCTGCGGGTTCTTGTCCCAGCTGGCGTCCTTGCCGTCGGCATAGATGATGGCCTCATACTTCTTGCCCGGCGTGAGGAAGTCGAGAACGAGGCGCGACTCGTGGCCGTCGAAACCGGCGGTGCAACCTACGTACCAGTCATCGGTGCCCTTGGCACGACGGGCAATAGTGATGTATTCGCCCGGTTCGGCTTCGAGGTAGTGGCTTTCGTCCCAGTCAATGGCCACATCCTTGATGAACTGGAAGGCATCCATGAAACGCTCGTAGTTTTCAGGAATGTCGGCCGCCATCTGCAGGGGGCTGTACATGGTGACGTACAGTGCCAGCTGACGAACCAGCGTAGAACGGACACGGGAGGTGTTCTCCGGATTCATCTTGCTGCAGTCGGTCTCGAAGATACCCGGCGTATAGTCCATCGGGCCACCAATGAGGCGGGTGAACGGAAGCACAGTGGTATGGTTGACGGGATTGCCGCCGAAAGATTCATACTCGGTACCGCGGGCCGATTCGTTGCCAATGAGGTTCGGATAGGTGCGGCACAGGCCGGTGGGACGGACGGCTTCATGGCCGTTGACCATAATCTTGTATTCGGCGGCCTTGGTCACAGCATAGAGGTAGTGGTTCACGAGCCACTGGCCGTAGTGATGTTCGCCACGAGGGATAATGTTGCCCACGTAACCGCTCTTCACCGAATTGTAGCCGTTATCCACCATGAACTGGTAGGCCTTGTCCATATGGCGTTCGTAGTTGCGCACGGAAGAAGAGGTCTCATGGTGCATCATCAGCTTCACGCCTTTGGAAGCGGCATAACGATTGAGTTCCTTCACGTCGAAGTCGGGATAAGGGGTCACGAAGTCGAACACATAATCCTTGGTCTTGCCGAACCAGTCTTCCCATCCTTCGTTCCATCCTTCTACCAGCACCTGGCTAAAGCCGTGCTCCGCAGCGAAGTCAATGTAGCGCTTCACGTTGGCCGTATTGGCTGAGTGACGTCCGTTGGGCTTCGTCTTCGTATAGTCTGTTTCGCCCAACCTCACGCTCGGCAGCTCGTCGGTATAAGCCCACGTACCCTTGTTGGTAATCATGTCCCACCATACGCCGATGTACTTCACAGGATGAATCCACGAAGTGTCGGCATACTTGCACGGCTCGTTCAGGTTGAGGGTGATACGCGAAGCGAGGATATCGCGGGCCTCATCGCCCACGATGACCGTACGCCACGGCGACGTGCAGGGAGTCTGCAGGTAGCCCTTGTCGCCCTCTGCATCGGGAGTCAGCCACGACTCGAACACCAGGTTCTTGTCGTCGAGGTTGAGGTGCATGCACGAATACTCGATCAGCGCAGCTTCGTGCAGGTTGATATACAGTCCGTCATCGGTCTTCATCATCAGTGAAGTCTGTACGCCGGTGGGCGAGAAGACGGTCTGCGAAGAATTGGGGGTAATGGCCTTCTGCATCAGGCCACGGATTTCCGTCAGGCGCGACTGGGTGTATTCGTACTCCTGAGTATCGTAGTCACCGGGAATCCACCAGGCGGTATGGTCGCCGGCCATGGCAAACTGCGAATGTTCTTCCTTGATGACAAAGTAGTTAAGGTTCTTCTGCTGCGGAAACTCGTAGCGGAAGCCCAATCCGTCGTTGAACAGCCGGAAGCGGATGACGAGCTGACGGTCGTTGGCGGCCTGGTTCAAGGTTACTGCCAGTTCGTTGTAATGGTTACGGATGGAGCTTTCTTCTCCCCATACCGGATGCCACGTCTCGTCGAAAGTAGCCGTCTGCGTATCGGCAATGGTAAAGCCGTTCATGAAGTTGGTCTTCTTGTCCAACTGGGCGGCATCCTTCTGCTCGTTCCATTCGAAACTGGTCTGCTGGTCGGGATCTTCCTTCTTCAGTTCCAGTCCCAACGTACTGGGCTTGATGACCGGTTTGCCACCGAAGGTCAGTTCATAGACAGGTGCTCCATGACCATTCAGGCTGAAATTCATCACCAGATTACCATCTGGAGATGTCAGCTGCTGTGCGTGGGCTACGAAAGAGCCCAACAGGAAAGCCGAAAGGCTAAGGGTCTTTTTGATGTTCATACGTTTTCAGGTATTATGGATAATTGATGTTGGAATGTTCAGGTTGATAGGGAAGGAAATAACAGACCTTTCAATAGTTCCGTTTTCACAAATTTTGCTACCTACTCGGTCTGTTGCCCACTTGAATGTCTATATATGATTCGTACTTATTGAAAACTTGACTTATTGACAATTAACTTATTATATAAACCTAACCTTAAAATTATCATCTAAAAAGTGAGCAGCAACATCTCACGAGGTTGCAACGAGATTTCTTCCCCAAGTGGCAGGGTCTTTCCGCTCAAGAAGTCGGTGGCTTCCTGTCGGGGAAGCACTTCGCGGTAAGGCTCCAACCTCAATGTCTGTGCCTCATTCGTTCCGTTCATGATGACCACTACCGAGCGGTCTCCGTAACGACGTTCGTAGACGTAGGTGCCGCTGGCGATGGAGAAATGCTTGAGGCTGCCCTTGCTGATGACTTCATTGCCTTTGCGCCACTGGAGCAGACGACGGGTGAAGTCGAAGGCCTCGTTCTGCAAGGCGGTACGTCCCTGAGCGGTAAAGCAGTCGGCTGCATCGCCGGCCCAGCCGCCGGGGAAATCGCGGCGCAACATGCCGTCGCCCTCGCCCTTGTCGGCAGCCATCAGGATTTCTGTCCCGTAATAAAGCTGCGGAATGCCGCGGGTGGTCAGCAAGAAGACCAATGCCTGTTTGTAGCGGTCCAGGTTACGGGTGTCCTCCGCTTTCTTGTAGAAACGGGAGGTATCGTGATTATCGAGGAACGTGAGCAGATGCATGGGGTCGGCATACACCAAATCCTGCGTCAGGTAATCATACAAGCGGTAAAGACCTCCTCCCCATTCGCCGGATTCTTCATCGAACGCCATGTTCATCAGGGCATTCAGCGGGAAGTCCATCACCGTGGGCAGGTTGGAATTGCGGGGTGCGGCCAGCTTGCTGTCTTTCTGCCAGAAAGAGACCAGCACGTTGCTGTTGAGCCAGGTTTCGCCTACAATGTTGAAGTGCGGGTATTCGTCGAGCACTTCCTGGCACCACTGGGCCATGAAGTCGAAATCGGCATATGGGTGAGTATCCTGACGGATGCCGTTGATGCCGGCAAACTCTATCCACCAGATGCTGCTCTGGATGAGGTAACGGGCCACGTGGCGGTTGCGCTGGTTGAAATCGGGCATGGATTCAGTGAACCAGCCGTCGGTAGCAATCTTCCGTTCGTAGTCGGCTGCGTGAATGTCCTGCACGCTGGCCGTCTTGTAGGAAGTCTGCACGTAGTTGGAGCGGAAATTGAACCAGTCGGCAGAGGGCTTGTCCTTGAACAGGTAGTTTTCGCTGCCGCAGTGGTTGAAAATCATGTCCATCACCATTTTCAATCCTTTGGCCTGCGCTTTCTCGGTCAGCTGCTTGAATTCATCGTTCGTTCCCAAGCGGCGGTCAATCTGGTAGTAATCAGTGATGGCATATCCGTGATACGAGCCTAATGTCATGTCGTTTTCCTGGGCGGGGTTCAGCCAAATGGCTGTAATGCCCAAGTCCTGCAGGTAGTCGAGGTGGTCAGCAATGCCCTGGATGTCTCCTCCATGACGGGCATACTGTTCGCTTCGATCCACTTTGGCCTCGCGCATACCCGGGATTACATCGTTGGCGGGATTACCGTCGGCAAAGCGGTCGGGCATAATCAGGTAGAGTACATCCTCGGCGCTGAATCCCATCACGTCTTCCCCCTTGCGGTTGCGCTGCTTCAGCTCGTAAGGCACAGAAGTGACATTTTTTCCGTCCTTCAGCAGGATGTGGAAGGTCTGGGCCTTGGCCTGGCTCAAATCCACGTACAAGAGTACATAATTAGGGTTATCCTGCAAGACTACCTCTTTCAAGACGACATCGTCACTGTCGATGCTTACTTGAGACGAGGCGATGCGAGGACCATACAAGAGAATCTGCAACTCAGGATTCTTCATGCCTGCCCACCAGAAGGTGGGGGCTACCTTTTCTACTTTCGCTGCCGGTGCAGCGTAACTATGACCGGTCAAGAAACTGACAACAGCCATCAACATCATCAGTGCTCGTTTCATACATATTAAATAGTAATTCGGTTAATGACTCATGGAATATTTCTTCCGAAAGCAAAGGTAAAGTATTTGTTTACACCAAATCCGGAGTAAAATGAAAATATAAATGGGAAATAAGAATATCTACCTGATTATCAATAGAAATTAAATAATAATTAGAAAGAAAAATAGAAGTAATTTGCAAAAAATAAAGGCATAAATTTGGCACTTACCAGATAAAATACTTATATTTGGTCCACCTAATAATCCATACCCATGAAAAAGACGATACTCTTTATACTCCTCCTGTTATCTACCATTGCCCGGCTGGAAGCCATGGCAGTGTCTGACTCGACTGCCCGCGTGCTGCAACTGCTCGACAGAACCATCGAACAGAAGGAGACCTACCATGCCCAGCTGGAACAACGAATCGGCCAACTGAAGAAACAGCTGTATGCATCGACCGACCCTCGGAAACAATACAACCTGTGCGGATCTCTGTTCACCCAATACCTGCACTACCAGGCCGATTCCTCCTTATATTATATACAGCGGAAACGGGAACTGCTGCCCCAGCTGCAGCTACAGGAACTGGAATCGGATGTCATCATCAACACCGTAGAGGTCATGGGTGTCATCGGTATGTACAACGAGGCCCTGTTGGAGCTGGAGAAGATTCACCCGAACCAGCTGAGCGAAGAACAGTTAGCCTACTATTACCGGACCTGTCGGGCCTACTGCGGCTGGTTGGCCGACTACACGCCCAACAAAGCCACCAAGTCCCACTATCAGCAAATAACAGATGCTTACCGCGACTCTATTCTGCTGATGACCAGCTCTCAGATTCCAGACCGCGACATTGTGCTGGCCGAAAAGAAACTGCTGGCGCATCGGCCGGAGGAGGCCATTGCCATCCTGCAGCATTATGCGTGCGACAAGGCAGACCTAAAACACCATGCTTTCCATCACTATACCTTTGCGGAAGCCTATGGAACACTGGGAGAAACCGACCCACAGATTTACCATCTGGCCAAAGCGGCCGTCTGCGACCTGCAACGGGCGGTCCGCGAATATGCATCGCTACAGAAACTGGCCAAACTGATGTATGACGAGGGGGACTATGAACGAGCCTACCGCTACCTGACCTGCTCGATGGAAGATGCCGTGGCCTGCAACGCCCGTCTGCGCTTTTTGGAAGTGACGGAATTTTATCCCATCATCGACCGGGCTTACCAGGCTCAACTCCGTGAGAAGCACGTCCTGATGCGGAATATGCTCATCTGTGTCAGTGTACTGGTCCTGTTGCTCATTGTCAGCACCGTCTACCTGTACTACTGGATGAAAAAGCTGCAGGTCATGCGGCGACACCTGCACGAAGCCAACCGGCAACTGGTGTCGACCAACCAGAATCTGGAAGAAGCCGGAAAAATCAAGGAGGCCTACATCGGTCGCTACCTGGACAAATGCGTGGGGTATCTGGACAAGCTGGAGCAATACCGCCGGTCTTTGGAGAAACTGGCCATGGCATCGAAAATCGATGACCTGTTCAAGGCCATCCGCTCCGAACAGTTCCTGCAAGACGAACGGAAAACCTTCTATTATGAATTCGACAAGTCGTTCCTCGAACTCTTTCCACACTTCATCGAGGATTTCAACGGGCTGTTGTTGGAAGAAGGGAAAATTTTTCCCAAGAAAAACGAGCTACTTAACACAGAACTTCGTATATTTGCACTCATTCGATTAGGAGTAACAGATTCTACTCGTATTGCCCACTTTTTAGGTTACTCCCTGGCTACTGTATATAACTATCGTAGCAAGGTCCGCAACAAGGCCTCGGGGGATAAGGAACGGTTTGAACAGCAGGTCATGCAATTGTAAGGTCGCTTGATGCAGATAGTCCGAACCCAGATGTACCCCTTGCCATGAAACCCGAGAATACAGGAAAGATGAAAAACAATGTGAGCAATATACATTAATTACATACCATGAAAATACCTGATTTGAGTTTCTGGAAACTGTGGAACATCAGTTTCGGATTTTTTGGCGTACAAATAGCCTACGCCTTGCAGAGTGCTAACATCAGCCGCATCTTCGCGACATTGGGGGCAGACCCTCACAGCTTGAGTTATTTCTGGATACTGCCTCCCTTGGCCGGCATCCTTATCCAGCCTATCATCGGTGCATTGAGCGACAAGACCTGGTGCCGCTTCGGACGGCGTATCCCGTACCTATTTGTCGGAGCTATCATTGCCGTACTGGTGATGTGCCTGTTGCCCAATGCCGGCAGTTTCGGCATGTCGGTGGGAGCGGCGATGGTGTTCGGCCTGTTCTCGCTGATGTTTCTCGACACCTCCATCAACATCGCCATGCAGCCCTTCAAGATGATGGTGGGCGACATGGTGAACGAAAAGCAGAAGGGACTGGCCTACTCCATCCAGAGTTTCCTCTGCAATGCCGGCAGCCTGGCGGGCTATCTGTTCCCGTTCATTTTCGCAGCTGTGGGCATCAGCAACATAGCTCCCAAGGGAGTGGTGCCCGACTCGGTCATCTACTCGTTCTACATCGGTGCCATCATCCTGATTCTTTGCGTCATCTACACGACCGTGAAGGTGAAGGAATATCCCCCGCAACTGTATGCCCAGTACCACGGCATCTCGGCGGAGGCGAAGGAAGAGAAAAGTAATGTCTTCCAACTGCTGGCCAAAGCCCCCAAGGCCTTCTGGACGGTAGGACTGGTTCAGTTCTTCTGCTGGGCAGCCTTCATGTTCATGTGGACCTATACCATCGGCACGATTGCTGCCAACGTGTTCCATGCGCCTTCCGTGGTTTCTGAAACCACCGGTGGACTGGTACTTGACACCAAGTCGCAGGAATACCAAAGTGCCGGCGACTGGGTAGGCATTCTGTTTGCCGTCCAAGCCATCGGCTCGGTGATTTGGGCCACTGTCATTCCGATGTTCCGCAGCCGCAAGCTGATTTATGCACTGAGCCTGATCTTAGGGGGCATCGGATTCATCTCGACACTGTTCATCCACGACCAGTACCTGCTGTTCGGTTCGTTCCTGCTGGTAGGCTGTGCCTGGGCGGCCATGCTGGCACTGCCTTTCACCATCCTGACCAACTCGCTCACCGGCGGACACATGGGTACTTACCTCGGCTTGTTCAACGGCACCATCTGTGTACCGCAGATTGTGGCTGCCATCCTGGGTGGTGTAGTGCTGCAGGCGTTCACCACCGAAGGCAGTGTGCCGCCTGAAGTGAACATGATGGTGCTGGCCGGTGTGCTGCTCCTCATCGGCGCAGCCTGCGTAAGCATCATCAAGGAGAAATAAAAGAGTATTCATCCTAACGATTATGCGCCTTGAAAGAGCCTCATTATGCTCTTTCAAGGCGCATTCTTTCTCTTCTTCACAGGTCGGAGTTGCTACAAGGCTACTGCCGAAAAAATAAATTATCGTCCGCTACCGTCAATCATCACTCGGATCTTGTCGTTCAGCGCGGTCTGCTTCTTCAGATCTTCGAGCGTAAGGTGCATCCGCCAGCGCCAATAGTGGCGCGGATTGGCCGGAACATTGATGCGTTCCTGGTCGACATCCGGATTACGCAACTTCTCGTCCATTCCCAACCAGTCTTGCCAAGTCAGGATGCACAGCATGGAAGGACTGTTCAAGTGCTGGCGTACAATCTCTTCGCACAACCAACCCGGTGCCTTCTCCGGGAAATTGCCCCAATGGCCCAGCTCGTTGTAATAGAAACGCTCGGACAACTTACGGTCTTCCTCCCACCAGCCCCGGAAGGTGGACATATCGTGTGTACCGATGGTGCAGACGGAAAGGAAGGGATAGTTGTAGACCTGTCCGAACTCCACTTTCGGGTCTTTCGGCATCCGCTGGATTTCGAGAGACAGAATCTGCAACTGGGACATCACCCAAGGCACACAATCGGGCACCATACCCAGGTCTTCGCCACATACCAGCATATCTGTGCTTTGTGTCAGGATAGGCAGTGTCTTCATGGCTTCCCCATACCAGAAATCATTGTGACGCTGGTAGTAGTAATGGTTGTACAGACGATTGAACGCTTCCTTCTCGTGGTCGGTCAGCTGCTGGTAGACGAAATCGTTCTGCACGGCAATGCGCGGATGGAATTTCTCCGGATGGTCACGGTCGGGGATAAAGAGGACATCGCTGATCAAGGCATACAGCTTCTCCTTCAGTTCCAGACTGGCCGCATCGGTCTTGCCGGCGAAGTAGGCCTCCACCTTCCGCTGGGTATCAAATTCCGGCCGCATCTGATAGAGGTCGCTGTGCAACGGCTGTACGAAGGTATTCCGCACCCAATCTGCCTGGTCGCCGAACTGGCTGTTCAGGATGTACTCACTGATGAATGGTCGCGTCATGAACTCCTGTCGGAAATTCAAGCCGAAACGTTGTATTTCGTCAGCATCCATCGGCAGTGACGGTACGAACTGTCCCAACAGTCCATGCACCGAATGGTAAGGAATTTCCCAGATACGGAAGAAACCGAGAATGTGGTCGATGCGATAGGCCGTAAAGTATTCCGCCATCTTGCGGAAGCGGCGCTGCCACCACTGGTAATTATCCTTCGCCATCACTTCCCAATTATAGGTAGGCATCCCCCAGTTCTGTCCGTTCACGGAGAACGCATCGGGCGGTGCTCCGGCCTGTCCGTTCATGTTGAAGTAATAGGGTTCTACCCATGCTTCTACACTGGTACGGCTGATACCGATAGGAATATCCCCCTTCACCAGAATGCCCCGGCTACGGCCAAAGGTCGTGGCGGCCAGCAGCTGGATGTGCAGCAGATACTGTGTATAGTAATAGACGGCAATGTCGGAATAATGCTCGCCCTTGGGAGAGCAAAGCGTATCTACCAGTTCCTTCGAATACGTGCTGTAAGCTCCCCACTTGTGGAAGTCAGCCGTCTTGAAGCGAGCGGTGAGGTAACGGAAAGCGGCATAAGGCTGCAGCCACTCCTTATTCTCTTCAAGGAAATCCTGGAAATGTTTGTCGGCCAGGATATTTTTCTCCTCCTGCTGGTAGACCGCCCGGATATAGGCCCGCTTGCAATTGTTCACCTCTTCGTAGTCTACCTGTGGCAGCGCGTTCAGCATCAGCCGTTTCCGTTCGAAATTCATCGATGCGCTCTTGTCCTTCAGGTCAGGCAGCTGGCGCAGGTCGACGTACATCGGATGGAACGCATAAATGGAGATACTGCTATAGGGGTACGAATCGGTCCAGGTATGACTCATGGTCGTATCGTTGATGGGCAAAATCTGCACGGCCCGCTGATGCGTATCGGCCGCCCATTCGATGAGGGTCTTCAAGTCGCCGAAGTCACCTACGCCATAACTCCCTTCCGAACGGAGTGAAAAGACAGGAATCGCCGTTCCGGCAATCTTCTGTTCAGCCTGGTCGAAATAGACTTCCGTCTCTGGCGATAAGTAGGTTTCCCCCTTCTGCAACGGCTGGATCTGGAAGAAGCGGTTGGCCCCAACTTCCCAGTCTTCGATGACACCGGTCACCGTATTGATGGCTACAAACTTGTAGTCAAACGGCGATTGCGCCATCAGGCGGGTCGCATCGAGTGTCAGGTGCCATACATTCGGCTGCACTTCGTGCAACCGCCGCGCGCGCTTCGGGTCCCACTGGCCCAGAACACTACAGCTGCCGATGATGCCCAATGCCTGCTTCTTCTGACGCAGACCCGGGCATAAGGCACGGAACGTGACACAACTCTCCACGTTCTCCTGCAACCACCGAGGCATCTCGCGCTGGTAGATACCATTGAAGGCAGAACTGTACTGATAGGCTTTCAACGGCAGATCGCGCCACGCATCGTTCAGTATATAATGTGACTGCAGCACATTGCCGGGGTAGAATGAATGCGGGATGGCTCCCAACTCTTTTCTCACACACGCATCGTTCCTGTAAATGGCATAGCGATAGCGGATAGCGGTTGTACTGTCAGTCGGGGTGTCACTGTCGGCCTGGGTGTAGTCACAATCCCCTTGCCAGACCTGTCCGTCGAGCGTATAAAGTTCGACCTCGACTTCATCTTCCAGAATGACGCGGACGGTTTCTCCCCAAACAGTGTGGTAAGGTATTCGAAATGTCAGTTTCATGGGTATAGAAATTTTGGTTCTTGTTGTTTTCCCCAAAAGTAATGAAAAAAACGACTACTTGACGCGTAGGTGTAAAAAATATAATGACAGAAACGAGAAAAACGGGTTCACAACGCCCAGAGAGGCGATTGGCGAGGAGAAAAATAGAAACAGAAGTCCCGGAGAACATGGCTGTTTTCCGGGACTGGCCTCGATGTAAGATGCGAGGAAGAAAAAATTATTAGTAAAAACACGTCCGCTTATGCGTCGATGTTGGCATAAGTGGCATTCTGTTCGATGAACTCACGGCGCGGTCCGACATCATCCCCCATCAGCATGGAGAAGATATAATCGGCATCTGCTGCATTCTCGATGCTGACCTGTTTCAGGATGCGTGTCTCGGGGTTCATGGTCGTTTCCCACAGCTGTTCGGGGTTCATCTCGCCCAAACCTTTGTAACGCTGGGTATGGATGCCGTTTTCCGTTCCGTCACCATATTGCTGCATAAAGGCCAAACGTTCTTCGTCGTTGTAGCAATACTTACTGATCTTGCCTTTGCTGCACTTGTAGAGCGGCGGATTGGCAATGTACAGATGACCGCCCTGGATGACCTCGGGCATATAGCGGTAGAAAAGGGTCATGATAAGGGTGTCGATGTGAGAGCCATCGACATCGGCATCGGTCATGATGATGACCTTGTAATAACGCAGCTTCTCGATATTGGCCTTCTTGCTGTCATCTTCGCTGTCGACTCCGAAGCGTACGCCCAGTGCCTGGATGATGTTGTTTACCTCGTCACTCTCGAACGCCTTGTGCCACATGGCCTTTTCCACATTCAGGATCTTGCCTCGCAAAGGCAGGATGGCCTGGAACTGGCGGCTGCGTCCCTGCTTGGCTGAACCACCGGCCGAGTCTCCCTCGACGAGGAACAGTTCACATTCTTCCGGCTGACGGCTGGAGCAGTCGGCCAACTTGCCCGGCAGTCCTCCGCCACCCATCGGACTCTTGCGCTGTACCGACTCGCGTGCCTTACGGGCAGCAATACGGGCCGTGGCAGCCAGGACCACCTTGTCAACGATGGCCTTCGCTTCCTTGGGATGTTCCTCCAGATAGTTGGTCAGTGCTTCACCGACCGCCTGGTTCACTGCACCACTCACTTCGTTGTTGCCCAGCTTGGTCTTGGTCTGTCCTTCGAACTGCGGCTCAGCTACCTTCACGGAAATCACGGCAATCAGTCCTTCCCGGAAATCCTCGCCGGAGATTTCCACTTTGGCCTTTTCAAGGGCCTTGCTGTCTTCGGCATATTTCTTCAGGACACGGGTCAGTGCCGTACGGAAACCGGCTTCGTGTGTTCCGCCTTCAATGGTATTGATATTGTTGACATACGAATGCAAGTTCTCGCGGAATCCCGTATTATACATGATGGCGCATTCGATGGGAATCCCCTGCTTCTCGGTGTTGAGATAGATGACATCGTCAATCAGCGGGACATTGTTCGAATTGAGGAAACGGACAAACTCCTTCACGCCTTCTTCCGAATGGAAGATTTCCTGCTTGTACGAACCGTCTTCTTCCTTCACCCGCTTGTCGGTCAGCGTAATCGTGATACCTTTGTTCAAATAGGCCAATTCGCGCATACGTGCCTGCAGGATGCTGTATTTATATTCCGTCACCGTAAAGATGCTGTCGTCGGGCCAGAAGGTCTGGCGCGTTCCGGTCAGTTCGGTCGTTCCCACTTCCTTCACGGCATACAGCGGCTTGCCGCACTCGTATTCCTGCTGGAAAATCTTTCCGTTGCGGAACACGTTCGTCAGCATGTGTTTCGACAAGGCATTGACACACGATACACCCACACCGTGCAGACCGCCGGACACCTTATAGGACCCTTTGTCGAACTTACCTCCGGCATGGAGCACGGTCATGACGACCTCCAAGGCCGACTTCTTTTCTTTCTCGTGCATGTCTACCGGAATGCCTCGACCATTGTCCTGTACGGTAATGGAGTTGTCTTCGTTGATGGTCACCTCGATATGCGTACAATAACCGGCGAGCGCCTCGTCGATGGAGTTGTCCACCACTTCGTACACCAAGTGGTGCAGTCCCTTCTCACTGATATCGCCGATATACATGGCAGGACGCTTACGCACAGCTTCCAGTCCTTCCAGGACTTGGATACTGCTGGCAGAGTAGTTGCTTCCGCCTTTAGGTGTCAGTTCTTCACTCATTTTACTATAAATCTGTTCTGTTTTTATCGTGTTCAAAGTTACAAAAAAACTTCGAGATGAAGCCTTTTTTTCTGATAAAAATTCCGCTGGCCAATCTCCCTCCTACCGTCCGGACAGACAAAAGGCTGAACCAATCTCTTGATTCAGCCTTATATCTTTTAAGCAAGCAATTACTTAACCCAACTTGGCGATGTGTGCAGCCAGCTTCGACTTCAAGTTAGCAGCCTTGTTCTTGTGGATGATGTTGCGCTTTGCCAACTTATCCAAAATCTTCTGCACGTTCGGGAACAAAGCGATTGCTTCGTTCTTGTCAGTAACTGCGCGGAGTTTCTTCACTGCATTACGCATGGTCTTTGCATAATATCTGTTGTGAAGTCTTCTCTTTTCTTCCTGTCTGATTCTCTTGATAGATGATTTGTGATTTGCCATCTCGACTAATCTTTAATATGTTCTTGATTTCTGTTTATTATGTAGCCCGTGGGAGAATCGAACTCCCCTTTCAAGAATGAAAATCTTGCGTCCTAACCGATAGACGAACGGGCCATCCTTCTCAGGTTTCTTCTGCCTGAACTGCCTACGGAACACGTTGTTCTCGTTTGCGGATGCAAAGGTAGGAAGATTTTTTATTCTGCCAAAATATTTAGGGGAAAAATTTTCTTCCCTACTTTGTTTTTTCTTCTCTGGGATTGATGTACCTTTGTCCTCGCTATGCTACAGAAGTTACAAGGTATCGTGTTATGTACGTTGAAATACAGTGACAAGTCGAACATCGTCCGTATTTACACGCAGCAGGAAGGGCAGCAGTCGTTCCTGATACCGGCCACACGTTCGCGGAAATCAACCGTGAGCAGTGTCCTCTTTCAACCTCTCTCCTTGGTGGAATTCGAATCGGATATCCGCCCCAAGTCGGGCCTGCATCCCATCCGAGAGGCAAGAATCTGGCAGCCATTGCTCTCATTGCCCTACCATCCCTTCAAATCAGGCATTGCTTTGTTCCTGGCTGAATTCCTTCATCGGACGCTGAACGGGGAGGTGGACAACCGACCGCTGTTCGACTACCTGGTCCATTCGGTGCTATGGCTGGATGCCTGCGAAGACCACTTCGCGAACTTCCATCTGGTCTTTCTCATGCGGCTGACCCGTTTTTTGGGGATGTACCCCAATACCGAGGATTTCCAGGAGGGGGACTGCTTCGACCTGCTCAACGCCTGCTTTTCTTCAGTTCCGCCCACTCACGGTCTATTCCTCTCTCCCGACGAAGCATCGAAGGTCTGTTCGCTGCTGCGGATGAAGTACGAGACGATGCACCTGTTTGCCATGAACCGAGACGAGCGTAACCGGTGCCTCGACATCATCTGCCGCTACTACCGCCTACACCTTCCTGATTTTCCAGAATTGAAGTCGATTAATGTGCTCAAAGAATTGTTCACATAAGTCGTTATTACAAGACGAATGAGAAAGGGGGAGCTTGTCCGAAAACCTTGGGCCACCCATCCAACTGTCATGCTGAACGGAGTGAAGCATCTGAATACATTCACTATGGGCTAACAGATTTCACTCTTCGTTCGAAATGACAAGGAAAAAGGAAAGCGGAAAACTATTCTCGGATAGTCTGGAGCGGGTGTGTCATTGAGTATTGACACACCCTTAGCGCACGAGCGCCCGGTGCATTAATCCGCCACCGGAATCTGAATCTCTGTCAGCCACTCCGATTCATCTGCCTTGTTCCAGGGGCCGTCTATGTAACAGAAACGGGGACTACCCGTAATCTGTAACTGATGTTCCTCCACATACTGCAAGGCTTGAATCATGGTTTCGGAAAAGGTAGAATAGGGACCCACATGCGAAAAGCACAGGGCCTTCGCTATAGCCGGTGCCTCATAGAATTTCAGGAGCGGCGTGTCTTCGTGCCACTCGCCCACTGCCTCACAATACTCAAGATCGATATTCGTTTCCTTGTGCTCCGCATCGTGCTCGATGGTATAGCAATACTGTGGCTCCGGACAAGTACAACCCAGACGCATCATCTCTGGTCCGATAACGTTGACGCACAATGGCCCTAATGAATCATAATTGTTGATTACTTGCCGGTGGCTGGCCACTATTCTCGCGGGAATACTTTTTACAGTCATTTTACTCATTGAATTGTTGTTGGTGAAGAACTCTTCCAGACTCTGCAGTTCCTGTAGGCGGACGTTCAGCCGGTAAAGTTCCTGGCGGCATTCCGTCATCTTTCTGCGGACAGTTGTGATGTCGGGACGGTTGTCGCCACGATCTACCACCTCTGCTATTTCGGACAAAGACAATCCCAGTCGCTTCAGGTGCAAGATGGTGCCCATCTGCTGGAACTGTTCCAGCGAATAGTACCGGTAGCCTGTCCATTCATCGGTTTCATCGGGCACCAGAAGTCCCATTTCTTCATAATGCCGCAAGGTCTTGACAGATACTCTGCATAATTTGGAGAATTCTCCGATTTTTAATTTCTTGTTCATTATCTCACGATCTTCTTGTTATTGCGCAATCATTCAGAATCACGTGGGCAAAGATAAGGGCTTCCCTTAGGTACGAGTCAAGCGATTCCGGCATTTTTTTTTAAACACAGAGACACAAAGCGCCAGAAAGTTTTAATGAGTAAAAGATAACAAAGAAAGTCCCGGGAACCTTTCGGCTTCCGGGACCAAGACGGCGACTACCTACTCTCCCACTTGCGCAGTACCATCGGCGTGACGAAGCTTAACTTCTCTGTTCGGAATGGGAAGAGGTGGAACCTTCGTGCCATAGTCA
>JALEPZ010000103.1 GCA_022767125.1 Phocaeicola plebeius
CCAGTTTGTCGACATTGAGAATGGGAAAATATGTATAGGAGGTTCTACAGCCGGTGCCATAGTCCCTGCCGGACTGGCAATGGCTTCACGTACGTTTGGCGATAAGGAGTATCTTTATGTGGCCGAAGAATTGGGTGAGAAGTTCTACAGGGATTACGTCCTTAAAGGATATACTACAGGTGGTCCCGGTGAGATTCTGTCTACTCCAGACAGTGAGTCTGCATTCGCTCTTTTTGAATCTTATACAGTGCTTTATGACATAACGGGAGACCGTAAGTGGCTCACCTATCTGAAGGAGCTTCTCCCTATTTGTGCCAGTTGGGTCGTTTCGTACGATTTCAATTTTCCGAAGGGTTCTGTCATGAGTGATATAGGTGCGCATTCAACCGGCGCTGTATGGGCAAGTGTGGCAAATAAACATGGAGCACCTGCCATTTGCACATGGTCCGGAGAGTCGCTCCTTAAATATTTTCGTGCTACTGGTGACAGGTATGCGCTGGAACTTTTAAAGGATATAGCACATGGCGTACCACAGTATATAAGCCATAAGGACAGGCCTATCGGCCGTATGGAACCTGGGGGTGCGTGTGAGAGGGTGAACCTGTCAGACTGGGAAGGTAAGCACAATATCGGCGGCAATCTTTTCGCGTCGTGTTCATGGGTAGAAACAGCTACCATGCTGACTGTCACCCAGATTCCAGGCATATATGTACAGAAGGATGCCGGTCTGGTTGAGGTATTTGATCACGTTACGGCTGAGATTACAGGACATGACGGGTACAAGCTCAAACTGAAGGTCTCTAACCCTACACGGTACAATGCCACTGTGCGCATATATTGTGAGACTGCAGAAGAGGCACGTAATGGCATATACTCGATAAAGGATGAGTCAAAAATAAGGATTGTGAGGATAAGGAAGAATTCTTCCGTTGATATAATACTCTAAATTTATAACTTCTTAAGTGATAATATCATGAAAATAAATATTTTATCTTTATCAGCAGTAATTCTGCTGTGTGCTGCGAGCTGTTCATCAGAAAATAGTCTGAAGGTTACTTCACCTGACGGGAGGCTGTCTGTTAGTCTGTATAATGACAGGTCAGGAATGTTATGTTATAACCTTGTATGCGACGGTGATACCCTAATAATGGACTCACATCTTGGATTTGAATGTGCTGATAATGGATATGTGCCTTCAGCGTCATGGGATGTTGAATCTTCAACTTCTTCGCATGACGGGGTATGGAAACCTGTATGGGGTAAACGATCTAAAGTAGTAGACCGCTATAACGAACTATCCATGACGTTTAGATCCCCTAAGGGACATAATGGTGTGAACAGTATAAATGTGGTGTTCCGTGCCTATGACGACGGGATAGCATTCCGGTATGTCGTTCCCGATGAAGCATTCGGGACTTCAGAAGTGCTCAGAGAGACCACATCCTACGGCTTCAGTGGTGATTTCACTTCATGGTTCTATAATGGTGAACATCATAACCTCGGTCCTGACAGGCTTTCTGAAGTTGACGGCGTCCGTCATCCTGTCATGACAGTAAAAGCCTCGGACGAACACTATCTTGCCATCCATGAATCAGATCTTACAGAAGGACAACCTCTTGTACTTTCTTCTCAGAAAGGTAGTACTATCTTCAATGTATCTTCGCATCCTTCCACATTACATTCTGGATACAGTTCGGCATGGAGGGTGATATTTCATGGTAGTACACCAGGTGAAATGGTCGATTCTCATTTGATAGAACTTCTCAGCCCTGAAGCGGAAGGGGATTTTTCTTGGGTTAAACCAAGTGTAGCAGTTTGGGACTGGCGCATAAACGGAGCAGTTTCAGATGACGGATTCAAGTATGGTATGGATTATCCTTCATGGGTACGTATGGTGGATTTTGCCTCTGAACAGGGGTTTGGATATTTGGTTCTTGATGCAAACTGGTACGGTCCGGAATTCGAGTCTGATTCAAATCCACTGACAGGTGATAAGGTCAATGATGTAAAGCGTATTATCAGCTACGGCAAGGAGAAAGGTGTTGGTATATGGCTTTATCTGAATGATGTAGGTGGTCGTAAGTATCCTGTAGAGAAGACCTTAAAACAGTATGGGGAATGGGGTGCTGCTGGTGTAAAGTACGGTTTCATGAGTGGTAATGCAGAGGAGAAGAATCAATGGACACGCAAGATTACGAGACTTTGTGCAGAGAACCGGCTTTTGGTTGATTTCCATGATGGTCCTGTACATCCTTATGGTCAGATGCGTACATGGCCCAATGCCGTGACCCGTGAGTTCTGTCATGCACAGCTTGATGCCCACCGCGTGTTCGAGCCGAAGACCTTCGTCACCACTGTTTTTGTAAACATGCTTGCAGGACCTTTGGATATGAACAACGGAATGTTTGACCTTCGTCAGGGACATACCACACGTGTTGATGAGAACCAACCAGTCCCTTCTACTATTGTTGCAGAGGCGGCCAGAACACTTATAACCTTTTCCGGAGTGACTATACTTCCTGACATACCTGAAATGTACCGCAAGTATCCATCTTTATTACGTTTTCTATCTTCACAAAAGATGCCTTGGCTTGAAAGTAAGACTTTGGCCGGAGAGATAGGTAAATATATTGTTATGATGCGTGAGACAGAGGATGCCTATCTGATTGCTGCAGCGAATAATGAAACCGAACGTGAACTTTCAGTTCCATTGAATTTCCTACCGGAAGGAAATAATTACAATGCTGTTATAATTGAGGATGGAGATGATGCACATTATCTTCTTAATAGAGAAAGTCTGAAGGAACGTATAGTAAATGTAGAAAAGAATGACAAACTTAAAATACGTATGGCTGAAGGTGGAGGAACTTGTATTGTTATAAATAAA
>JALEPZ010000050.1 GCA_022767125.1 Phocaeicola plebeius
GCTCAGTTGGCCAGAGCACGTGATTTGTAATCTCGGGGTCGTGGGTTCGAATCCGACAAGAGGCTCTTACTTAGGAGGTCGTTCGGCCTCCTTTTTTTATTGACTCCCCTGCAGGCGGATTCCATGTTATCTTTTCTCTCATGGCAGAGTATGTGGAAGTGGAGGTCGCTTTGCCCTGAGCGGACTGCCCGTCATCAAGGTAGGCATTAACTTTGATATGGAGCGGCACACCCTTGCGGATTGGAGGATAGAGAAGTAACGGCAATACATCTGCTCGGAAAGAAAGGTAATGGATTTCGTGCGAAAATGTGTGGCAAGTGGAAGGGCTTGTCCGAAAACCTTGGGTCCCCTATCCAACTGTCATGCTGAACGGAAAATCAATTCTCGGACATCCCCATCCACTGTCAAATGGGTTGTCACTGATACGCCTATAAGGTTTGTGAAAAAGTCGCGATGTGCTTTGGAAATACAGGATAAAGTCGTACTTTTATGCTATAGTAGAATCGTGACAAACAGTGTAGCTTATGGGAAAGTTCATCAATCCTTTTTCCCCAAGCATACGGAGGCATCCTGTGAGACGAATTTTGAACGTTGGATTTATGTACTGAACAATATGCAGCTATTAGAGCGAATGCCATTTATGGCCCAGAACGCCGTCTTCCGCAAGCTGGCGGAGATAACGGACATTTCGACCCTCAGCCGTGAGGAACGCAGCAAGTACGACGAAAGTCTCCGCATTCGGGCAGCAAGATGGCCGGCCTGATGCAGAAAATGAAACGCTAAGGGTCGGCTGCATCGTGCAGTGACCACCTTCTTCGGTTTGTCATCCTGCCATCACCGGCATCGGCCGTGTGATGGCAGGATGGCGTCTGTAGGGGTCAGATAAAGATCTGGTTCATCACGTTGGCGGGGGCCCGGTGGTTCTTCAGTTCGTTGGCCATAAAGTCCATGTAGGGAGCGACGTGTTCGAAGAAGCGGTGGTAGCCGGCACAGAGGTAGTTGAGACCCGGGTTGTCGTAGCGGTCGCGTAGGAAGCGGTTCTTAGGGCACTCTCCGTTGCACGCAAAGAGGTATTTGCACTCCTTGCACTGCTGTGGCAGCCTGCGGCTTTTCATCTTGGCAAACTCGTTCTGCTGGGGCGAATACATCATTTCGGTGATGGTCTTGTCGCGTAGGTTGCCAAGCAGGTGCTCGGGATAGACGAAGTGGTCACACGAATACACGTCGCCGTTGTGCTCCATCACGCCGGCGTGGCCGCACTCTTTGGCGAGAATGCATACGCCCGGAGCTTCGCCCACCCAGTTGGCCAGCGTGGCATCGAAGAGCTGGATGTAGTATTCGCCCACATCGTTATGCACCCACTCGTCAAAAATGGTGCAGAGGAAATTTCCCCACTGTTCGGGACTAATCGAGAAATCAATCAGCTCACCTCCCTCCTGCATTCCCGGTGCGAGGTGGAGTCCGTCGGCACGCTCCACGTTGCGCTCCACAATGGGCGAGAACTGAATGTAGTGGCAACCTATATTCTTGAAGAAATGGTAGAAATCGAGAGGATAGTCGGCATTGAAGTCATTGACCACGGCCAGGGCGTTCCACTCTACGCCATATTTGTTGAGCAGGCCGATGCCTTTCATCACCTTGTTAAACGTGGGCTGGTTGGTAGCCGACCGTCGATATTCATCGTGAAACTCCTGCGGACCGTCAATGCTCACCCCCACCAGAAAACCGTTTTCCTTGAAGAACTGGCACCACTCAGGAGTGAGCAGCGTGCCATTGGTCTGTATGCAATTGTCGATGTGTCGGCCACGGGCATAGATGCGTTGCAACTCAAGCGCCCTTTTGTAGAAGGCGATGGGGCGCATGAGTGTCTCACCTCCGTGCCAGGTGAAGAGCACACTGGACGATGTCTGTGCCTCGATATACTCCTTGATAAACTTTTCAAGCATCGAGTCGGTGATGATCTGGTTCTTGCATGTGGCATATAGCTTTTGCTTCTCCAGATAGTAGCAGTATTTGCAGCGCAAGTTGCAGAGCGACCCTGCCGGCTTGAGCATCACATACAATGGACGGGCAAACGGGTTGAATGTTTCCATGGTTCTTCGGTAATAATTGTCGTTTATTTTTTTAATTGCATGCAAAGTTATAAAAAAAGCCGCTTCCGAAAAATACCCGGCAACTATGAAAGTAAATGCAGCAAAACTCCATTTAGTGATAGGGTAGCTTCTGTTCCGCCATTCTGTCTTATTTTAAATAAGGTTGACTCAAATAGTCAACAGTCATGGTAGACAAACCACACACATTTGATGCTAAGTTGGAGCATATCCGACTTCAGAAGCATGTTTATGACCTTGTTCGTGTTCAAAATCTGTCCGTAAAA
>JALEPZ010000051.1 GCA_022767125.1 Phocaeicola plebeius
CGTCAAATAATCAAGTCAAATGAGTGGATAAACGAACACTTTCGCGAGCCAACGATGCCCTTTGAGGCACTGAAACCAACTGAACTGATTCAGAAGGTACGGCTTCCACTCACAAATGTTAATTTTTAGAACTCACCTTTATTAAAAATCAGCAACAGAAGTCACAGCATGTTGACGATATGAACAGTATTTGTTACCTTTGCACAAATTCAGTAAAAAAACAATAGCATTATGCACAGTCGCTTCCATACATACGTGGTACGGGCTGTAGGGGTCATCATGTTGTTACTCCTGCAGTGGGATATTTGTGCCCCGTTGATTGAAGCGAGCCAGACCATAGCCGGGCAAGAACAGGCCCTGCCCCTGGCGGAAAATGACGAGGAGGCGGAAGATGACGAGACCTACTATTTCCGTTCCGGCCGCCCCCAACTGCCGTCCGTCCGCCTCCTCACCTGCGTTCTGGAAGTGCTGTCACAGGTCACTGTCCCCTCCGGGGAACAGACACATACCTATGTACAGGCGGCCGATGTGACCCGGCACGTCCTGCGCCCTCATATTCTTTTCTGCATCTACCGCATTTAACCTTGTTGTGTCTGCAAAAGCGATGACAAGCAGGATTTCCGTGTTCCGATGAAGGGACGGCGGAAGTCCTTTCCGTGACACCTATACCTCATCTATGGTAACAACTTAATATTAACATATTTATTATGAAAAGTAATCATTACCCCCAGCTATGGCTGTGCGTCTGCGCAGGATGGCTGAGTGCCTGCGGCTCATCGGACAACCAGCAGGCGCACAACAAAGAGTATGTTCCGATTACCATTCTCCACCCTACCTCTATCGAGTTCCCCCGATCGTACGTGGCCGACGTTCAGGCCATCCAGTTCGTGGAAGTGAAACCGAAGGTAGAGGGATTCGTGCAGCGGATCTTCGTGGACGAGGGACAGAAAGTAAAGAAAGGCCAACCACTGTTCCAGCTGAGCTCCGACCAGTACAGCGAAACGGTCAAAGAAGCGCAAGCCAACTACAAGCAGGCGCAGGCGCAATACGAGATGGCCAACTACGAGGCGGAACGGATAGGGCGCCTGGTGGACAAGCAAATTCTCTCCAGCATCCGACTGGACAAGGCCAACAAGGAAAAGGAAGTGGCGGAGATGAAGGTGGAACAGGCCAAGGCACAGCTGCAGCGCTCGCAGATGGACTACTCGTACACCACCATCACCGCCCCCTTCGACGGCTACATCGACCGCATCCCCTACAAGACCGGCAGTCTGGTGAATCCGCAAAGCCTGCTGACCACGGTGAGCGACATTTCCGAGATTTTCGCCTACTACAAGGTGAACGAGAGCGAATACCTGGAATACAAGCGCCGGCAGATCAGCGGGGAAACCCAGGAGGCGGCCAACAACGTGGAACTGATTCTGTCGGACGGGTCCATCTACTCGCACAAAGGGACGCTGGAGACCGTGGAAGGGGACTTCGAGCGGGGTACCGGCTCCATCGCCTTCCGCGTGCGCTTTCCCAATCCCGATGGGCTGCTGAAGCACGGGGTGACCGGCAAAGTAAGGATGATGACACGCATGGACAATGTGTGCCTCGTTCCCCAGAAGTCCACGTTCGAAATCCAAGACTTCACCTATGTATATACGGTGGACAAGGAACAGGTGGTCAAAGTCCGCAGCTTCCAGCCGCTGGAGCGCTGGAACAACTTCTACGTAACCCAGGACATCGCTCCGAATACGGCCATCGTCTATGAAGGCGTGCAGATGATGAAGGACGGCAGCACCATCAAGACCGACACCATCGACTTCGAGACCATCCAGAAAGAAGTAGAACCGAAACGACCCATCGTGAAATAATCCCCGAGCCTATGTTTAAGTTATTCATCAAGCGTCCCATCCTTTCGGGAGTGATTTCCGTGATGATTGTCTGCCTCGGCGTGCTGTCCATCGTGACCCTGCCCATCACGCAGTTTCCGGACATCGTGCCACCGTCGGTGACCGTGACCGCCCGCTATACGGGAGCCAGTGCCGACGTGATGTCGAAGACGGTGGCCACCCCCTTGGAACGGGCCATCAACGGCGTACCGGGCATGACCTACATGACCACCGTATGCACCAACGACGGCATGTCGCTGACCACCGTCTATTTCCAGGTGGGCACAGACCCCGACGTGGCGGCCGTCAACGTACAGAACCGTGTGACGACGGTCATGGACGAGCTGCCCGAGGAAGTGATACGCGCGGGCGTCATCACGGAAAAAGAGGTCAACAGCATGCTGATGTACCTCAACATCATGAGTACGGACAGTGCCCACACCGAGAAGTTTGTCTATAACTTTGCCGACATCAACATCCTGCGCGAGCTGAAGCGCATCGACGGAGTCGGCTTAGTGGAAATCATGGGAAGCCGCGACTACGCCATGCGCATTTGGCTGAATCCCAACCGGCTGGCGGCCTACAACATGGTGCCGCAAGACGTGACCGAGGCTATCCGCAGCCAGAACATAGAAGCGGCACCGGGAAAGACCGGCATCAGCTCGGACAAGCTGCCCCAGCAACTGCAGTACGTGCTGCAGTACACCGGTAAGTTCAGCACCGCCGAAGAATACGGCGAGATTGTGCTGAAAGCACTGCCCGACGGCTCGTTGCTGCGGCTGAAGGACGTGGCGGACATTGAGTTCGACTCAGAAGACTACAACATGACCTCCATGACCGACGGAAGGCCGTCGGCTTCCATCATGATCAAGCAGCGCCCCGGATCGAACGCCCGTGAGGTTATCCAGAACATCAAGACGAAAATGGCGGAAATCAAGGAGACCAGCTTCGCCCCGGGGATGGACTACAACATCTCGTACGACGTGTCGCGCTTTCTCGACGCTTCCATCCAGTCGGTGTTGAAGACCCTGCTCGAAGCCTTCCTGCTGGTATTCATCGTCGTGTATATCTTCCTGCAGGACTTCCGGTCCACCCTGATTCCGGCCATCGCCGTTCCCGTCTCGCTCGTAGGCACCTTCTTCTTCATGGAAATGCTGGGCTTCTCCATCAACATGCTGACCCTGTTTGCGCTGGTACTTGCCATTGGTATTGTGGTGGACAACGCTATCGTGGTGGTGGAGGCGGTGCACGTCAAGATGCACCAGGAGAAACTGTCGCCTTACAAGGCGTCCGTAGCGGCCATCCAGGAAATCGGTGGCGCCATCATCGCCATCACGCTGGTCATGTCGGCCGTGTTCGTACCTGTTGGTTTCATGCAGGGGACGGTCGGTATCTTCTACCGCCAGTTCTCGCTGACGCTGGCCGTCGCCATCGTCATCTCTGGTGTCAACGCGCTGACCCTCTCGCCGGCCCTGTGCGCCCTGCTGCTGCGCCGGACAGATGGAAAAAAGAAAAAGAAAGGCTGGTTGCGCCGCTTCTTCGTGATGTTCAACCGCCGTTACGACCGTTTCGAACGCCGTTACCACATCGGGCTCAGCCGCTACCTGAGCCGCCGTGTAGTGACCTACGCTACGTTAGTACTGTTCTTCCTCGCCACGGCTGGCATGAGCCAGATACTCCCCTCCGGCTTTATTCCCAATGAAGACCAAGGCATGATCTATGTCAACGTAGATGCCCCTCCCGGAGCCACCCTGGAGCGCAGCGAGAAGGCGCTGAACGCCGTGCAGGCGGCACTGCTGCCCTTCAAGGAGATTGAGAGCATCTCCACACTGGCCGGCTACAGCTTGATGACCGAGACGGAAGGTGCCAACTTCGGCATGGGAATGATCAACCTCACGCCCTGGAGCGAACGCGACCAGACGGCAGCCGAGCTGATAGCGGTGTACAAGGACCGCACTTCGCACATCAAGGACGCCGACATCCAGTTCTTCCTGCCGCCCACCGTACCGGGCTTCGGCAACGCCAGCGGTTTCGAGCTGCGCCTGCAGGACAAGACTGCCGGCAGCTTCGAGGAGTTCGCCGGAGTGGCCGACGCGCTGGTGGAGAAGCTGAACGAAGACCCGCGCATCGTGGGAGTCACTTCGGGCTTCAACCCCAATTTCCCCCAGTACCTGCTGAAGGTGGACATCGCCAAGGCCGCCAAGCTGGGTGTGAACCTGAACGAGTCCATGGAAACGCTCCAATCCTACATCGGCAGCTTCTACTCGTCCAACTTCATCCGTTTCGGCCAGATGTACAAGGTCATGCTGCAGGCATCGCCCGAGTACCGCATGAATCCGGAAGACCTGTACCGCCTGTACGCGAAGAACCAGGACGGCAACATGGTGCCCTACTCCAACTTCATGACCATGGACCGCGTCTTCGGCCCCAACCAGATCACCCGCTACAACATGTTCACCTCGGCACTCATTACGGGTGAGCCCGCCAAAGGCGTCAGCTCCGGTGAGGTCATCACTGCCGTGGAGCAGATCGCCAAGGCCACCTTGCCACGCGGCTACGACATCGAATGGTCGGGTGTGACCCGCGAGGAGAAAGAGTCGGGCGGACAGACCCTCCTCATCTTCGGTGTCTGCCTGCTGTTCGTCTATCTGCTGCTCGCAGCGCAGTACGAGAGCCTGCTGCTGCCGTTCCCAGTCATCCTGTCGCTGCCCGCCGGCATTTTCGGCTCCTATTTCTTCCTGCAGGTGGCAGGACTGGAGAACAACATCTACGCACAGGTGGCGCTGGTCATGCTCATCGGTCTGCTGGGCAAGAACGCCATTCTGATTGTGGAAATGGCCAACCAGTACCGCCGGCAAGGGCTCAGCCCGTTGGAGGCGGCAGTCAAAGGAGCCGTGAGCCGTCTGCGCCCCATCCTGATGACCTCCTTCGCCTTCATCTGCGGCCTGATTCCGCTGGTGATGGCCGGCGGGGCAGGCGCGTTGAGCAACCGGTCCATCGGTACGGCGGCCGCCGGAGGTATGTTTATCGGTACGTTCGTGGGAATCTTCTTAGTCCCCGGCCTGTACCTTATTGTTGAAAGCTGGGCTACCCGGCTGAACCGTAATAAAGCAACTTATGATGAAGATGAAGAATAGTCAGAACATGAAGCGACTCGGACGGGTCGCCATCATGGCGGGTGCCATCGGCCTGGCCTTGGCCGGATGCAAGGCACCGTCGCTGCTTCCCACGGAGCGGATGCAGCTGCCCGACACGTACGCCGGGAAAGACACGGATACCACCACCATCGCCCGTCTGCCCTGGACCGTCTTTTTCCCGGACACTACGCTGCAGGGATACATCCAGGAGGCGCTCCGCAATAACCATTCGTTCCAGCAGGCGCTCGAACAGGTGTCACTCGCCCACTCACAAGTCCGTCTGGGCAAAGGAGCCTTGCTGCCCGAGGTCACGCTGGGCGTGGAAGGGGGCGTACAACGCTTTGGCAAATACACCATGGACGGAGTGGGCAACAGCACGACCAACACGCCCGACCTGGCCAAGGACAAGCACATCCCCGACCCCTACCGGAACTTCCAGCTGGGCCTGAGTTTCCAATGGGAGGCGGATGTGTGGGGCAAGCTCAACGACCGGAAGCGGGCAGCCGCCCTCCGGTGGATGAAGTCCGTCGAGGCCATGCGGCTGGCCCACACGCTGCTCATTTCGGAAGTCGCCACCCAGTATTTCGAACTGGTAGGCTTAGACAAGCAGCGCACGGTGCTGCGTTCGGCCCTGCAGACGGCCCGCAACGCCTACCACCTGACCAACGAGCTGATGAAAGAGGGCGAGGTGACACGACTGTCGGTGGACCAGTTCCGCTCGCGCCGCCTGCAGTTGGAGGAACTGTTGCTGTCCACCGAGCAACAGATCCAGGACAAGGAGCGTGCCATTGCTGTCCTGCTGGGCCGCTTCCCCTTCGCCGTTCGCCGCGTTTTCTTCGAGCAGCTCTGCTCCTATGAATACCCGACGGAAGCCGGCGTCCCGGCACAACTGCTCCAGTACCGGCCCGATGTGTCTTATTTTAAATAAGGTTGACTCAAATAGTCAACAGTCATGGTAGACAAACCACACACATTTGATGCTAAGTTGGAGCATATCCGACTTCAGAAGCATGTTTATGACCTTGTTCGTGTTCAAAATCTGTCCGTAAAA
>JALEPZ010000088.1 GCA_022767125.1 Phocaeicola plebeius
CAGGCAGCGGTAGTAGCTGGTTCGTCCGCCGAGTATTCTCTTCACCTTTTCCTTGATTGTTCCGTAGTGTTTCATCCTCACCTCGTCGAACATGCGTTGCGCTCCTTTGGCATAGCGTCTGACGGTCGCTTCGTAGAACAGGTCGCACTGTCCGTCCTTCAGCGATGACGGCAGGACGGTAGTGCCGCATGCCTTTTGGTCGCCCAGCATTTCGTAGGCCAGATGCCGGACACATTTGTCTGCCCTCGGGCATCCTTCGAGGAAGCACATGGTGATGTTGGTTCCCAGGTTCTTTATCAGTTCTTTGTTTTCCATACATAAAAGGGTATTCCGCCTTACAAACTTACGAAAAAAACGGCTAATATGCAAAAAAGGAGGTGGAAAATCACGACTTTTATCGGCAAAAAATGCTATAAATGTAGCGGACTTTGCCCTAATTTCAGAACATCTGTCACCGCTACTGGTTTACAACAAACTGATAAGCAGATAATTGAAAGTCGGAGGTGACAGTGACAGATGTTTTGCAACTTTTTTTAGATAAATCCACCATCACATTGGGCAGGAATCGCCAAAATTCCATACATGAAAAAAGAAACACAAGGTGAACTGGTTGGCTGCTTTAGTAAAAGTACATTACCACGAAGCCACCTGTTGTTATGTGATCTTTTCAAACAGGTAACTTCGCTCCGTGGTAATATACCATCCTTTAGTAGTATAACAAATCATCTTTGCCTTGGACTTTGGGTGTACAGAGAGTTGGCACTTGCCTTTGTGTACATAAAAGGAATAACCAAGATATTTCACGCCTAGTATGTAGGAGACTACAGTCTTGTCCTTGTTGACCTTTAGGAATAGTTTTTCCTCAATGAATCTGGTTATTGATTCCCGTACACGTTCTGCTGCACGCTTGGTCTTGCAGAATATCATCGAATCATCGGCATAGCGTACAAAGGGGTGTCCTCGGCGTGCGAGTTCCTTGTCCAACTCATTCAGCATGATGTTGCTACTTCAGTGCTTTTGGCCACCTTATCCACATACTTTAGCCTTGTATCAAGTTTCTGTTCGTCAGACCAGATGTTTGCCGCTGACTTCTTTCAGATTTCACCTCGCGATGGACACCCTTGTCTCTCTGGCTAGACGATTCCCACTATCAGGGCTCGTTGGGGACTTGCACCCGTTAGACATTACTCATGCCGAGCATACCCAAAATCCTGAGCAACAAAAAGTTGCTCAGGTACTTAAAAAGTTATATTTGTAATAGTGTCGCGGAATTAAGTCTATCAAAAAGGCACCCCTCCTAAGATCATCTATTGGGTCTGCACTGACAAGGATGTGCAGGTATGGTTTATTTCTTTGCTCCGAAGAATTTCTGCGGGGCATCGGCGGTGTAGCTCTTTCCGCCTACGCTGAGGATGGTATTCACAATGCCCGTAAGCGTCGATCCATCGGTTGCACCATCGGGCAGGGAAGTTGCAGTGAAATCCCATGAAGCATCGTAATTGGCATTGTCGAGCTTGTTGGTGTCCAGGGCATAGTTGGCAAAAGCAAGACCGAGGTCGTTGGCAGCCTTGGAAATCACGCTGTGGGTATCGACAGCATCTGCATAGTTTTTATTGGATTCATAGTTCAAGTAGGGGACGGTGGTCTCATCATCAATATCTTGCTGCAGTGTGCTGACAATGCTGCTGGCTGCATAGCAGTTGTAGTCGATGACCGACTTGTCGTCGCATCCGTCGGATACTCCCGGTGTGCCCCATTTGGGAGCCTGGGCGCGATACTTGCAGTTCACCATGAGATTATTGAATACATTCACCAAGATGTTCTTCTCCACATAGATGCATCCACCCTTAGTGCCATCACGACGCCATCCGGCATTGATGATGGTGTTGTTGTAGGCCACGCACTTGGCCTGCCCGCGTCCTGCAGCATCGTCCTGACCCGAGCTGGAAAGTTTCAATCCGTTGGTGTTGGGGCTATACATCACGTTGAATGCCACTACGGTGCTTGTTCCTGCCTTCACGTTCACGGCTTCGCCGCCCGTGGCTCCGTTGCCCGAGAAAGTGTTGTGGGTGATGATAGCCTGCCCACCCTGCATATAGATGCCGTCGGCAAATCCGTTACGGATGATGCAGTTGGTAACGACCAACGAGCCCTCAAACTGCGGACCTGTAGTAATCTGTACCCCGTAATCCTCCCCAGCGGTGTATATGCCAGAGGTGACAGACGGCGAGGTCTCAATCATCGGACTGCCTGCATACTCGATGATACAATGCTCGAAGAGTGCTTCAGCGTCGGCTGATGAGTTGTTCAGCATAAAGCCACCCCAGAGGTTCTTGCAATCGGTAACATTGCTGAATTGGCGCTCATTGGCCGGAATGGAAAAGAGGATGGGTTCATCCGGCGTTCCCTGACAGTAGATGTTGCCATCCACGGTGAACTCAATACCGGCTCCCGAAGCATCCGAGGAATTGAAGATCACCTCTACCCCCTCTTTAATGGTCAGGCTCTTGCCGGCAGGCACCTTCAGCTGGCCGGTTACGGTAACGGTGGTGTAGGCATCCCATGTTCCGCTCACCACGCCAGATACACTGATGGCCTTGTTGGTTACACTCACGCTGAGGTTCTTGGCCAATGAAGGCATGGCTGATGGAGTAGCAGTAATGGTAACAGTACCCGGCATGATGGCTGTTACCACACCGTTGGACACTGTGGCCACCGCTTCGTCAGAAGACGTCCAGACGACGCTCTTGTCCTGCACTTCATCGGGGAAGAACTGTACGTTCACCTGAAGTGACTCGCCGGGAGTCAGCGTTGCGGCAGTCTGGTCAACGGTAAACTTGTTCAGAGCCACAGCGGCAGGCTCATCGTTGTCATCACTGCATGACGTCAAGGTGGCTGTCGGCATCGTCAGAATGGCCATGACAGTCCATAATAGAAATTTCTTTCTCATACTTAATTAAGATTGATTATTAATGTGTTATGATTTTATAAGTTTCGGATTCACCGAAGTTAGCTTTGACCAGATTAAAGTTTCCATCTCACGCCTGCGGTGAGGCTGATACCGTTCTTCTCCTCGCGTTCCACTACCCCACCATCATAGCGACGCACGTTTTGTAGCGCAGCATTCCGGTCGTTGGCATGGTAGTAGCGAATGACTGATGTGTTGAACAGATTTTGCGCCTTGACAAAGAGGCTCCAATCGTTTTTAAACTTCTTCTCCACACTGGCATCGAATTGGACGAGCGGAGCATCCCAGCGGTCATTTTCATAAAACCGCTCAATAACAGCGATGCGTTTTCCGGTGTATGAGGCGGCTATCTGCCCATCCCATCCGCGCCGAGCATCCTTGAAGAGCAACGAACAGTTAAAGACGTGGGCGGCCTGTCCGAAGAGCGGACGGCTTTGGTCGGCGTGCTCGGTATAGATACTTCCGTCGGCAGCAGTCAGTTCACGCAATTTGGTGGTAGTGATTTTCGAGTGGGTGTAGGTATAGTTTGCTTTGATGCCGAACCAGTTAAAGTACTTCATTACATCAATCTCCACACCCCAGTTGGTGGCATTGCCATAGTTGCCTGGTGTATAGAAGGTCTCCTGGCCGATAGCCGTCATACCATACTCTATCGGGTCGTGGATATCCTTATAGAATATACAGGCCATCACCTGTTCGCTCTGTCCGGGAAAGTATTCATAGCGAAGGTCGAAGTTGTGGGCCACGGTGTGTTGCAGCTCGGGATTGCCGCACTCATTGTAATCCTCATTGATGATGTGATAAGGTACAATCTCGAAGAAGCTGGGTCGGTTGATGGCCTTGTAGTAGGAGAGGCGGAGATTGGCATTGCGGTTGATGGTCCATTTGATATGCGCATCGGGCAACAGATCAGTGTAGTTCTGCTCACCCTTATTGGCATTGCCTTCGGTAGCATGGAAGAGTGTGTAGCCCTGACGGGTATGCTCGGCACGGAGTCCGGCCACAATCTGCCATCTGCCTGCGCTGAAGGTCAGCTTGCCATATCCGGCTCCGATACGCTCGGTGGCATCGTAGTTCATCGGGTCGGTGAGGCTGTAACTTTTCAGGCGGAACGAGATTTCGTCGTAGTTGTTCCAATCCGTCTCCTTAAACTGGTCGTAGGGCGACTCTTTGCTGGCATCATAGGGTTGGAAAGTATATTCTTGATAGAAACTGTTGCGCTGCTTATCGCGATACATACCGCCGGCAGCGATGTCGAGTGTGTGGTCGCCCAAGTGGATCAGATAGCTGAGGTCGATGTGTCCCGCCACGTCACGATCGGAGTTATGCTCCCAGCGACGTATGGCACCCACATTCTTGTTCACCCATACCGAGGTGCCTGCTGAGTTATTGTTGAGTTGGATTTGAGTATTGTCGGGGGTCTGCTGTTTGGCCTCGGCTATGTTGGCTCCCCATTTAATGGTGAGGGCATCACCGCGCAGCAGCTTGTGTTCGCCCAACAACGAGGCGTTGGCAATCGACTGCCGTTGCCAGCGCAGACGCACCGTTTCGTCCTGTTCGCTGAAGGCATCGCGCACCTGGGAATTGCGGAAGTCCATGTATCCGCCGTAAAGCGCCACCTTATGTTTTTGTGTGATGTAGTAGTCCAGTTTCAGATGAGCCCCCAGACGCGTCTGGTTTTCTGAAAAGTAGCGGTTGGTGATGCGCTGTATGCCGTCGTTGTCTGCAGTAGATTCATACATGTCGCTCCACTTTCCCTTGTTGGTGTTGCGGAAACTGAGTGCTGTAACCAGTCCAAAGTGGTTATTGAAGAAGCGGTTGCCGTAAGCAAAGCCAGCAGCCAGATCGGGCAACGGCTTGCGTTGCTTCACATGAAGGCTCTGCATAGAGAAGTCTGTCTCGTCGGTAGGGTAATCGTTGCCATAGCGTTCGTTGGGGCTCTCCCTGACGATATTGCCAGACGCAAACGACTGGAAGTCATTGTCGAAAAAGTGAGTGTTGTAGCCTGTCTGCAGGTTCACAGCAAGCTGTTGTTGCAGTGGAGCATCTTTCATCACCATGTTCACCGCCCCACCAATGCCATCACCTTCCATATCCGCCGTGAGCGATTTGGTCACTTCCAGCCGGTCGAGCAGTTCGGAGGGGAAGATGTCTAACGGTACAAAACGGTTCTTATTGTCGGGACTGGGTATCTTCAGCCCGTTGACGAGCGTGTAGTTATAGCGCTTGTCCACTCCCCGCAGGATGGCATACTGTCCTTCACCCGAACTGTTGCGCTCCATGGTCACACCGCTCATGCGCTGAATGACATTAGCTACGGTCAGGTCAGGCGAAAGTTCGATAGCCTTGGCACTCATTACATTGACTACATTGAGCGAATTACGCTCCAGTGAGCGTGCGCCCACTTCCGAGCAGCCTGTATTCTCCGCCACGATAACCACCTCGCCAAGAAGCTTTGCATCGGTTTCCATGCCGATAGTGAGATTGTCGTCCTTGTCGTTCACGGTAATCTCCGCTGTTTTGTAGCCGATATAGCTGCAAACCAGTATACACGGAAAGTGGTCGAGCTGGAGGTAAAAACTTCCGTCAAGTCCGGTGGCCGTACCTTGATGCTCTGTGGCCTTGATAACGACAGATGCACCAATAATTTCCTCGCCTGTCTGAAGGTCTTTAATTTTCCCCTTAATCTGTCTGGCCTCTGCTACATGAACAAATAGCAGGGCAAACAGCATCATTAATACTGTTTTCATAACCTTTTTAGTTTTCATCAAATAATCCAAAGGACTGATTTCGATTGCAAAATAGCCGCTTTCAGATTACATTTCAACTACAAAGAGGTTAAGAAGCAGATACAGTATCAACTTTTGATACCATACTCCTCTATCTTGCGATAGAGCGTGGTGAGGCCTATTTTCAGCAGCCTGGCAGTCTCGGTCTTGTTGCCGTGGGTGTAATGGAGGACCCTGACAATGTGATTGTGCTCTACGCTCTTCAGGTCGAGCAACTCATCGCTTGCCGAAGAGGGTTCACTGGCCAGCATGTCAATGGGCAGGTCGCTGGGCGTAATCTCGCCGTCGCATACGATGAGGGCATGCTCAGTGGCATTCATCATCTCGCGCACATTGCCCGGCCAGGGATAAGCGAGGAAAAGTTGTTCAGCTTCGGCAGAGAGCTTGGGTGGTGGGCAGCCAATCTGCTGGGCATACCGGTTGATGAAGTGACTGGCAAGCAAAGGGATATCATCACGCCGGAGACGAAGCGGAGGCAGCAGGAGGCGGAAAACGGAAAGGCGGAAATAGAGGTCTTCACGAAACCGCCCGTTCGCTATCTCCTCCTTCAGGTTGCGGTTGGTGGCTGAGAGAATGCGCACATCCACACGAGTGGTCTTGGTATCGCCCACCTTCACAAACTCTCCTGTCTCCAATACGCGGAGCAGCTTTGACTGCAGCTCTATGGCCATCTCGCCAATCTCGTCAAGGAAGAGCGTGCCCTGGTCGGCCTCTTCAAGCAACCCGCGCTTGTCCTTTACGGCACCCGTAAAGGCGCCTGCCTTGTAGCCAAACAACTCACTTTCGAGCAACTCGCGGCTGAAGGCCGAGCAGTTCAGTGCCAAGAAGGGGCCGGCACTGCGGCGACTGGCACTGTGGATAGCCCTTGCAAAGACCTCCTTGCCGGTACCTGTCTCGCCATTGATCAGTACGGGCACTTGGGTGGCTGCCACTTTGCGTGCCTGCCGAATCACCTCCAGGATGGTTTCTGATTGGCCGATAATGGACTCGAAAGTATGTCCGGTGGTTACGGGTTCAGGGGTACGCTTCGTCAGCTTTCCCTTCTCAGCCTCTGCATAGGCATCCATCGCACGGCTGACGATAGGGATAATCTTGCGGTTATCGTCGCCCTTGACGATATAGTCGAATGCCCCGTTCTTGATAGCCTGCACGCCGTCGGGAATATTGCCGTGGGCGGTGAGTAAAATGATCTTTGCCTCGGGCACCAAGGCCTGCAGTTCCTGCACCATATCCACTCCGTTGCCGTCGGGCAGGAACACGTCGCAAAGAACCACCTGCACGTCCTTGTTTTTCTTCAGTGTATAGAGAGCCGTGGCACGATCCTTTGCCTTCAGCACCTCGTAGCCTTCCAGTTCAAGTATGCGCGAAAGGAGCATGCGGATGGTCGGCTCATCGTCTATAATCAGTACGGTATTCATATCCAATGATTTCTTTTAGTCTTATACGGGTAATATCACTACAAACCTGCTGCCCTTGCCCGGCTCGCTCTCTACGGTGAGCGTACCGCTGTGCGCCTCTACAAAGTCGCGGGAGATGGAGAGGCCCAGTCCGCTTCCCTGAATCTTGGTGCCCGGCACCCGGAAATAGCGCTCGAAGATGCTCTCGTGATAACGGGGGTCGATGCCGCGTCCAAAGTCCTGAACGTACATTAGGATGTGATGTTCGTCTTTCTGCACGGCACCAATAATCACACGCCCGTTTTCTGTAGAATAGCGAATGGCGTTGCTCAGCAGGTTGGTAAGCACCCAAGCAATCTTCTCGCTATCCACATAGAGCTTGCTGATTTTCTCCTTCGGGTAATCCACCTCGATGTTGATGTGGAACTTGTCGGCCTGTACCTGGTTGGCCTTGATAGCATAGTCGATCAGTTCAATGGGTTTGGTGATGTGCGGCTTCAGCTGTAGCACCCCACTCTCCACCTGTGTCATGTTGAGCAGTTCGCCCGTGATGCTGAGCAGCCGCTCGCCGTTCTCGCGTATGCTGTCCGACAACTCCTTCTGTTCGGGATTCAGTGCTCCCACACGATTGTCGGTGAGCAGTTGTTGGCTCATCAGTATGGCTGCTATCGGTGTCTTCAGTTCATGGGAGATAGTGGAGATAAAGGTGGTCTTCGCCACATCAAGCTGGTGGAACTCGGTAATGTTCTTCAACAGAATGACTGTACCGTTTTCTGTCACTTGCCCGTCCGGACCGGTCATCCTGACGGGCAGGTATTTGACTTGGAAGTAGCTTTCTTTGTTATCGGCATAGATTTTCAGCGGTTCAGCCTTCTTGTCGTTTGCCGAGACAGCCGTGCGTCCGGTGAGCAGACGACGCAACAGGTCATTGCGGAGAGCAATCTCTTGTGCAGACTTGCCGATGGCATCTTCCAGACGGATATGAAGAATATCGAGTGCCTCATGGTTGATGTGGAAGAGACGGCAATCCGGGTCAAGACACACAATGGGTTCATCGATAGAATCGATAATGGTCTCAATATACCGCTTGGACACCTTCAGCTTCGACAAAGACGAATGATGATAGTCGCGTAGCCGATGGGCCATGCGGTTGAAGTTGGCCGACAACTGTTCCATGGCAGGACTTCCCGTCAGCTGCAATTCAACCTCGTAATTATGGTTAGCTATCTCATTGATGCCGGCAGACAACTGCATGAACGGACGGTTGATGGATGAAGGCAGCCAGACTAGCATCCATATTCCCACTATAATGCTCAATGCTCCGAACACCAGCAACATTATCAATGCCCGTGCCAACCCGTAGTCAGCCACAGGTGAAGTGGGATCGGTAGCAGTAAGCAGCTGAAGGCTGATGGCGGAAAGTACCACCAGACCTACAATCAGTGCGACCAATACTCCTACGGAGAGGGTCAGCTTTTCCTTAATGGTCATGTTGGATTTCATATTCTGTATATTATTCATTAAATATCTGCGAAAATAATCAAATCTATGCGCATAGCCTTCAACTGGAGCAACAATTTTCGATAACGGCCTCCGTGTATCAACAATCGGAACCTTGTCAACGAGGGCTGCCCCATGCACAGGAGCGTAATCCGCTCCTCCCGACAGACATCAGCGATGGTTTGAGGAATATTGTCGGCTACCTCTTGCCGGATGCGTCCGCCCAGTTGCACAACAAGCTGCAGATGGCCCATCAAATGGCGCTGCTGATCCAGAGGTATGCGGTCGGCCGTCTCCTTAGAGGTCTGCACATACAACGCCACCAGTTCTGCATCGTAGATTTCTGCCAGCCGTGCTGCCTTTCGGATGATGTGCTGCTGCGTCTCACTGTTGCTACTCACACACACCAGGACCTTCGACAGCCTGACTCCCCTATCCGTTTGCTGTCGGACTTCGTCTGCCACCTTCTTTCCCACCCGGAATGCCACCTCCTTCAGGGCCAGTTCCCTCAGTTGGAGGATATGCTCATTCTTGAAAAAATGATCCAGTGCGGTCTGTATCTTTTCCTGGGCGTAAATTTTTCCCGACTTCAGACGATGGATGAGTTCGTCGGCAGTCAGGTCGATATTGACCACTTCGTCCGCTTCCTGCAATACGCTGTCGGGAATGCGCTCTGCGATGCGGATACCCACAATGTCCTCCACTTCGTCGTTCAGGCTCTCGATATGCTGGATGTTGACCGCCGAAAGCACGTTGATGCCGGCTTCGAGCAGCTCCATCACGTCTTGCCACCGCTTGGCATGGCGGCTGCCTGCCACATTGGAGTGAGCCAGTTCGTCTACAATCACTATTTCGGGATGAACTTGCAGAATGGCATCGACATCCATCTCCTCTACTTCCTTGCCTTTGTAGAAAATCTTCTTCCGGGGAATCAGCGGTAATCCCTGAAGCACTTTTTCTGTTTCAGGACGCCCATGCGTTTCCACGTATCCAATCTGGACATCAGTGCCACATCGCAGCAGTTCGTGCGCATCCTGTAGCATACGATAGGTCTTTCCCACTCCGGCAATCATGCCGATATATACCTTGAAACGTCCCCGTCGGGAACGCCGGATCAAGTCGAGAAAATGTTGAGAATGGTCTTCCATCTTGTTTCAACGATTATATAAAAAGAGTAGATACATATTATCAGGATGCCCAACTGCCTTTCCAGGTAGGTGGATAGAAGGCAAGCAGGAATCCGAAAATTTCCAACCGTCCTATCAGCATCAGCGCAGAGAGAATCCATTTGGCTGCTTCGGGCAGGGCCGCCCAAGAGAAGGCAGGGCCGAAACTGCCTAATCCGGGCCCCACATTGCCCATCGCAGAAATCACCGTACTCATGGCCTCAGTCAGGCCCACCCCGCAGACCATCAGTAAAGTCCATCCGACAAAGACCAGCAACAGATAGGCGGCGAAGAATACCAAAACGGCAGTGTTCACTTTACTATCGATGACTTTCTCGGTACGGACCGACAAAACCGCATTCGGATGAAGTATCTGACGGAACTGGTTGGTGATGTTTCGTGCAATCATCACAAGACGCAGGCACTTGATGCCTCCGCTGGTCGAGCCGGTACATCCCCCCGCCAGCATAGCAAAAACAAGCAGCATCCAAGTGAACGGCGGCCACAGATTATAGTCATCGGTAGCAAAGCCACAGGAAGTATGGCAGGTGACCACCTGAAACAATGACTTGCGAAAGGCTTCTTCTGCCCCATAGCCGTTTCGGGCCACCAGCGCAATGGCAATGACAACGGTCAGTACACCCACCGATGTCAGGAAAGCTTTCACCTCAACATGACTAAAAAGCTGCAGGCCGCCCCGTCGATGCAGGGCGGCTATATAGATCGAAAAATTAACGGAAGAGAGCAACATGAACAGCGATACGATATATTCTATATAAGGTGAATGCCAGTGGGCTATGCTGTCTTGCCGCGTAGAGAAACCGCCTGTGGCCGTAGTGGTAAACGAATGGCAGATGGCATCGAAAGGTTCCATTCCTCCCGCTATCAACAAGAGTGTCTCAACAGCAGTGAGCAGCAGATACACCATCCAGATGCGACGTGCCATCACCCGTGTCTGGGGATGGATTTTATCATGCGTCACTCCGGTCGCTTCTGACAAGAAGAGCAGCTGGCTGCTGTTGCCGAATCCCGGCAACAGGACGATGGTGAAACAGATGATACCCAAACCTCCTATCCACTGGGTCAGGCTTCGCCAGAAAAGAATGCCGTGAGGCAGACGCTCGATATTATTGAGAATGGTAGCACCGGTGGTGGTGAATCCTGAAAGGGTTTCGAAGAAAGCGTCTGCCACAGAAGGGATGTATCCGCCTATCAGATAGGGCAACATGCCAAAGACCGTGAAAAGCAACCAGGAAAACGCCACGACTATATACGACTCCCTACGGTTGGGACCCAGCTCATGCGTCCGCCCATACACCAACAAAGCCGTACTGGCGAAACTACACACGACCAGCGTAATGCCGAAGGCCCGGCAATCGTTCTCATGATATCCTAACGAGACCATGCAGCAAACGGCCATCGACAAGGTTTCGAGAAGCAACAGCCTTCCCAGTGTGCGGGCAATCATCCGGCAGTTGGTTTCTACCGCAGACGAATGACTGAAAACAACATCATATTTGCATTCCATACTACTGCTCTTTTAACACCATTGGTACCTACAAATAGTGTTCCGTTCTGAAAAGAAGGTGGTAATATCATTGATATTCAGCGACTAGAACAGAAGAGCACAGTCAAGGACAGGCCATCTCCCCCTTTCAAAATGACAGGGTGGACTTCCGTTTTGAAAAGGGACGCCGAATAACAGTTCCGTCTCGATTTTTGTTGTATCTTTGCCGGCTCAAACCTTATAATGAAACAAAAATATGAGCAAGAAGAAAAAAAAGACCTCGTCGTGGAAAGGATACAGTCTGTTGGGTGCCTTTATTGCCGGTGCACTTTATATTTATCAAACACAGGAACCGACAACGAGCACCGACCAGGTGCCGGAAACGTCTGTAGTGACTTCCCCTTATACTGGAACAGACCAGCAACCAGCTACGCCTGCCAGAGACATCAGCACCCAACTGGAGATTCCGACGGACACACGCAAACGAGAAGAAATCCGCCTGAAACGGACAGGCTATACGGTTTCCTATAACAACCAGTATAAGACCCCCCACTGGGTGGGATGGGAACTGACACGGGCAGAGACCAAAGGCGACGAGGAAAGGGCCAACCGCTTCGTACCCGACCCGGATTTACCTGAACCTCGTGCCGAACATGCCGACTATACCAACACTGGCTATGACCGGGGACACATGGCACCGGCGGCAGACATGAAGTGGAGCGAAAAGGCCATGGCGGAATCATTCTACATGAGCAACATCTGTCCCCAAAACCAGAAATTGAACAGGGACGACTGGGGTGATCTGGAAGACCAGTGCCGCGCATGGGCCCAAAAATATGGTACGGTTTACATCACCTGCGGCCCTATCTATGACAGCAAACGGCCCAAACGTATCGGGAAGCACAAGATAGCCGTTCCCAACCGTTTCTTCAAGGTGGTACTGATCTATAACCGGAAAAACCCCATCGCCATGGGTTTTCTGTTCAAGAATGCGGCTCACCACCAAGACCTACAGAAGTACATGGTACCGGTAGACAGCATAGAAACCCTTACGGGCTATGACTTCTTTGCCAAACTCCCGGATGAAGTGGAACAGCGGATCGAATCCATCGTTCCACCATTGCCTGCCCGATAAGGGTCAAGGATGAACATACTGTCCCTTTCCATCGGTAGCTTTCCCATAGGCAACCGCCCGATGAGGACAACGATGGTAGCATGCCAGGCACAGTGTACAATGGTCGTTCCAAACGGGACGGCCATTTTCCATCATGATATTGTGCAACGGGCATCGGCGAGCGCACAACCCACATCCCGTACAGGACTCCGTTATATGAAATCGTCGGGGACTCATCAGCCATCGGTGAAAGAACGGACGGATGACATATGTCTTCAGCCATGGGAAACTCCCTTCGAAGCAATCGATCTCAGAGAGTCGTTGGTGCAAGCGAGAGACCAGCTCTTCCACTCTCCCCTCGGCTGCCTCCAGTTTCTGCCGTTCCACCTCAGGGGCATCGACATCAAAACCGGGTAGACAGACATACGTATTGGGCATCCGGACAGAAAAGCCGGCAGAACATCTCCATCCCCGTTTCCGGACTGCCCGTGCAAAGACCGAACTCGTCTTGCCACAGTCATCTCCACACGTACAGACAAAATACACATAGTCAGGAGCAGATGTCAGCTGCAGGCGACGGATTCCCTCCAGCACGACGGGAGGCGGCCCCCAAGCATGAACCGGAAAGACAAAGCCTATCGCCTCGCCCTCCTTCAACACCCCGAAAGAAGGCGAAGACAACGATTCGTCCGTCAACAGACAGAGCGTGTCACCAAGCCGTTCCGCCAACCGCTCAGCCACCCAACGAGAATTGCCTGTACCAGAAAAACAATATATCATAAGGATAAGATATAAGAAAAGCCGCACTTGAGGCGTGACGAAACTCCGATAAACATGATTTGAGTGCTCTCCCCCTTTGTAATCCACCGGCATAAATGCTACCCGAAGGCGTGGCCCGCCATTGGAAGATGAAGCTGTTCTCGGTATTTCTTTTAAATTTGATGAGTTTCCCGATTCTGCAAGTGCGGCTCCATTTTTGTATGACAAAAGTAGTGTTTTTATCTGAGACGCCAAAGGATTTGGCGAAAAAATTCAAGGAAATCCCTAAAAAAGGGAACAGACAAAGAAAAAGACGCAAGGCCTGGAGGGTGAACACCCTCTCTATGCCCTGCGTCTTTGTTATTCTTCAAGTTGTCTTATCATGCAGCCTTGGCTTTAGCGACAACTGCCTTGAAAGCTTCGGGGTGGTTGACAGCGAGGTCAGCCAATACCTTACGGTTGATTTCAATGCCTGCTTTGTGGAGGGCACCCATCAACTTCGAGTAAGACAAACCTTCGAGACGGGCAGCAGCGTTGATACGCTGAATCCACAAGGCGCGGAAGTTGCGCTTCTTGTTCTTACGGTCGCGATAAGCATAAGTCAGACCCTTTTCCCAGGTATTCTTGGCTACGGTCCAAACGTTCTTTCTTGCACCAAAGTAACCTCTGGTCAAACTCAAAATTTTCTTTCTTCTTGCTCTTGAAGCAACGTGGTTTACTGATCTTGGCATAGTTTTAATCTGTTTTGAATGTTAGCGCCGATGTTTTTCAACCGGACTTCAGGCTAATGCATTCGGTTAATAATTAAATGATACGTTTACACTTTTCTGTTTCAGAAGCTTACTTCATGCAAAGCAACTGTCTTACCTGCGTCATGTTGGCAGCATCTACCAAACCGCTATGGCAAAGGTTTCTTTTCTGCTTTTTCGTCTTCTTGGTCAGGATGTGACTGTGAAAAGCGTGCTTTCTCTTGATTTTACCCGTTCCGGTAAGAGTGAATCTTTTTTTAGCACCGGAGTTAGTCTTGATCTTTGGCATCTTGTTAAATTTTTAATAATTATTATTCAAGGGTGGCAACGCACTATACCGGCGCGTTACGCACATATCTTCTTATCATTCTTTGTTCTCAGCAGTTTCCGGCTTGACCTGCTGTGCAGGAGCGGCTGCCTTCTTCGGTGTACCGGCTTTTTTCGGAGCAAGAGAGATGGTCATACGCTTGCCTTCGAGTAACGGCATCTGTTCTACTTTGGCATAGTCTTCCAAATCATTCGCAAAACGCAGCAGCAGCACTTCACCTTGTTCTTTAAACAGGATGGAACGTCCTTTGAAGAACACGTATGCCTTTACCTTGTCGCCATCCTGCAAGAAGCCGATGGCATGCTTGAGCTTGAAATTGTAATCGTGTTCATCGGTCTGAGGGCCAAAACGGATTTCCTTCACATTGACTTTCACCTGCTTGGCTTTCTGTTCCTTGGCACGTTTTTTCAGCTGATACAAGAATTTCGAATAATCTATAATTCTACAAACAGGAGGAACGGCATTGGGTGAAATCTCCACCAAGTCTGCTCCGTGCTCTTCAGCCATCTTCAGAGCCTGATGAATCGGATAAACAGCGGATTCTATGTCATCGCCCACAATGCGGACTTCTTTGGCGCGAATCTGTTCGTTGATTCGGTGTTGCCCTTTTAAATTGTCATTCTTCATTCAAAAAAATTGTTTCTTCCTAAGTTTGCTTTTCTTTAAATTATAAATTATCTATTCAAATGGTCGCTTCGTAGCCAGCCCAAAAGACTGGCTTCCGAAAGCGGTTGCAAAGTTACCATTTATTTATCATATTATGAATTTCTTCTGCAATATTTTTTGCAAAATCTTCAATATTCATCGTTCCCTTGTCGCCTTCACCCTGTTTGCGGACGGAAACTTCGCCATTTTCGGCTTCCTTCTCACCCACAATCAACATATAAGGGATGCGTTTCAGCTCATTGTCACGAATTTTGCGGCCAATCTTCTCATTGCGGTCGTCCACGATGGCACGGATGTCATATTTCTTCAGTTCCAGACGAACGTGGTCGGCATAATCATTGAATTTCTCCGAAATCGGCAAAACGGCTACCTGGTCGGGTGTGAGCCACAACGGGAACTTGCCGGCTGTATGTTCGATGAGCACAGCCACAAAACGTTCCATTGAGCCGAAGGGAGCACGGTGAATCATCACCGGACGGTGTTTCTGATTGTCTGCCCCCATGTATTCCAACTGGAAACGTTCGGGCAAGTTGTAATCGACCTGGATGGTACCTAACTGCCATCTGCGGCCGATGGCATCCTTCACCATGAAATCAAGTTTCGGTCCGTAGAAGGCCGCTTCACCGTATTCGATGCGGGCCGGCAATCCTTTTTCCTGGCATGCCTCGATAATGGCCTGTTCAGCTTTTTCCCAATTTTCGTCCGATCCGATGTACTTTTCGCGGTTCACCTTGTCGCGCAGTGAAATCTGTGCCTCAAAGTTCTGGAAGTTCATGCTCTTGAACACGATGGAGATGATATCCATCACGCGGAGGAACTCCTGCTTCACCTGATCGGGACGGCAGAACAAGTGGGCATCGTCTTGCGTAAAGCTACGTACACGGGTCAATCCGTGCAGTTCGCCGCTCTGCTCGTAACGGCATACTGTACCGAACTCGGCAATGCGCAGCGGCAGATCGCGGTAAGAACGCGGGGAATTCTTGTAAATCATGCAGTGATGAGGGCAGTTCATCGGCTTCAGGAAATACTCTTCCCCTTCTTCCGGCGTATGGATGGGCTGGAACGCATCCTTGCCATACTTGGCATAGTGGCCGGAAGTGACATACAGCAGTTTGTTGCCGATGGGCGGGCACATCACTTCCTGATAGTCGTAACGCGACTGGATGCGACGCAGAAAATCCTGCAGGCGGATACGAAGGGCCGTTCCTTTGGGCAACCACATCGGCAACCCCTTACCTACCGTTTCGGAGAACATGAACAAATCCATTTCCTTGCCAATCTTGCGATGGTCGCGTTTCTTGGCTTCTTCCAGCATGACAAGGTATTCATCGAGCATCTTCTTCTTGGGGAAGGTGATACCATAGATACGTGTCATCTGCTTGCGGTCTTCCTGGCCACGCCAGTAAGCACCGGCCACCGACAACAGTTTGATGGCCTTAATGGGAGCGGTAGAAGCCAGGTGCGGACCACGGCACAGGTCTGTAAAGGAGCCCTGGGTATACGTGGTGATATGGCCGTCTTCCAGTTCAGAGATCAACTCACATTTGTAGGTCTCACCACGGTCGCCGAACATCTTCAACGCCTCATCCTTGGCAATGCTCTGGCGCACGAGTTCTTCTTTCTTGGCAGCCAGTTCCTGCATCTTCTTCTCGATGGCAGGCAGGTCGCTTTCCTTGATGACAGCTTCTCCCGGATCCACATCATAATAGAATCCGTTTTCAATGGCAGGTCCTATACCGAACTGGATGCCTGGATACAACTCCTGCAAAGCTTCCGCCAGCAAGTGGGCACTGGTATGCCAGAAGGCGTGTTTACCCTGTTCGTCGTCCCACTTATACAATACGAAGTCAGCGTCTTCGTGAATGGGTCTGGTTAAATCGATGGTTTCCCCGTTGACTCCGCAAGCCAATACTTCTTGCGCCAAACGAGGACTAATGCTTTCTGCAATCTGCAGACCGGTAACTCCTTCGCTGTATTCACGAACGGAGCCATCAGGAAAAGTAATCTTAATCATAAGTACAAAATATGTATTAATTTCTTTTTATTGAGCCGCAAAATTAGCCAAAACTTTTATTGTTACACAATTTTAAGCCATTTTTTTTAGGGAATCATTTCTCGATGGCCGTAAACCGCTTGATGATGTTATAAGCAGAGAAGAGTCCCAGCTCTCCCGCCTTACTCAAATCGGTCACTCCCTGACGGTTATTGCCTAAATATACATTCGTCAATCCCCTGTTGAAGTAGGCGTCTGCCAAGTTCGGATCGAGTTCGAGGGCCTTGGTATAGTCCGCCAACGCTCCCCGATAGTCCTTCATGGCCACCAGCACATTGGCACGGTTGTAGTAGGCATAGACAAAGTCGGGGGCCAGTTCGATGACCTTGTCCAGGTCTTTACGCACCTGGGCATAATCCAGCATCCGCACCTGCGGCTGCTGTCCGACCGTCGTTTCAATTTCATAGTCGGCATCCCGCTTACGAAACTCCAGCTGTTTGAAATGGACCAGCGCACGGGAGAAATAGGCCACCATGCACGAAACGTCTTTCTCAATGGCATCGTCGAGGTCTTTCAGCGCATTGTCGAAATCCTGTACCAAGTAGAAATCCAGTGCCCGCATGTAATAGTTGAGAGCATTGCCGGGATCTTTCACCAAACGGTCGGTTGCCTCGTCGATGGAAGCGAAATGATGCTTCACCTGCTGTTCGCTCAACGAAGCCTCCGTGTTGGTAATCAGCAACCGCTGAGGCAAGACATGTCGTTCATTGAGTGCATCAATATACTTGGATGTGTGTACCTGTTGCTGCACCTCGTCACGCCGTTCGTAATAGTTCAAGGCAAACATGGGCTGCGGCAGGATATTCACGTTCTTATCCTGCACCCGTCCGCGGTAATCGGTCTTGTATTTGCTGGTAGTTTCCTCGTTGTCGGCCACCACAATCTTGCGGAAATTGTTCATGTTCTTGTCGCTCTTCTTGCGGGTCTTGTCGGCCGATGCCGTCTGCTGATTGCGGCTGTTCTTCGCATTGCTGGTTTCGATTTGGGCCTTCAGCACAGTAAACTCGTCCTCGTCGGCTCCCTTCAGATCACCTATTTTCCGACGCGCCTGCGCCCGATACTGGTACCCCGTCAGGAAATTGGGGTAGGCCTCCAGTACCGATGTATAGTCCTCGATGGCTCCCCGATAGTCTCCCGTATGGTCGCGCAGCAATCCTCGGTTGAATGCGGCCATATAGTTGTCGGGCTCCTGCTCCAGCACAAAGTCGAAGTCCTCAATGGCCCGGTTGTCATCGCCCACTTGCGATCGGAGCAATCCACGGTTGTAATGCCCGATGAAATTCGATCGGTCGATATCCAAGGCGATATCATAATCAGACATGGCTCCGCGCAAATTATTCTGGTGATACCGCGACAACGCACGGTTGATGTAGAGACCGGCATTCCTGACCGACAGACGGATGGCTTCGGTCAAATCGGCTTCAGCATCTGCATAATGAGAGCGTTGCAAGAAAATCATGCCCCGCTGAGCCCATGTATCAGGATTATAACGGTCCATCTCAATGGCCTTGTCGGCATCAGACATGGCCCTCACCGTATCTTTCTGGTACATGGACACCTCTGTCCGCATCAAATACGCTTCTATGTAACGGGGAGCAACACGCAAAAGGGTGTCCAAATCGGCCTGCGCTGCATCGTAGTCTTTCTCATGAATCCGGCACAGCGTCAGGTTATGCCATACTGGCACATTCTCCGGATCGAGCTTCAATGCTTTTTCGTAATCCTGAATAGCTCCGGCATAGTTTTGTAGCCGGATGCGGGCCAGGCCGCGTACCTGATAGGAGTTGACCACGAAAGGATTACGCTCAATGGATTCCGAGCAGTCAGCCTCAGCCCCCTGAAAATCCTCCAGATTCATCTTGGCCAAACCTCGGTAGAAATAAGGTTCAGCCAGGTAAGGCTTCACGCCGATCACCTGGTTGAAATATTGGATGGAGAGAACATAGTCCTCGAAATAAAGGGCATTTTTGCCGATGGTCATCACCTTGTCTGTATTGATTTGGGCAGACAAGGTCCACGGAAAGAGGCAGCCCAGCACCAGTGTGCAAAGTGATTTCCGGATCATTTTACAGTTTTCACCTTGTAAGCACAACGTGCTTTCCCCTTCAGCATGTTGTTGAGTTTTCCTTTGATCATCTGTTTGCGCAAAGCCGACAGGTGATCGATAAACATCTGTCCGTCCAAATGATCGAACTCGTGTTGCATGACACGGGCCAGATACCCTTCCACCCACTCATCGTGGGGTTGGAGATGTTCGTCCAGGTAAGTGACATGAATCCTGTCGGGACGTTTCACGCTTTCATGAATACCGGGCAGGCTCAAGCAGCCCTCCTCCATGGATACCAGTTCACCGCCAGTTTCCAGAATATGCGGATTGATATACGCGCGGCGAAAACCTTTGAACTCGGGCATATCGTCCGACAGTACATCCAAGTTCACCACAACTACGCGGATAGGCAATCCGACCTGAGGGGCCGCTAATCCCACACCGTCTGCACGATCCATCGTTTCGTGCATGTCACTGAGAAGTCGTTTCAGATTCGGATAGTCGGGTGAAATATCCTCGGCCTCCTGGCGCAGCACTGGCTGGCCGTATACATAAATCGGTAATATCATTTTCTTTCTGGTTCTTTATGGTAATTAACACTTTCTTGCTTCCATATACGACTGGAGGATGATGGTCGCACTGATTTCATCGACCAGCGCCTTGTTTTGCCGGTCTTTTTTCTTCAGTCCTCCAGCCAGCATTGCCTGATGAGCCAGTACGGACGTAAACCGCTCGTCGAAGAGTTCGACCGGTATGTGGGGCAACTGTTTCTTCAGCTGGTTTACGAAAGGCACGATTCGCTTCATGTTCTCCGAATCTTCGTTATTCATTTGCTTGGGATGTCCCACGACAATTCGCTCCACAGCTTCCTGACCGACATACTTCTTCAAAAAGTCCATCAGTTCTGGAGTGGAGACGGTCGTTAACCCTGTTGCTATGATTTGCAAAGGGTCTGTCACTGCAATGCCGGTACGTTTTTTCCCGTAATCTATAGCCAATATTCTACTCATACGTCCGGCAAAAGTACAAATTATCTCTGTAAGTCGGCCAATTTTAAGAAGTAAGTTTTTTCGTTTTTATGTTTTTAACTCAATATACCAGTTCTACATTGTCAATCCACATCTTGTTTCCTGGCGAGCCGACAAAAGCACCTCCCAGACTGGAAGTGAACTGCAAAATGAGATGAGTGGGAATCTCGTCAGGCGCAGCCCATCCTTCTTCCTGAATCAGCCGGCTTTCTCCGTTTGAATTGCGGGCATGGTAATTGCCCACTCCCAGCCTCATCAGCTCTTCATCATAGTCGTCCGACCGGGAAATATCCCCATAATGGATGGTATAGGTGGCTGCATTGTGCCAGTCCTCCGTCTGGCTATAGCGTACCGCCGCCGTCCCCACTCGTCTGGCAATAATGTTTCCACCTGCATCTTCGGTACGCCGCTGAAGGAGTAACGTCATGATACAACAATCCTGCCCGGGAACAATGGTCTTTTTGTTCATCATCTGGTGGATGCGGTGAGGCTCACCCGACATCTGCGTACGGTAATCATAGCGCACCGCCTTGGGGCGGGATGTAAAGGGAACACCTGCGTTCAGGTTCTTTTCGCCCTCTTTCGTTCCGGTAATCGGTTCTTTCATATCGCCCAAGTAGAGCGAGCCTGAAGCAAGTACAGTGATGTTGACCAGTCCCAGCACCTTTACCCGCTCGATGTGTGTCTCCAACCGGGCACAATAACCGTCGCCGCGTTTTTCAGGATAGACACTGGTATTGGTCTTCACCACCCCCATCACCTTCGCCATCACATTCGAGTTGCCCCACGGAGAACCTCCCAGATTGGTGTAGGGCTTGTTACCGTCTATCTTTTGGGCAGGGCCTACCTCATAGAGCGACTTCTCATTCCCACCAATGATGGCAGACTCATGGACTGTCCGGGTAATCCATTGGTCCATATCACCGTATTTCAAGGGCACTACTTTTTCCTGTGCGCCCATCGCCAGTGGCAATGCTGCCACGCAAACACCGATTACCAATCGTTTCATCATACCTTAATTAAGTATAGTGTTACACAGTGGGACAAAAGTAGCAAAAAGAAGCGACAACACACAGGCTGTCGCTTCTTCTTCCGATAATTAGAATAACAATTCCAACCTATCGTCCACTTTTTACTTGGCATACAACAACCAAGCACCCTGGAAGTCGCTACGATTAGGGTATTTTGCCTTAAATGCGTCGCGGGCATTGGCCGCCTCGGCATACGTGTCGCAAGACACAACGATTACGCGATACATATTACCGGCCGCGTTATACACCACCTTGGCATTGTAACCATCAGCGTCCATTTTGGCCTTCAGGCCATCGGCATTGGCCTTTACGCCAAAACTACCACAAACCACACTATAAGCTTTCAGTCCACTACCAGATACCAGTTCCACTTTTTCCTCGCGCACACTACCTGTAGGAGCAGGGGCAGGAGCCGGAGCCACGGGAGCAACAGCTTCAACAGGAGCCGGAGCTACCGTCTCTGTAGCAGGAGCAGATGCTTCAGCCAGTTCCTGCTGCTTGGCCTTTTCATACGCTTTCTTGTAAGCGCTCTCGCTTGATTTGCAGGAAGAGAAGGCCATTACGGCACATAATCCCATTCCCATCAGTACGATCTTCTTCATGTCGTTCTCATTTATTTTAGTTAAAGTACACTCATGTCTGCTTACGCAAATAGTGTCGCAAAATTAGCAATATTACTCCGTATCACCTATTAAATTCTGTTAATATTAGTATTTGGTAAGAAAAATGAGAAACATTTCAGAAAAAAAAGCGATGAAATTCAATGTTTTTCTATAGATTTGTACATCGAATAATCGATAACCTTTTAAAATGATTTGAATTATGAAAGCATTAAGCATGATTGCTGCCTTTTTGGGCGGTGCTGTGGTAGGTGCAGCCGCAGGAGTTTTGTTTGCACCGGAAAAGGGAACGGACACACGTAAGAAGATTGCCGATCTGTTGCGCGAAAAGGGCATTCGTCTGAATCGGGCCGAAATGGAAGATTTGGTAGATCAGATTGCTGCCGAAGTGAAAGACGCTGAATAATGAATCTCCTATCCCGGCACGAAGCCATTTTTCCTTCCCCTTTCGGGAGGAGATAATCGTTTCGTACCGGGATAATTACGCAAAAATGAAACGCTATGTTTGCCAACGATAAAAGCATCGACAACCTGGAATCCTTGTTCAAAGAGGTCAAGAAATATGTACTCCTGCAGAAAGAATACCTCCAACTGGAACTGGTGGAAAAACTCACGATCCTGATGTCTACCCTGCTGCTGGTGCTGGTACTCGTGGTGCTCGGCATGATGGCCTTGTTCTATTTTTCCTTCATGCTGGTGTATGCATTGGAACCGCTCACAGGAAGCCTGACAGCGGCCTATGCCATCATCGGTGGCCTTCTTCTGCTGCTTGCTGGAGCCGTATTCGCCCTCCGGCAACGCCTCATCGTACTGCCTGTCGTCCATTTCCTGGCACGCCTTTTTTTGGAAGAACCCTCAAACCCCTCTGAACCATGAATCAAACGACTCCATCAGTTCCATCCATAGCCACCGGCTATAGTCTTGAACAAATAAAAAAAATGCGTATTGCTAAACGTCAGGAAATCCGCCAATCAACCCGACGAATGCAGTTAATCGGCGAGGAACTGTTCGCCCCGCAACGGAGTGCCACCCGCATGGAGGGCCTCCTGCAACATGTCAATGCAGGCATTGCCGCCTATGAAGGTGTCATGACGGGATTGAAGATACTACGACGTGTACAGGCATTTTTCCGGCGGACAAAACGATGAAATTCTTTCCCGAAACATTATCTTTGTGCAAACATAAAACGAAATGAAAAGATTAACCTCACTTGAACAAATTTCGCCCGAAACAGAAATGATGGCGGGCTACGACTTAATCGGCAATTTTCGCGACCTGTTTGAAAGCCCTCTTCAGTTGCCGGGCAGCCTATTCCTGCTCTGCGTCAGAGGATCCTGCTCCATCAATATCCATCTGACCAGCTATGAGATGAAGGCAACCTCTATGGCTGTCATCTTTCCGGAACAATTCTTCCAGATCAATCATGCCTCGCAAGATTGTCGTTTCCTGTTCATGGCTTTCAGTGCAGAACTGACCCGTGATTCCGCACTGTTTTCTAAGACTTTACCACTTCTTCCTCTTATTTATAATTCCCCTGTCATTCCGCTCCCAGGATCCTTGGCCGGCTTCTTCACCGATTTTTTTCATCTCGTGATGAAGGCTGAATCCTTGCCCGAACAGATTGTACAAAACATACAGCGACAGACGACTTACTACCAGCTGTTGATGTTCATTACCAACATCAACAGCAAGCAGCCGACAAAGCCCCACCTACGATACAACCGAAACGAGGAGATTGTACGCGAACTGGCCCGTTATGTCATAGAGAACTATAAGACAGAACGTAATATCTCGTTCTACGCTGACAAAATGCACCTCTCTCCACAACACCTGAGCACCACCATCAAAAAGATAACCGGCAAGACGCTGACGGACATCATCTCTTCCTTCGTTATCAATGACGCCAAAGGAAAATTGAAATCTACGGAACTGACTATCCAAGAAATTGCCTATTCCCTGAACTTTCCTGATATTTCTTTTTTCGGGAAATACTTCAAACGCTACACAGGCATGTCGCCCAAACAATTCCGGCAACAACAATAATAACTGCCGGAAAAATGGAGAGCGTTATTAACCCATCACTGAAACCCTTTACCAACAACCATGAATAAGCTTACTATCCAACTCATCAAAAAATTGTGGGGAGTAGACCTTGAACAATTGAAGGCTGACAATCAAGAATTAGTATCCGCCAATGAACGGATGCGCGTCCAAAACGAACAAAGTGCGGCTAACATTGCGCATTTGACGCAAGTAGCTACACAGCTGGAAAATCAGATGCAGCAGGACAAGGAGATATCCCGCACAGAGCTTGAACAACAAAAAAACATCATCCATCAACAGCAGATGGAGTTGAATCGTATGGAGGAAGAGGCTCGTTCACTCAGATTTCATATGGAAACCGAAATAGAGCAAAAAGCAACAACCATTCTACAACTTGAAATAGCAGAGAAAGAGGCAAAGGCGGAAACAGTAGCGGCGAAAGCAGAAGCAGAAAAAGCGAAGGCGGAAACAGTAGCAGCGCAAGCGGGAGCAGAAAAAGCGAAAGCAGAAGCGGAGAATGCGAAGGCGGAAACAGTAGCGGCGAAAGCGGAAGCAGAAAAAGCGAAAGCAGAAGCGGAGAATGCGAAGGCGGAAACGGAAGCGGCAAAAGCGGAGGCAGAAAAAGCGAAAGCAGAAGCGGAGAATGCGAAGGCGGAAACAGTAGCAGCGAAAGCGGAAGCGGAAAAAGCGAAAGCAGAAGCGGAGAATGCGAAGGCGGAAACGGAAGCGGCGAAAGCGGAAGCAGAAAAAGCGAAAGCAGAAGCGGAGAATGCGAAGGCGGAAACAGTAGCAGCGAAAGCGGAAGCGGAAAAAGCGAAAGCAGAAGTGGAGAATGCGAAGGCGGAAACAGTAGCGGCGAAAGCGGAAGCTGAAAAAGCGAAAGCAGAAGCGGAGAATGCGAAGGCGGAAACGGAAGAGACAAAAGCGGAAACTGAAATAGCAAAGACGGAAGCGGAGAATGCGAAGGCGAAAACAGTAGCGGCGAAAGCGGAAGCAGAAAAAGCGAAAGCAGAAGCGGAGAATGCGAAGGTGGAAACGGAAGCGGCGAAAGCGGAAGCAGAAAAAGCGAAAGCAGAAGCGGAGAATGCGAAGGCGGAAACAGTAGCGGCGAAAGCGGAAGCTGAAAAAGCGAAAGCAACTACAGAGCAACTCACCACAACAAATAACGACCTCATTCATCAGCTTTCTGCCGTAGAAGCCCTTTGTCAACAACAGACCCATACCATTCAACAACTTCAAACCCAGATAAAGGAGTTGGAAGACAAACATGCGGCGTTACAAACGAAGGTGGAAACCACTGTAGCTGCAAAGCAGGAAATAAACGCCGGACCTCACGTTGTGCCTATCCAACGGGAGAGTTCACAAACGCCTACCGCATCCGATGCCAAAGCCTCTGAAGAACAATCTTGCCAAACTGGGAAAAAGACTACTACAGAAAACAAGTCATACACTGCCAAAGAAAACATTCTGGAAGCGTATCAGGAAATGAAGGCTAAGTTGGAAGAAAGCACCCTGAAATATCCGTTTACCCGAATCACTACTGTCACCAACGGCAATCAATACCTGTACTATTCACGTACGCTCGGACTGAAGGCTGAACTATTCGTTTGGGGAATAGAAGGTCGGGAAGTGGTGCTGGATGAACCGCATTTCATTCCCTACAATGAAATAGCTGATATCGAAGGATTGAATACACCTTTTGCCACGGAACCCATGAACTGCGATTTTTCCGACGAAGGAAATGCTACGGAAGTGGCTGAAACATTACTGACAGCCATTTGCCGCTATCAACCCGTACACGTGACCTACAGGGACAAGAACGGACGAATCTCCGATCGTAACTTGTATTGGATCAGCTTCTTGCCAGAGAACAAGCAACCGGTCGGTTTGCCCAATCCGCACCTCTTCGAGGACATGTTTGCCGATAATATTGATACAGATTACCTCCTTGCCATGTGTGCGCACTATGCCGAACCACGCATATTTATCATCAACCAAATCCTGTCGTTACAGGTGTACAACGTCTTTGCTACCAACCGTCTGGGCATAGAAGCGCAGCTGAACGGCTATCAGGCAGCTCTGGAGTGTGGACAAGAAGAAGCGGCCGAAATGATTTACTATTGCCTGCCGGAACAATTCCGATCGCAGCTCCGCAGCCACTGATATACTCATATCTGTTGTCAGCATCCTCACAACAGCATACAAAGAGCAGCGTTACCCAATGCTGTCCGAGAATCGTTATTCCACTGTCCTTTTGTCCTGTCATCCTGAACACAGCGAAGGATCTGTTAACATCAAGGGATGTATTCAGATCCTTCACTGTGTTACCAATGATCATTGGATAAGTTTCTCGGACAGCCTTCACCGCTGCAAGAAGGTAGCAAATTCCTAAGGGGAGGCTTCAGAGGATTCTTCCGCAAAGACGGAAACGCATAACGGGATAGATGGTCAACTTGTCCAAGATATCAGAGATGTCGTCATCTGCACTTTCCAAAGCACTTCCTAAATCACCGTTGTCTGCATATACCTTCATTTTGCCAAACTGTGCACCCAGTTCAAACATAAAGCCAATACGTTTTTTCGGAACAGGACGCCCAAAACCGATACCCAGATAAGGACGGACTCCCTTGACTTTCAGGCCACCGGATACGTTACCGTCTTTGTCTACCGGAATCGTGTAGTCACCGATCACCACTCCTGCCTGATCTGCTGTCTGCATCAATTGACGAAGGTCCTCACTGTGTCCGTTAATCTTCACGACTTTGTTGCCACCGAAAGAAGCTCCTGCGGCAATAAAGAACGACGAGCGGAACGGATGGACATTCAGCACCAATTCTCCTGTCGTACGACCGACACTTCCTTCCATCTCTGCCGAATAGGTCTTGGTTTGTCCTTCTACACTGGCATCCACATCCATATTGTCGGTAATGGTGAAGTTTGGCATAATGTGTAGTCCGCCTCTTACTGAAAAATAAGGTGTCAACGGAGCCGCTACATCGAATCCATATCCGGTTGTTCCCAGATTGGCACCTACTGCAAAAGTATTGAGGATACCCAGCTCTTGCTGAGCAACCGCCGGTGTGCTGCCGAGGAACATGGCCATCAGCAAACACAATGTGAATAGTTTTCTCATACGTTTTTTATTCTTTTTTTTAATCCCTTTGCAAAAATAGACATTTCGAATGAATAAACAAACTTTCTGACAATATTTTTTGCCTTTTCCACATATTACTCATACTAAAAATAAAAGAGCACGCTGCCATCCATTCGGACAACCAACAGGGCAACAAGTGACAGGAAAAAACGGAAGAAAGCGCGATTTTGAATGGTCAACATACCGAGAACTTGAAAGATTATATATAATTTTGCCGGGAAAAGAAAGAAAATGAACCATGGGAATAGAAAAAGGAATCCTCAAACGAGCCCAGCTACTGCTGGGCGATGAAACGATGGAACGCATCAGCCATGCCCGAGTTATTGTGTTTGGAGTAGGCGGTGTAGGCTCTTGGTGTGCAGAGAGCCTTATACGGTCGGGAATCTTGCACCTTACCATTGTAGACAGCGACCGAGTGTGTATCACCAACATCAACCGCCAACTGATGGCTACGACCCGCACAGTCGGACAAGTCAAGGTAGATGCCCTTAAGGAGCACCTGCTGACGGTGAATCCAACAGCCGACATTGATGCTCGCCAACAGATTTTCACCGCCGAAACTGCAGGAAGCTTCGAACTCGACACCTACGACTATATCATTGACTGCATCGATTCCCTGAAAGACAAACAGTTGCTAATCGAGATGGCATGCCATACCAAAGCCAAGTTCTTCTCGTCCATGGGAGCAGCCCTGAAACTCGATCCCACCCGTATCCAAGTTGCTGAGTTCTGGCAAGTGAAAGGATGCCCGCTGGCTCGCGCCCTACGCAACCGATTCAAGCAACAGAAGCGTCGACCAGCCCGGAAATTCACCTGCGTATTCAGCGACGAACTACTGGAGAACAAAGGACATAACAGTACTTGCGGCACCGAGAAGTGCATGTGTCCGAAGGCACAGTCAGGGCCGGGAGAAGCTGCCTTACTGAACCACGAATGGTGTTCCAGCAAGGCACAAATCAATGGATCACTCATGCACATTACGGCCATTTTCGGACTGACCATAGCTGGTTTGGTCTTGAAGGACCTGTCGGCGGACAACTGCTGAAAAGAAATAGAAAAAAGGTGTATAAAACCGGGAAACAGGACACCCGGTTTTATACACCTTCCTAATGATAAAGGAAAACGAAATTTACTTCACCGCTATTTCAGCAAATCCCATTGCTTCTCCTTCCTGAATCATGCGTGTCGCTTTCAGGCGGAGGAAACGGGCACTGACAGGCGTGAAGTATACCGACTGCAGGATAGGATTGTTCTGGATATTCGAGAACTCACCGGTCTTTACTACCGTTGTTACTGCATCAGCCGTAGCACCTACAGACAACTCATAGTTGGCAATTAAGCCACGATTCGGTTCCTGCTGGTCTGGCAAAAAGTGGAAAGAGGAAATGAACCGCTCGTCGCCCAAATCTATGAGCAACTCGTCGCCATCTACGAAACAGGTAGTCCCCTCATCGCGGTCAGTGGCAGCTGTGGCAGCAGCTTCCGGTACATCAGGCAGTGTAAACGGCAAGCTTTCCAATTTATTCTTCGTTTCGGTAAAGATACGGTCGGCGTTCGGCCCTGCATCATAAACACCTACATTATTGATACAGAGCGGTCCACGAGCGTCCGTGATACAGATGCGTACCCCTTCGGCTTCCACAGATTCAAAACGGAGCAAACGTTTGTAGCCAATCGTCGTGGTTTCTTCGTTCAAACGTACAGGCAACCACTTTCCCCCTTGCTGATACTCAACGGTAAATGCCTTGACCCGTTGTCCCAAAGGTATGTATTCCTGCAACATGAGACGGTTTATCCGCTGCGGATGTGGGAAACTGAATTCGATGTCTGCTGTTGTCACTCCATCTTCGGTTGCCCAGAAGGTGTCGTAATCATCATCGGTCATGGCTGCAGCCACATAGTCACCACCCCGTTCGTTGCTGACTTTCGCCCGTTGACCGGCCACCAGGTTGGTCTGCAATTCCTGCAATACTAACTGACGGAACTGCACAGCATAGGCTGAATCAGTAGGATGGATCAATCCTTCACGGTCCACCGGGAAGTTCAGCAGCAAGGTGGCGTTGTGTCCCACACTTCGGTAGTACAGGTCGAGCAACTGCTCAGGAGTCTTCACCCGTCCGTCTTCTTCAGGATGGTAGAACCAACCCGGACGAATGGAGACATCGCACTCGGCAGGTACCCACTGGTTACCGTCAGCATGTCCGTATTGCAACTCATAGTAGCGGGGATAGCCTGCATATACCTCTCCCTTACGTAAGAACGACCAGTTGGTAGCACCGGCAAAGCCACGTTCGTTGCCTACCCAACGGCAACCCGGTCCACCGTCACTGAATATGATGGCTTGGGGCTGGAGACTATCCAACATCTCATAGATGCGAGGATAATTATAGTAGTTCTTGCGGTCGATAGTACGAGCTTCCTTAGCACCGCCATACCATCCGTCACCTCCATTGGCACCGTCAAACCACACCTCAAACATCTCGCCATAGTTGGTCATGAGATCCCGTAACTGAGCATAGAAATACGGCAGGTAATCAGGAGTACCATAGTTGGCCTGATGGCGATCCCATGGCGAGAGGTAAAGAGCCAGTTTCAATCCGTATTTCTGACAAGCATCAGCCAGTTCACGGACAACATTGCCTTTTCCGTCCTTATAAGGAGATTGGCTGATGTTGTAGTCAGTTCCCTCAAACGGCCAAAGACAGAAGCCATCATGGTGTTTGGCCGTCAGAATCACCCCTTTCATGCCTGCAGCAACAAGCGTCTGTGCCCACTGCTCACAGTCGAGACGGGTCGGGTTAAACGTCTTGGGATCCGAATCCCCATACCCCCATTCGCGATCATTAAAAGTGTTCAGCCCAAAGTGGATGAAGGCATAGGTCTCCATCTTCTGCCAGGTCACTTGTTTGGGTTCTGGAATCGGGAGCACTGCCTCTGGCGGTGCCACCTTAGTCGCTGTACACGATGCCAACCATGCCGCACAGGCCAAAGCAGACATCCAAGAAAAACGGTTCTTCATGTTTAGTATTTTTTTAAATACAATCATTGATGTCCTAACTGCTTGTCCATAGCGGCAGCGGCGCGACGTCCGTCTCCCATGGCCAAGATGACAGTAGCACCTCCACGAACAATATCGCCACCTGCATAGATGGTGGGGATGGACGATTGCATCTCGTCGTTCACGGCAATGGTCCCTTTCCGGCCCAACTCCAGTCCTTCGATAGAACGGGGTACAATGGGATTCGGCGATACACCTACGCTGACAATGGCCATGTCGATGTCTATCGTCTCTACAGCACCGGGGATAGCCACCGGACTGCGGCGGCCCGAAGCATCGGGTTCTCCCAACTCCATTTTCTGGAGCACTACCTGCTTGACACGTCCCTTTTCGTCGGCAATGTATTCAATGGGGTTATGCAAAGTAAGAAATTCCACCCCTTCTTCCTTGGCGTGCTTCACTTCTTCCAGACGGGCGGGCATTTCTGCCTCCGAACGACGGTAGATAATCATCGCCCGTTCGGCTCCCAAACGACGAGCCGTACGTACGGAGTCCATGGCCGTATTGCCACCACCGATGACAGCTACCCGCTTGCCGAACGTAACCGGCGTATCCGAATCCTCACTTGCCGCATCCATCAGGTTGACGCGGGTCAGGTATTCATTGGACGACATGATGTTAATGGAGTTCTCACCAGGGATATTCATGAAATTGGGCAGTCCGGCACCAGAAGCAACAAAGATGCCCTTATAGCCTTCTGCCTCCAGTTCCTTCACGCTGATGGTCTTGCCCACAATGCAGTCCTTGATGAAACGTACACCCATTTTCTCCAGGTTACCGATTTCCACATCCACAATCTTGTTGGGCAGACGGAATTCAGGAATACCATACTTCAATACACCGCCAATTTCGTGCAAAGCCTCGAAGACCGTCACATCGTAACCCTTCTTGGCCATATCACCGGCAAACGACAATCCGGCAGGTCCTGAACCGACCACTGCTACCTTGATACCATTCTTGGCTGCAATCTCTGGTACTGAAATCTGTCCGCTTTCGCGTTCGTAGTCTGCGGCAAAGCGTTCCAGATAGCCGATGGCCACCGCCTCGTGTCCCATCTTGAGATGGATACATTTCGACTCACACTGTTTTTCTTGCGGACAGACACGTCCGCAAACAGCCGGCAATGCACTGGTCTGTTTCAAGACACGGGCCGCTTCGAGAAATTCTCCCCGCTCAATATTCTTCACGAAACCCGGAATGTTGATGCCGACAGGACACCCCTGCATACACGAAGGATTGGCACAATCCAGACAACGTTTGGCTTCCGTCAGTGCCTGTTCTTCATTCAAGCCGAGATTGACTTCCTCCTTGCGGCTATGAGAGCGGTATTCAGGATCCAGTTCATTCATCTTCACGCGAGGAATAGCCGTCCGTTCCTTGGGCTTCATTTGCTTGCGGAGAGCTTCACGCCATTCGGCATCCCTACCATCAGCCGGCAGGACAGCCTGACAAGCCCCTTCCTCATGACCTTCGTCCAGTTTGTGGAGTTCTTCCCGTTCAATGTCGCGAAATGCTCCCATCCGTTTCAACATTTCGTCAAAATCCACCTGATGGCCGTCAAATTCCGGGCCGTCCACACACACGAAACGCGTCTTTCCTCCCACACTGATGCGGCAGGCACCACACATACCCGTACCGTCCACCATAATGGTATTAAGGGACACATCTGTAGGTATTTCATATTTCTTGGTCAACAGGCAGACAAACTTCATCATAATGGCAGGACCGATGGCAAAACACTTGTTGACCGTTTCCCGGCGAATGACCTCCTCAATACCTTCGGTGACCAGTCCTTTCCGTCCATACGAACCATCGTCAGTCATAATGATTACTTCATCGGAACTTTCGCGCATTTCCTTTTCCAGGATAATCAACTCTTTCGTACGGCCCGCCAAAACAGTTACGACACGGTTGCCCGCAGCCTTGAGTGCTTGCACAATGGGGAGCATGGGAGCTACACCTACTCCACCGCCGGCACAAACCACCGTTCCAAAATTTTCAATATGCGTAGCTTTTCCCAAAGGGCCTACCACGTCGGTAATATAATCGCCTTCGTTGAGTTCGCACAAACGTGTAGATGAAAGTCCCACTTCCTGCACAACGAGTGTTATGGTTCCTTTTTCAGGATCGGCTGCCGCAATGGTCAAGGGCATACGTTCGCCCTTTTCGCCCACACGGACGATGACAAAGTGGCCAGCTTTACGCGATCTGGCAATCAGAGGCGCTTCAATTACGAACTTGAAGACTTTCTCCGAAAAGTGTTCTTTTGAAATAATTTTATTCATTTCCTGATACGATAAGTTAGTTCTTATTTCTTATTAATTGATTTTTGCTTTTATATTTCGCAAAGGTACGACTTATATAGATATTCGCAAATGTTTTCAAGAGTTTTTTATACCCCCTGAACCGCCTCTACCCGCCTGACGACAGGCAACAAATGTGAAAAACAGAACAATCATTTCGGCCACGGCTAAATCAGAACAAGAAGAAAAAGGAGACAATCACACACCAAAAGGCTTTATTGTTGCTATCACAACTTTTTCAATCGAAACCGTCAAGCGAACTTGTAAAAGTACTAATAATAAACGGATTACAAAACAACTAATTGATAAAATACATGAAATGAAACAAATAATGCGCAGAAAAGACCAATACAAAAGAAAAATAGCCTTATCTTTGTCCGGTGAGTTAAGATGATACATCGGTATGAATGAAAGACTGAAGAGTATAAAAAAAATGCTGTCTGATGGACATTGCGAAGCGACCATCCAAGCCCTGCAGGAAGTACTATCCGAGGCCAGACTGGCAAGCGACAGGGCATGCGAAGCAGATGCCTACTATTTGCTGGGGAATGCCTGTCGGAAGATGGGCGACTGGCAGGGTGCCCTGAACAATTACCAAGAGGCCATCGACCGAAATCCGGAGGGACCAGCTGCATCTGCCCGCAGCATGGCAATGGATATCCTTAACTTCTATAATAAAGATATGTTTAATCAATGAGAATAAAAACAATAAGTCTATGGCGAAAATGAAAGGTGTCGTTGTCGTGAACACCGACCGCTGCAAAGGATGCAGTCTTTGCGTAACAGCTTGCCCGCTCCACGTACTGGCGCTGACCCCCAAAGTAAACCCAAGAGGTTACAACTACGTACAGCAAGTACTGGAAGATACCTGCATCGGATGCGCTTCGTGCGCCATTGTCTGTCCCGATGCCTGCCTGACCGTGTACCGGGCCAAGACAACAGAACAGCAATAAAAATAAACATACAACTATGGCAAAAGAAGTTGTTCTTATGAAGGGGAATGAAGCCATCGCCCACGCAGCCATTCGAATGGGCGTGGACGGATATTTCGGCTACCCGATTACCCCTCAATCGGAAGTATTGGAAACGCTGGCAGAACAGAAGCCGTGGGAAACTACCGGAATGGTGGTGCTGCAGGCGGAAAGCGAGTTAGCGGCTATTAATATGGTATATGGAGGCGCCGGCAGCGGCAAGATGGTCATGACCTCTTCGTCGAGTCCGGGCGTCAGTCTGAAACAGGAAGGTATCTCCTACATTGCGGGCGCAGAATTGCCCTGTCTGGTGGTGAACGTCATGCGTGGCGGACCAGGATTGGGCACCATCCAACCCAGCCAGGCGGATTATTTCCAGACCACTAAAGGAGGCGGTCATGGCGACTACCATGTGATTGCACTGGCTCCGGCATCCGTACAGGAAATGGCTGACTTTGTCGGACTGGCGTTCGAACTGGCGTTCAAATATCGCAATCCGGCCATGATTCTGGCAGACGGCGTCATCGGACAGATGATGGAGAAGGTGGTACTCCCCGATTTCCGTCCTCGACGCACGGAAGAAGAAATCATTGACCAGTGTCCTTGGGCCACCACCGGTTGCAAAGGACGCCGGCCGAATGTCATCACTTCCCTCGAACTGGATCCGGCTACCATGGAACAGCGGAACCTGCAGTTACAGGCCAAGTATGCAGACATACAGGCCCGGGAATGCCGTTACGAGGAAATTGACTGCGAAGACGCCGACTATCTTATCGTGGCTTTCGGATCATGTGCCCGCATTGCCCAGAAAGCCATGGAACACGCCCGGGAAGAAGGAATCCACGTAGGATTGTTCCGTCCCATCACGCTTTGGCCGTTCCCGTCGGAAGCCCTTGCGGCACGCGCCCGACAGACCAGAGGTATCCTGGTGGTAGAACTGAACAGCGGACAGATGATTGAGGACGTGGAACTGGCTGTCAGATGCAGCCTGCCCGTCGAACATTTCGGCCGCCTGGGAGGCATCGTTCCCGATCCGGACGAAGTGGTCGATGCCTTGAAACAAACATTTATCAACCCATCCCTAAAAACGAAGTGACATGAACAACTTTGATCAGATACGCACCGTACTCAACGTGGTATTCCTCATCGGAGCAGCCGCCTCCATGATTCTCTATTTTTCAGTGGGCGAAGACAAACACTGGTTCTTCCTTATATGCGGTATATCGCTGGCGGTGAAGATGGTGGAATTTGTACTTCGTTTTCTGTTCTGATAATCCCTGACGCTATGACAAAAGAAGAACTAATGAAGCCCGAGTATCTGGTATACCAGAAGCCGCGGCTGTTGAACGACAACAATATGCACTACTGCCCAGGCTGTAGCCATGGAGTGGTGCACAAACTCATCGCTGAAGTAATCGAAGAAATGGGCATGGCCGACAAGACGGTCGGCATCAGTCCCGTCGGCTGTGCAGTGTTCATGTATAACTACCTGGACATCGACTGTCAGGAGGCGGCACACGGACGTGCGCCGGCCCTTGCCTCGGCCATCAAGCGACTCTGGCCCGACCGACTGGTGTTCACGTACCAGGGCGACGGCGACCTGGCCTGTATCGGTACGGCAGAAACCATTCATGCCCTGAACCGGGGAGAGCACATTGCTATCATCTTCATCAACAATGCCATTTACGGCATGACAGGTGGACAGATGGCCCCCACAACCCTACTGGGCATGAAGACAGCCACCTGTCCGTATGGCCGTATTCCTGAAATCCACGGCTACCCGCTGAAGGTGACGGAAATAGCGGCCACCTTGCAGGGAACTGCCTATGTCACTCGTCAGTCTGTCCACACGGTAGCTGCCATCCGCAAGGCAAAGAAAGCCATCCGCAAAGCATTCGAATGTTCGATGAACGGGAAGGGTTCCAGTTTGGTGGAAATTGTCTCCACCTGCAATTCGGGATGGAAAATGAGTCCCGATGCCGCCAACAAGTGGATGGAAGAACACATGTTCCCCTTCTATCCCCTCGGCGACTTGAAAGATACTACTACAGACGATAACCAAACCATGAAATAGCGTATGAAAGAAGAAATCATCATAGCAGGATTCGGCGGTCAGGGCGTACTGTCGATGGGAAAAATCCTGGCCTATTCCGGACTGATGGAAGGCAAGGAGGTGACCTGGATGCCGGCCTACGGACCTGAACAGCGCGGAGGCACCGCCAACGTGACGGTCATCGTGAGCGACGACCGCATCTCATCGCCCATCCTGAGCAAATACGATACGGCCATCATCCTGAACCAGCCCTCATTGGACAAGTTCGAAAGCAAGGTAAAACCGGGGGGAGTCCTCATCTACGACGGCTATGGCATCACAACTCCGCCTACCCGTCAGGACATCCGCATATTCCGCATCGATGCCATGGACGAAGCCAACGAACGCGGCATGGCAAAGACCTTCAACATGATTGTCTTGGGCGGACTGCTGAAGATCCGCCCCATCGTCTGCATCGACAGTGTCATCCAGGCACTCCGCAAGACCTTGCCGGAACGCCATCACAAACTGATTCCGATGAACGAGAAGGCCATCCATATTGGCATGGACATCATCGCCCCTGTCACGACGGAACCGGCTACTGTCTGAAATAGTCGAACCAAATCATCGAATCCGACACATCATAGGCGGCTTTGGCCCGTTGCACCTACAGCGAGCCAGAGCCGTCTCCTTCTATCCCCATCCGGACGTATAGAAAGCCCTTTTTCATATAGCAGCCATCTACTCGTTCGTCCTATGCAGATGCATTCTCCCGAAAATTTTGACGAGAAAAAGGAGCAATTGCCAGAAAGAGTTTCCGAAATGACATATTTTGTTCTGATAAATCCCTATATTTGCAGCCTGTAAATCAACGACTGTCCATTCATGTATAGAAATTTCTGGAACAAAACCGCCCTGGTCTTCAGTGGTGGACTTTTTGTAAAATTCATTCTGTTCGATATATTTTGGTGTATCGACACGACGTTTGCCTCGTTCTCGTATGCAGAAACCTACCTGAGCAAGCTGCTGAGTATATTCGTACTTTCATCCTCGTACCTCCTGTTTCGTTATCGCAAGGTACAAATAGTCATACTGCTATTGGTTGACCTGCTGCTGGTTGCCAATTTATGGTATTTCCGAACGTACTATACAGCCATTCCTTTGAGCAGTTACGCCTTGGCGGACAATCTAACCGATTTTATGGCCAGTGTCCTTGACTCCTTTCGTTGGAACGACCTGGCCTTCCCGTTCACTACTTGTCTGATAGGATGGATGGTCAGAAAGTCACCTTCATCATCCCATACACGCAAAGAACGTATTCGCTATTATTGGATACCTCTTTGCGGAATAGCCGGATTGCTCGTTCTTCTAAATGCCAGCAAGGGAGGCTTCCGCCATTCCTATCAGCAATTGAAACAATCCGCTTACCTGTGCTCCAGCAGTGCTCCGTTATTCACCGTTTTCGGGTGTCTTTACTATGACCTGACTGAACCAGAAAAGGTGCTTACCCCTGCTATCCAAAGCGAAATCCGACAATGGATGACAGAACAGCCTTCCCCGTCCTGCTCCGACACGGTCCTGCCTCCCCGCAAGCATTGCCTTGTCATCATCGCCGAGTCGTTTGAAAGCTGGGTATTGGAACAGAAGGTAAACGGACAAGAAATCACTCCTTGCCTCAACGAATTGTTGAAAGAACCCACCACTTTATATGCACCGCGTATCCTGACACAAGTAAAAGGCGGACGGTCTATCGACGCTCAATTGATGATTTGTGCCGGCCTGTTACCTTTAGAAAGCGGGGCTTATTGCAGCATGTATGCAGACAATCACTACTACACACTTCCCAAAGCGATGAAAGAGTTCAAAAACAGCCGAAACTACTTACTCACCATCGACAAGGTGTCAACGTGGAACCAAGGAGCCGTAGCCAAAAGTTTCGGTATAGACACCATCATCTCCTATCCCGATTTCCGCATGACCGAGGCGTTTGGAACCCACAAACGCATTGGAGATGTACCATTCTTCCAGCAATGTCAAGAAAAAATCGCCAAAGGAGAGATATGGAAGGCACATGAATCGTCTTACATTCAATTTGTCACCTACTCCGGTCATGCTCCCTTCAAGTTACCTGAGCACCTGCGAACGTTACCGATACCTGAAGGATTCCCGGAAAAGGCAGGCGACTACCTGACCACTGCACACTATACAGACCGAGCCATCGGCCAGTTCATCGACTTTCTGAAAACCCTACCCCAATATCAAGAAACGCTGGTTGTCATTACAGGAGACCACGAAGGACTGGCCACCGACCGGGAAGAACTGTGCCATCATCCCCTATGCCAAGGGCTGGTCGGCGACAAACCTTTTGTCCCTTTCATCGTCATTAACTCCCCTGTCGGAAGGCGGTACGAACAAGTCATGGGACAAATCGACATTTATCCCACTCTGCTCGAATTGCTACAATTAGACGGCTATTGCTGGAAAGGATTAGGTAGCAGCATTCTCCATCCTGAGAAAGAAGGAGTGGCTGTCGGTTCGCAAATGCAAGTGGAAGGGAACAATTATTCGCCAGAAACCGTATGTCACTTACGGCAGGCGCACCACATTTCCGATCTCATTCTTCGCTTCGATTACTTCGCCACAAAGAAGGAGTGAAATGTATATTGCCACTTGGCGTTATGATGAAAAATTTCTATCTTTGCCCCCATTATGAGAAAAGTATATTTTGCATTTGCCCTACTGATACTGCTCTGCGGGAATCTCGCCGCACAGAACTATGGTCAGAACGGATTCGGCAACCAGTTTGGGAAGTCGGCTTCGGGAATGGACAGCAACCGGTATGACCGTAACGGAAACCCGATTGACACGACGGCGGTCATTGATGCCAATACCATTCCCATCGGACTGGCCTCTTGGGTAGTGGACGACCGGCTCGGCACGATGAGCAGCGTGCCCATCGATACCGTACAGCACAATTTCCAGAATATGAACGACACAGGCGGCCCTGAAGGGCAGTATTCCTATCTGGGAAACCTGGGAGCTCCCCGTTTCGCCCATGTGTTCTTCGAGCGGAAGGAACCGACGCAGGCTTTCTTCACCGATCCCTATGACTTCACCCTCATCCGGCCGGACAACGTCGTGTTCACCAACACCAAGTCCCCCTTCACGAACCTCACCTATTTCAAGCACGGGGACGCTCGTACGGGAGAGGAACGGTTCAAGGCCTATTTCGCCATCAATGCCAACAAACGGACGGGCTTCGGATTCAACATCGACTATACCTACGGGCGAGGCAAGTACCAGAACCAGTCGACGGCCCTGTTCAACGGAGACCTGTTCGCCTACTACCGGGGCGACCACTATGAGATGCATGCCAGTTTCATCAACGACAACCTGAAGATGGCGGAAAACGGCGGTATCACCAACGACAACTACGTGAAGCGTCCTTTGGATATGGCTGAGGGCAAGAAGACCTACTCTACCAGCGAAATTCCGGTGAACCTTTCCAACATCTGGAACCATAACCGGGGGTACCACCTGTTTCTCACCCACCGGTACAACCTAGGCATCTACCGCGACAATCCCGACGAGCAGGATACGCTCCAGACGCAGGTGTTCCTTCCTGTGACCAGTTTCATCCATACCCTCAAGGTCGACATGAACAAGCGGGAATACATCTCTTACGACCACAGCCAGAACCAGGCCTACTTCCAGAACAACTTCTTGGGCACAGACTCGACAGACGTGACCAAGCATACCTCGGTCAAGAACACGTTCGGCATCTCCATCCGGGAAGGCTTCAGCCGATGGGCCAAGGCCGGACTGACGGCGTTCATCACCCACGAATACCGCGGATTCACCTTGAACGACTCGCTCCGCACACCGGGCGGACAGCGGGCTGTTACCGACTATCGGGAGAACGTCGTTTCGGTGGGCGGACAGCTCATCAAGGAACAGGGGCGGACGCTCCACTACAATGTCATCGGCGAACTGGGCATTGCCGGCGAAGATGCAGGACAGTTCAGCATCGAAGGGAAGGGCGACCTTAACTTCCGGCTGAAAAGTGACACCGTGCGGTTCGAAGCCAATGCCTACATCAAGAACCTGCAGCCGATCTTCTACTTCCGTCATTTCCATTCGAAACACTACTGGTGGGACAATGATGACCTCTCGAAAGTGATGCGAACCCGTGTGGAAGGCAAGCTAAGCATCGACCGGTGGCAGACGCAACTGCGCATAGGAGCCGAAAATATCAAGAACTACACTTATCTGGACAATGCATCAGTCGTGTCAACCCCTGCCACGGAGACGCAGGCGGCCACCTACCGGAACGATGCGGCCGTTCGCCAGCATACAGACAACCTGCAGGTGTTCAGTGCCACGCTCTCACAGAACTTCCGCCTCGGCATCTTCCACTTGGACAATGTGGTGACCTACCAGAAAACCAGCAACGAGGAAGTCCTCCCGTTACCCCAACTGGTGCTCTACCACAACCTCTATATGCGGTTCGGCTTGGCCAAGAAGGTACTCATGGTAGAAATGGGAGCCGACCTGCGCTATTTCAGCGAATACTATGCCCCCGATTATGCCCCTGCCATCGGCCAGTTCTACCTGCAGAACCCCGAAACGCGTTATAAGCTGGGCGGTTTTCCGCTTGTCAACGGCTATATCAACCTGCACTTGAAGCGGACTCGCATTTTTCTGGAGATGTATAACCTGCTCCAGCCAACGGGCGACAAGAGCTATTTCCAGGTGGCCCACTACCCGCTCAACCCGAGGGGATTCAAGTTCGGCATCTCGTGGAACTTCTTCGATTAAGTCTGACACCTTTATCCTTGTCCAGCCATGAAAAAGAAGAAGATACTCCGCTACACACTGATGGCCGTGGCCGTCGCTATCGGTACGGCCCTGATGAACACGCAGCAGGAAGTCCAGACCGACTATCATCCGCGCGATTACGATGAAGTGATGGCTTCGGGAGTGCTCCGGGCCGTGACGGAATACAACTCCGTCAGCTACCACGTGAAAGGCGACACGGTAGAGGGATTCGACTACGAATTGCTTCATGCCTTTGCAGACTCGAAAGGCCTCCGACTCGAACTGGTTCCCGAGATGAGCTACGAAGAACGACTGAAGGGGGTCTGCAGCGGACGATATGACCTGATGGCTACAGGCACTTTGGTGAACACCCAGTCAAAAGACTCCTTGCTGTTCACCCATACCCTCCTGCAAGGGAAACAAGTACTGGTACAGCGCAAGCCCTCCGGCGACGAAGCAGACAGTCTGTACCTGAAAAGCCAGCTCGCTTTGGCCCACAAGCGTCTGTACGTAGTGAAAGGTTCGCCGGCGCTGTTGCGACTGCACCACCTCATCAACGAGATGGCCGACACCATCTACATTGAGGAGGTGGAGTTGTACGGTCCCGAACAACTGCTGGCCATGGTAGCCGGAAAGGATATCGACTATGCCGTGTGTGATGAAGAGGTGGCCCGCAACCTACTGCCGCAATTTCCCAATCTCGACATCGGCACCGACATCAGCTTCACCCAATTCTATGCTTGGGGAACCAGCCGTCATGCACCGGCCTTGCGAGACAGCCTCAACGCCTGGCTCGACAGCTACACGACTACCCCGGCCTACCGACAACTGATTCGCAACTATTTCAAGAAAGGAAAGCCATGATAGATTTCATTCCAACCGTAAACTGGGGCTTCATCGGATGCGGTGAAGTGACCGAAAAAAAGAGCGGACCTGCCTTTAGCCGGGTCGACGGCTCGAACGTCGTAGCCGTCATGAGCCGAGACAAGGAAAAGGTTCAGTCGTATGCCAAGCGACACAATATTCCCCGATGGTACACGGATGCACAGGAACTCATCGGTGACGAAGAAGTCAATGCCGTCTACATTGCCACTCCGCCTTCCTCTCACGCCACCTTTGCCATCATGGCTATGAAAGCCGGCAAGCCAGTCTACATCGAAAAGCCCATGGCTGCCAGCTATGAAGACTGTGCCCGCATCAACCGCATCTCCCGCGAAACGGGAGTGCCTTGCTTCGTTGCTTATTACCGCCGCTACCTGCCTTATTTCCAGAAAGTCAAGCAGCTGGTAGATGAAGGCCGGATCGGCAATGTGATCAACGTACAGATACGCTTTGCCCAGCCGCCACGAGCCCTCGACTATAACAGTACAAACCTGCCTTGGCGGGTTCAGCCCGACATTTCCGGAGGCGGTTATTTCTACGACCTGGCTCCCCATCAGCTCGACCTGCTGCAGGAGATGTTCGGCTGCATCCTCGAAGCGGAAGGATATACCAGCAACCGGGGCGGCCTCTATCAGGCAGAAGACACCATCAGTGCCTGCTTCCGTTTCGAGTCCGGTCTGCCCGGATCCGGTTCCTGGTGCTTTGTCGCCCATGAATCGGCCAAGGAAGACCGTATCGAAATCATCGGCGACAAAGGGATGATTTGCTTCTCGGTATTCACCTACGAACCCATCGGCATCCACACCGAACTCGGACGCGAAGAAATCCTCCCGCCCAATCCGCCCCACGTGCAGCTGCCCCTCATCAAGACGGTGGTGGAACACCTGCAAGGGAAGGCCATCTGTACCTGCGACGGTATCAGTGCCACACCGACCAACTGGGTGATGGACCGCATCCTGAACAAGCTGTAAGGAAGCAGGCTCACCGCCATTTGTAGTAACGAACCCACCGACCGAACCGCCTATGAGAATGCACGTTGCTCCCCTCTGCCTGACCTTCTTCCTGCTGAGTGCCCCGATTTCGGCCCAAGAGACCCTGAAACGCACATTCGGCCAGGTATTCAGCAAGATTTTCAGCGAAGTAGACACAACCTACATCGCTGAAAACCGGTACAATCTGGCCTTTATGCTGGAACAAAGTTTCTGGGGCGAACACTATCGCATGAAGGCTCGCAACAAGGAAGGCGAACCTCAACGTATCAGCTTCGCGCCCGACCTCACCCCAAAAATCGGCTTTTACTTCGGATGGAGATGGATTTTTCTCGGGGCAGCGTTCAACACATCCGACCTGATGGGAAAAAACAAGGATGAGGTGTCGAAGAAGGAGTTTGTCCTTAACCTCTACAGCTCCCGGTTCGGCATCGACCTGTACTACCGCAAGACGGGCAACGACTTCCATATCCAGTCCTACTCCAATTTCGATATACCTTCTTCTTATGTAGGCGAAGATTTCAAGGGGTTCCAAAGCACGTTGAAGGGCCTGAATGTCTACTGGATTTTCAATAACCGGAAGTTCTCTTATCCGGCAGCGTATAGCCAGTCCACCAACCAGCGCATCAGTTGCGGCTCTTTCATGGCCGGATTTTCACACTCGAACCATAAGATTGCCTTCGACTATACCCAGCTTCCTACCGAGATGGTGGCTCACATGGACGAGAGCCTGAAATTCAACAATCTGGAATATAGCGACTACAACCTGAGTGTTGGCTACGGCTACAACTGGGTGTTTGCCAAGAACTGCCTGATGAATCTTTCGCTGATGCCAGCCATTGCCTACAAGAAGGCGAAAATCAACGGACTGCCTGCCAATACCGACTCGCACTGGGCAAGCTGGGTGAACGACTTGAACATCGACATGACTACCCGGGCAGGAATCACTTGGAACAACAGCAAGTATTTTGTGGGAGCCACGCTCTACATCAACAGCTATTATTACCACCGAAACGATCTGATCATGAGCACTTCGTTCGGTAGCCTGCGTATTTATGCGGGCTTCAATTTCTGGAAGAAACGACAATACAAGGCAAAATAAAGCCAGACACAGAAAAAAGACAAAGGCACAAGGGAATCCTTTCTTCCTTCCTTTGTGCCTTTGTACAAAAAAATCATCAGAAACGGAAACCCACCGTCATCAGCACCTGATGGCGTTCATTGTCCAGCTTCGTCGCCTGTAGTGCATCTGCACTGAAGGCATAGAAATCCGACTTGTACAGATCGTATTTGTAGGCCAGGTCGGCGAAAAACGCCTTGCCGCGGTACCCCATTCCCACCGTCACGGTGTGGCGGTCGTTGTGGTTCTCATACTCCGTATCCGTACGCATATCGTTCCAGTCCAGTGCCTTGTAGGCCGTTTTCTCAAAACCCGAGGTACTGTAATTGTAACCCGCCCGCAGACTGAATTCCGGAACAATACGCGTTTCCATACCTATGCGCAATGTATGGACCCCCTTCAGGTCTTCCTTAATATATTGCGACTGGTTGTACATCTCGTCGCCCCCATCGTAGTAAAGCTTCGAAGAACCATAGTCGGAGAACTCGTATTCAGCTCCCAACGCCATGATACCTCCCACCACCGTTCCGAGGCTGGCATTGAATTTCCACGGCGTACGCAACTCATAGTCGCGAAGGGTCGCACCATTCACATAGTCGGGTGTATATTCCTCAACCTTGCTCACCCCTTCTTCACCGGCAAACTGAATCTCCGAATAGAGATCGGAGGCATAGGTGTCGGTCAGGGTGTACCAGGTAGGAGTGTGGACCGCCAGTCCAAAACGAAATGGGGAATCCTCAAGGGGACGGAATATCGCGCCCACCTTGAAATCGACACCGGTGCCTTCCGTGCGGAACCAGTTCTGCAGTTCATAAAATCCCTCGTGAGCACCGTCGTAGATATCTTCCGTATAATAGGTCGTCCGTTTGTAGTCGACATCGTAGACGCCCAATGTGGCACCGAAATACATCCGGTCCTCTACATTGAACGAGATATTGAAGTCGTACTGCTGGATGCCGCCTTCTTCCCGGCTCTTGTAGCCCGAAGCCTCGCCGTTCCAACCTTTCAGACCGGTTTCATCCTTTCTCACGCCGACCAGATCGGTACGTACTCCCATCACACCGAGATACGGATAGTCCGACTGGGTAGGGCTGTAGGGATTCGTACCGCTACCGTTGTACTCATAAATCCGGTCCACCTCCGCAATACTGTTGATGGCCCCTTCCATCATGTTGGCCATCTGCTGCGTCTGCGACAGGCCATTGAGTCCTCCGCCTGCCACCATCAACCGGTTGAAGTTCTTGCTCTTATGATAGTTGAATCCGAAATTCAGGTAGCGCAGTGAGGTGCGGTTGCCCACTTTCGTCGAATAGACAAACCCTGCCTGGTCGAACGAGGCGCGGGTGCGGCTGTCATCCATCCGGGTACCGCTAAAGTTACTCTTGGCCGCTGTGGCATTGAAGCCGAACGAAGCCGATACCTCATTGCTGCGGTAGAGGCCGATTCCAGCAGGGTTCGTACCGATGACTGAGATGTCTGCCCCCAAGGCTCCCATGGCCCCTCCCAAGCCCACAAAGCGGGCGGTTCCGTTCAGTTCACTTCCCGTCAGGCGGGCTGCATCATATTGAGTCTGTGCCACGACCTGTGTACCGATAGCGGCCAGACAGGCCGTGGCCATCATCCATTTCTGTTTCATATCTTTTCTGTTCTGTTACAAAGTTATCAAAAAGGTTACTGTTCATCGTCTGCGTGCACCGCCGCCACCGCCCGAACTGCTGCCCGTACCGACGCTGCGCGACGACGATCCCGAACTGCTGCCCGAAGAGCGGAAGCTGCCGAAGCTGTTGCTGCTGCGCGAAGGAGAAGCGTTCTCCCGGTTGAACGTGGATCGGGAAGTGCCCTCCGAGCTGTTGCGTACAGGTGCTGCAGAAGAGCCTCCCTGCAATCGCTGGTATGCCCCCGAATTACGGTACGATCCGGAACGGGTGCTGCTCGGACGGTTGTAGTTCGATTCTCCCTGGCCTACCTGCGGCGAACGAGTATAGGTACCCGTATTGCGTGTACCGGCAGTGCCGGACGGACGGACAGAGTTCAGATTGTCACGGCTGGTCACTACCCTGCCGCCCGAACGGCCATTGCGGTCGTACGATTGTCGGGTGAAACCGTTCTGCCCCGAAGGACGATATGTTTCTGCAGAGCGGAACGAACCGACCGTACGGCCGGAAGTGCCGCGTACCGGCCAGCCGGCATCTCCCCTGCGGGAATTGTAGGAATAGCGGGGAGCATAGTGGTCGTGGCCATGACCATACCAGCCGGCATAGTGTGGATAATGGGGATAGTAGCCATGCCAGGCGCCCCAGTAGCCACCCCAGTAGCCACCCCAGTAGCCACCCCAATAGCCGCCGTACCAACCTCCATACCAGGCACTGCTCCAATAAGGAGCATACCAGTTTCTGTAATACCACGACGAACGCCAGCCCCACGACGGGCCCGCCAGGCTCCAGTTAAACCGCCAGTCCCACCACAGCGGATTCGAGGATGACGGGAATACATAGGCATAGAATCCGTCGTCGAAAACATTCCATTCCCAACTGGGGAAGGCAGCCCCACCATACACAATGTCCCAATACAACGGACTGCTGACGGGAATGGCATAACGGGGACTGCGGAAGCGGACAATACGCATGGCGTATTCATAATCCGACTGCGACCCCTCGAAACCGTTCACCCATTCGCCCCGCTCGCTATAGGGCTTCTCCTCTACATAGAGCGTATCGTTCTGCATCGAGAAGCGGTTGTCACGCGATGTATAGCGGCGGTTGTATGCGTCAATGTCGCGCACCTTGCCGGCTACATCCTTCACCACTACCGTCGAGGCCGGTGAACGCAAGACCACCGTTTCCGACGACTGGCTACGAGTAACAGGCTGTACGTCGGTGCGGTGAACGGGACTCACCGTTGTCTTCGCTTCCTTCTTGGCCTCCTTCTTCGGGAGGTAATACAAGTCGTCCGTGCTCTGCGCCATGGCCAGCCAAGGCAGACCGGCCAACAGCATCGTAACTATTGCTTTTCCTTTCATATCTGTAATCATTAATGGTTCTCCTGTTTTATCACGTACAAAGATAGCAAGAGTTTTTCCCTCGTTGGCAAGAATTTCCCTATTTTGCGATAGGGATTTCCCTATTTCAGGGGTTCACTCGTTTTTTTGTCGTATCTTTACCAAAAAATTACAAACTACATGAAATACTTTGAAGTGACAATTACCGCACAACCGTGCAATGAGACCGTGACCGATGTCCTGGCCGCCGTACTGGGAGAAATCGGATTCGAGAGTTTTGTGGAATGCGAAGGAGGCTTGCAGGCCTACGTGCAACAGCCGCTTTTCGACGAACAGCAGCTGAAGCAGACACTGGCAGACTTTCCCCTGCCCGACACAGCCCTCACCTACACCCTCACCGAACCGGAGGACAAGGACTGGAATGCCGAGTGGGAGAAGAACTTCTTCCAGCCCATCGTCATCGAGGGACGCTGCGTCATCCACAGCACGTTCCACAAGAACTATCCCCAGGCAGCCTATGACATCGTCATCAATCCCCAGATGGCCTTCGGAACCGGCCACCACGAGACCACCAGTTCCATTCTTGGCGAACTGCTCGACGCCGACCTCGAGGGAAAGTCTGTGCTTGATATGGGATGCGGCACCTCCATCCTGGCTATCCTGGCCCGCATGAGAGGAGCAGCCCCCGTCACCGCTATCGACATCGACGACTGGTGCGTGAACAACTCTCGCGACAACATTGCCTTGAATGGTCTGGACCGCATCACGGTGGAACTGGGCGACGCCTCGCTGCTGGAGGGCAGACAGCCCTTCGACGTCATCATCGCCAACATCAACCGCAACATCCTGCTGGCCGACATGCCAGCTTATGTGGCCTGTATGCATGAAGGGTCTGAACTGTACATGAGCGGCTTCTACGTGGAAGACATACCCGCCATCCGCGACAAGGCGGAGAGCCTGGGCCTTCAGTTCGACCATTTCCGGGAAAAGCACCGCTGGGCAGCCGTCAAGTTCATCCGTTGACCGGCTTCTAGGGTTTCTGTCACGGCCGTTCCTGTACGGCTGTGACGGGAACTTCGTGCCTCGTCAGTGCCGTACTTATGGCACCTATACAAAAAAAAAAAAATTCCTCTCATCATAACCGATGAAAGGAACTACTGGAAGAGCCGAAAGCGGGACTCGAACCCGCGACTTACTCATTACGAATGAGTTACTCTACCAACTGAGTTATTTCGGCATTCCTTGTTTCTGAAAAGCGATGCAAAGGTACAGCTTTATTTCGAATCTCCAAACTTTTGGAGTACTTTTTTTCGTAAAACGATAGAAATTATCTTTTTCACGAATATTTCATGTTTCCTTATCGAAACTATCACAGAAAAACGCTATCTTTGCATCCCGAACTATGATGTAATGAAGCGAATGCATTGTTTTGAGGAACATAAAGAAGTAAAAGGTACATGTCCGGGGCTTACAGCGCAACATGCCTCCTTGCCACAAAGAGGAAACAACTGCTCCAGTCGGCGGTTTTTCCCTTTCAACACTTCTTTTCCCCAATCGTTCCATCCGATGTATTCCCCCATTTGTTCCCTACAGACGAATCATTTGCTACCCTACGATAGGACGCCCGGAATTGCTTTTCGGCAAGCCGGGTATTTTTTTGCCCGTCCGGCTACTGAAACGTGAAGGAAGGGCACCAACTGCTACAGGATATACAACTATAATACATATACAATATATAAAAGTATGGAACCACTGAAACATGAATGCGGCGTAGCCATGATACGCCTGCTGAAACCGCTGGAGTACTACCAGGAAAAATACGGAACCTGGATGTATGGCCTCAACAAGCTCTACCTGCTGATGGAAAAACAGCACAACCGGGGACAGGAAGGAGCCGGTCTGGCCTGCGTCAAGCTGCAGGCCAACCCCGGAGAAGAATATATGTTCCGCGAGCGGGCCTTGGGCTCGGGGGCCATCACTGAAATCTTCGGGACCGTCCAGAGCCACTTCAAGGACCTCACGGAGGAGGAACTGCACGATGCCGAATATGCCAAACAGTGCCTGCCGTTTGCCGGAGAACTCTACATGGGCCATCTCCGCTACTCCACCACCGGGAAAAGTGGACTCTCATACGTACATCCTTTCCTGCGCCGCAACAACTGGCGGGCGAAAAACCTGGCGCTGTGCGGCAACTTCAACCTGACGAATGTCGATGAAATCTTTGCTGACATCACGGCTGCCGGACAACACCCGCGCAAGTATGCCGACACCTACATCATGCTGGAACAGGTGGGCCACCGGCTCGACCGCGAGGTGGAACGCCTCTATGCCGAATGCAAAGAGGAAGGGTTGGAGGGCATGGACATCACCCACGCCATCGAGGAACGCATCGACCTGGCCAACGTACTGCGGACTTCCAGCCCGAAATGGGACGGAGGCTATGTCATCTGCGGACTGACGGGCAGCGGTGAATGCTTTGCTGTGCGCGACCCGTGGGGCATCCGTCCGGGCTTCTGGTACATGGACGAGGAAATCATGGTCCTTGCTTCCGAACGCCCCGTCATCCAGACTGCCCTGAACGTGCCGGCCGACAGCATCCACGAACTGATGCCGGGACAGGCCATCCTGCTGAACAAGAAGGGCGAAATGCGGCTCGAACAAATCAACGCAACTAAACAGCCTGTACAGGCCTGCTCGTTCGAACGCATCTACTTCAGCCGGGGCAGCGACATAGACATCTACCACGAGCGGAAGACACTGGGCGAAAAACTGGTCGGCCCCATCCTGAAAGCCATCGACAACGATGTGGCTCACACCGTCTTCTCCTTCATCCCGAACACGGCCGAAGTGGCTTTCTACGGACTGCTGGAAGGATTCGACAACTACCTGAACGAACTGAAGGTGCAACGCATCGAAGCACTGGGTCACCGTGCCAGCCATCAGGAGCTGGAGGAAATCCTTTCGCAACGCATCCGTAGCGAAAAGGTGGCCATCAAGGACATCAAGCTGCGCACCTTCATCGCCGAAGGCAACACGCGCAACGACCTGGCCGCCCATGTGTACGACATCACCTACGGCAGCCTGATGCCCTACCGCGACAACCTGGTCATCATCGACGACAGCATCGTGCGCGGTACCACCCTGAAGCAGAGCATCATCAGCATCCTGGACCGCCTGCATCCGAAGAAGATTGTCATCGTTTCCTCCTCGCCGCAGGTGCGCTACCCCGACTATTACGGCATTGACATGGCCAGTATGGAACAGTTCATCGCTTTCAAGGCTGCCATCGCCCTGCTCGAAGAGCGCGACATGCAGTCTGTCATCGGCGAAGCCTACCGCAAGTCGAAGGCCCAGTTGTGCAAGCCGAAGGAGGAAATGGTGAACTACGTCAAGGACATCTACGCACCCTTCACCGACCAGGAAATTGCCAACAAGATGGTGGAACTGCTGACCCCTGTCGGCACGCAGGCCAAAGTGGAGATTGTCTACCAGACCCTGGAAGGCCTGCACGAAGCCTGCCCGCACCACGAGGGAGACTGGTACTTCAGCGGCAACTACCCCACCCCCGGCGGCGTGAAGCTGGTGAACCAGGCCTTCATTGACTACGTTGAACAGGAATACAAGTTTTAAGCCTACTATAAAATGCAATAGAATCACATGAGAAATGTAACACTCATCCTCGACGACGGGAGCCGTTTCCCCGGCAAGTCGTTCGGTTATGAAAAGCCGGTGGCGGGCGAAGTGGTCTTCAACACTGCCATGACCGGTTACCCCGAGAGTCTGACCGACCCCTCATATGCCGGTCAGTTGATGACCCTGACCTACCCGTTGGTCGGCAACTATGGAGTGCCGCCGTTCACGTTCGGACAAGACGGACTGCCCACCTTCATGGAGAGTGGGAAAATCCACGCGGATGCCATCATCGTCAGCGATTACAGTGAAGACTACAGCCACTGGAACGCTGTGGAGAGCCTCTCCGACTGGCTCCAGCGCGAACAGGTGCCGGGCATTACCGGCATCGATACCCGCCAGCTCACGAAGGTGCTGCGCGAACACGGAGTGATGATGGGAAAAATCGTCTTCGACGACGAGCCCGACAATATCCCCGAAGCCACCTACGCAGGGGTGAACTATGTTGACAAGGTGTCCTGCAAGGAAGTCATCCGCTACAACGAAGGTACGGACAAGAAGAAAGTGGTGCTGGTGGACTGTGGGGTCAAGGCCAACATCCTCCGTTGCCTGCTGAAACGCGATGTGGAAATCATCCGCGTACCTTGGGACTACGATTTCAACCACCTGTCCTACGACGGCCTGTTCATTTCCAACGGTCCCGGCGACCCGGACACTTGCGACGCTGCCGTACAGAACATCCGCAAGGCCATGGCCAACGAACAGCTGCCTATCTTCGGCATCTGCATGGGCAACCAGCTGCTCTCGAAGGCCGGAGGAGCTACCATCTACAAGCTGAAGTACGGCCACCGCAGCCACAACCAGCCCGTGCGCCAGGTGGGTACGAACCGCTGCTTCATCACCAGCCAGAACCATGGCTATGCCGTGGACAACAACACACTGGGAGCCGACTGGGAACCGCTGTTCATCAACATGAACGACGGGTCGAACGAAGGAATCCGCCACAAGCGCCATCCCTGGTTCTCCGCCCAGTTCCACCCCGAAGCTGCCAGTGGTCCGTTAGATACCGAATTCCTGTTCGACGAATTCGTGAAACTGCTGTAAAACCGGATTGTCTTCCCAACCAAAAAAAACGAATCATGATGAAAGAAAATATAAAGAAAGTATTGCTGTTAGGGTCGGGCGCCCTGAAAATTGGCGAGGCCGGCGAATTCGACTACTCCGGCTCGCAGGCACTGAAGGCCCTGAAGGAAGAGGGGATCGAAACCATCCTCATCAACCCGAATATCGCTACTGTGCAGACCTCTGAAGGGGTGGCCGACAAAATCTATTTCCTGCCCGTCACTCCCTATTTCGTGGAGAAGGTCATCGCCAAGGAACGCCCCGACGGCGTGCTGCTGTCGTTTGGCGGACAGACAGCCCTGAACTGTGGCGTCGCCCTTTACCAGAGCGGCGTCTTCGAGAAATACAACGCTCAGGTGCTGGGAACACCCGTCCAGGCAATAATGGATACCGAAGACCGCGAGCTGTTCGTGAAGAAGCTGGACGAAATCGAGGTGAAGACCATCAAAAGCGAGGCGTGCGAAAACATTGAGGCAGCCCGCCGTGCAGCAGCCGGACTGGGCTACCCGGTCATCATCCGCGCCGCCTATGCACTGGGCGGACTGGGCTCGGGTTTCTGCGACAACGAGGAAGAACTGAACACCCTGGCCGAAAAAGCCTTCTCCTTCTCTCCTCAAGTGCTGGTTGAAAAGAGCCTGAAAGGCTGGAAGGAAGTGGAATACGAGGTAGTGCGCGACCGCTTCGACAACTGCATCACCGTCTGCAACATGGAAAACTTCGACCCGCTGGGTATCCATACGGGGGAATCCATCGTCATCGCTCCCTCACAGACCCTCTCGAACAGCGACTACCATAAGCTGCGCGAACTGGCCATCCGCATCATCCGCCATATCGGCATCGTGGGCGAATGCAACGTACAGTATGCCTACGACCCCGAATCGGAAGAGTACCGGGTCATTGAGGTCAATGCCCGTCTGAGCCGTTCATCGGCCCTCGCCTCGAAAGCCACCGGCTATCCGTTGGCCTTTGTGGCTGCCAAGCTGGGCCTGGGCTACGGCCTGTTCGACCTGAAAAATTCGGTGACCAAAACCACCTCCGCCTTCTTCGAACCCGCCCTGGACTACGTGGTCTGCAAGATTCCGCGCTGGGACCTCGGCAAGTTCCACGGCGTCGACCGCGAACTGGGCTCGTCGATGAAGTCGGTGGGCGAAGTGATGGCCATCGGCCGCACCTTCGAAGAAGCCATGCAGAAGGGACTGCGCATGATCGGGCAGGGAATGCACGGCTTTGTTGAGAACAAGGAGCTGGTGATTACCGATGTGGACAAGGCGTTGCGTGAGCCGACCGACAAACGCATTTTCGTCATCTCGAAAGCCATGCGGGCAGGCTATAGTGTAGACCATATCCACGAGCTGACCAAAATCGACAAGTGGTTCCTCTACAAGCTGGAGAACATCATGCGTACCTCCAAAGCCCTGCATGAATGGGGCAACAACCATACCCAGCTCGCCGAACTGCCGCGCAATCTGCTCTACCAGGCCAAACGAGAGGGATTCTCTGATTTCCAGATTGCCCGCGCCATCGGCTATCAGGGCGACCTGGAGGAAGGCAGTCTGATGGTCCGCAATTACCGGAAAAGCGTCGGCATCGTGCCCGTGGTGAAACAGATTGACACCCTGGCCGCCGAATACCCGGCACAGACCAACTACCTCTACCTGACCTACAGCGGCACCGCCAACGATGTGGAGTACCTGGGCGACCGCAAGTCCATCGTCGTACTCGGTTCGGGCGCCTACCGCATCGGCTCGTCGGTAGAGTTCGACTGGTGCGGCGTACAGGCCCTGAACACCATCCGCAAGGAAGGATACCGCAGCGTGATGATCAACTATAATCCCGAAACCGTGTCCACCGACTACGACATGTGCGACCGTCTCTACTTCGACGAGCTGACCTTCGAACGGGTGATGGACATCCTCGACCTGGAGAACCCACACGGAGTCATCGTATCCACCGGCGGACAGATTCCGAACAACCTGGCCATGCGGTTGGACGAACAGCATATCCACATTCTGGGTACATCGGCCAAGAGCATCGACAATGCCGAAGACCGCGACAAGTTCTCGGCCATGCTCGACCGCATCGGTGTCGACCAGCCTGAATGGAGTGCCCTGACCTCCATGGAAGGCATCAACGCCTTCATCGCGAAGGTGGGCTTCCCGGTCCTGGTACGCCCATCGTACGTCCTCTCGGGAGCCGCCATGAATGTCTGCTCCAACCAGGAAGAGCTGGAACGCTTCCTGCAGCTGGCCGCCAACGTGTCGAAGAAACACCCCGTGGTGGTGAGCCAGTTCATCGAACACGCCAAAGAGGTAGAGATGGATGCCGTGGCACAGAACGGCGAAATTGTCGCCTATGCCATCTCCGAACACATCGAGTTTGCCGGTGTCCACTCGGGCGACGCCACCATCCAGTTCCCGCCGCAGAAGCTGTACGTCGAGACCGTGCGCCGCATCAAGCGCATCTCGCGCCAGATTGCCAAGGAGCTGAACATCTCCGGCCCGTTCAACATCCAGTTCCTTGCCCGCGAGAACGACATCAAGGTCATCGAGTGTAACCTTCGTGCCTCCCGTTCCTTCCCCTTCGTGAGCAAGGTATTGAAGATCAATCTCATCGAACTGGCAACTCGTGTCATGCTGGGCTTGCCGGTAGAGAAACCCGAAAAGAGCCTGTTCGACCTCGACTACGTAGGCATCAAGGCCAGCCAGTTCTCGTTCAACCGCCTGCAGAAGGCAGACCCCGTACTGGGTGTAGACATGGCATCGACGGGCGAAGTAGGTTGCATCGGTGCCGACACCTCGTGCGCCGTGCTCAAGTCCATGCTGAGCGTGGGCTACCGCATCCCAGAGAAAAACGTCCTGATGAGTACGGGTACCCCGCGCCAGAAAGTGGACATGCTGAGTGCCGCCCGCATGCTGAAGCAGAAAGGCTACAACATCTTCGCCACCGGCGGATCGTCGAAGTTCCTCACCGAGAACGGTATCGAGAACACCCGTGTATATTGGCCCAGCGAAGAAGGCGAACCGCAAGCCCTCTCCATGCTGCACAACAAGCAGATTGATATGGTGGTGAACATCCCGCGCGACCTGTCGGCCGGCGAGCTGGACAACGGCTACAAGATTCGCCGTGCAGCGGTCGACCTGAACATTCCGTTGATTACGAATGCCCGTCTGGCCAGTGCCTTTATCCAGGCCTTCTGTACCATGAGTATCGATGACATCGAAATCAAGAGCTGGGATGAATATAAATGAGGAAGCGTGAGCTGAACAGGTGTTAAAACAAGAAACACCTGTTCACTTTTAATACACTTTAACTATCCAAGGAAATAGGTAGGCTTTGACAAGTAAAAAGAAAAGCGTACCTTTGCAGCCGATTTGAGTCCGTGGAGGTCGAAACAAGCAGTTGACAGATAAGGCCGGCTCACCTTGCGGAAGAAACCCGTTTAATAATTAAAAATAAAATGTACGTAATTGTAGAAATTAACGGTCAGCAGTTCAAAGCCGAAGAAGGCAAGAAGCTGTTCGTTCAGCACATCCAGAACGCTGAAAACGGTGCAACTGTTGAATTTGACAAAGTGTTGTTGGCAGACAACAACGGAACCATCACTGTAGGTGCTCCCACCATCGAAGGCGCAAAAGTCGTTTGCGAAATCGTTTCTCACTTGGTAAAGGGTGACAAAGTGCTGGTATTCCACAAGAAGAGAAGAAAAGGTTACAAGAAGTTGAACGGTCACCGTCAGCAGTTCACTGAGGTGATGATCAAACAAGTTATTGCTTAATCCCTAAAAACAGTAGAAGAAATGGCACATAAAAAAGGTGTAGGTAGTTCTAAGAACGGCCGTGAATCAGAAAGCAAAAGATTAGGCGTGAAGATTTTTGGTGGTCAGGCTTGCAAGGCAGGCAATATCATCGTTCGTCAGAGAGGTACAGTCCACAACCCGGGCAACAACGTAGGCATGGGTTCTGACCACACCCTCTATGCATTGGTAGATGGTACAGTATGTTTCAAGAAGGGTCGCGAAAGCAAAAGCTACGTTTCTGTAGTACCCGCCGCCGAAGCATAATCTGTCCTCCTAAACAGAATCATCATACAGGTTTCTTGGACCTACGGGTCGAAGAAACCTGTTTTTTTATCAGAAAAAAAGTGCTTGTCCTTCTGAGCGCTATTCGCACAACGTGCGATGGCCACTCAGAAGGACAAGCACAATGACAGGGAAACCCGTCAGCCGAGGGCTTTAGGATTATTCAGCCACAAACTCCGTGATGCCATTCGACACCAACAGGTTATACCACTGGATGAGTTTCTTGATGTCACTGGTATGCACGCGGTCGCGGTCAAAATTCGGCAAGACTTCCGCCATGAACGCCTGCAGTTTTTCCGTCGTTGCCTTCTTATAGTCGAGAGCAGCCACTGCCCCATTTTCCTTCTTCTTCACAGCGTCCAGCACCGTTGCCAAAGGAACTTCGTCGGCATCGGTATACATGGCAATGTCGCCCAATGAAATCACCTTTTCACTGGCGTAGCACGGCACACGCTTGTGGTCACTGACCGATTCAACAATCAACATGTTCTTTGCCTGGGAAACCAGCTTATATAATCCCGGTTTGCCCGAGATAGCCAAAATTGTTTTCAACATAATGAATTACTATTATTGATTATTTGTTCTTATTATTCTACAAAAATACAACGAGCAGACGACATACACAAACATATTCTATTCTTTTCGTTCTTTTAAGGTTTTCAAGAAGCGTTGCAGCTGGGGGTCAACCTCCTGGATGCCGTCGTTCAGAAGGATATAGTCTGCCCTACGGCATTTCTCCTCGTCCGCCAACTGCGCAGCCATCCGCATCCGTACCTTCTCTTCGGTAGTCCGGTCCCGTTCTACCGCCCTTCGGAGCCGCAGCTCCCAAGGAGCCGAAACCATCAGGACCCGGTCGACCTCAGTGTCAAACCCCGATTCATACAGGATGGCACATTCCATGGCCACCACCGGAGCCGTCTGCCGGCGACACCACTGCCGGAAGTCATCCCGCACACACGGATGGACCCGCGCATTGACAGCCGCCGTATGCGTAGGGTCTGCAAAGAGATAAGCCGCCAGAAAAGGGCGGTCCAACTGCCCGTCGGGAAGATACACACCCTCACCGACCAAAGCGGTCAACGAATCCCGCAATGCCGCACGCTCAGTCATCAGCTGCCGGGCACGGCTGTCCGTGTCGTAGACCGGCACTCCCATCGCAGCCAATCGCCGCGAGACGAACGACTTTCCGCTACCGATACCCCCTGTAATTCCCAGCCGTATCATTCCTCTGTATCCTCCAGCTGTTGTTCAATCAGGTACTCCACCGAAGCCGGTGCGATACGTACATGGTTCACCCAATCGGGAGCCGTCTTGAGCGCGAGCGGCAACTTGCCGTCTTTGTTGCGGAGCACGTCTTCATAGGTCACACCGATGAAGAATTCATTGGCCGACACGTCCATGAACCGCTTCAAACCCACCTGGAACGTCACCTGTACCTTCGAGGGGAAGGTACGAAGCACCTTACCGGCCGGGAAATTAATGCCCACAACGGGCACTTCCACGGTCTTTTCCGAATACATGTCCACGCAAGCCGTCATCTGTATAGAAGAGGGAATGAACTTCACGCCCCGCTGCCCACCCAGCGACACATACTGCCGCAAAGTGTCCGTGAGTCCCTCCACTTGCAGCCGGTAGGTATAAGCCATTTTCAGCGTATCGAGCACTTCACGTGGAGCGTAGGCCACGACAGAATCGGGCGAGAAAGTCACCGACGACACATAGTACTGCCGCCCCGCCTCCACTTCACCGTTCAGCCGCACCGGCAAACGCTTCGCCTCTCCCTGCGCATAGATGAAATCGAGCGTATCGGGACGGACGTACAGCAGTTTCGTGGACGTATTGAGTTGCGAGACAATCTTCTTCGACAGCTCTTCTGAAGGGATGCGCACATGGGTGCCCATCGTCGAATAGTCCTTGAAATCGAACGTTACGGGATAAAACGTACGCCCCAGCATGTAATTCAGCAATACGGTTCCACGGTCCTCTACCCCTACCTGCACATTCTCTGGGAAGTCGGTCGTCAACACCACCTCCTTCGGTACATCCTTCAGGCGAACCGGCACACGGAACTCCGTCTTGTAAACATCGTCGAGGGTATTAAGCAACCAGAATCCTAACGATACAAACACGAAAAACAAAAAAACCAGAGCCTCCCTACAGCTCTCGCTCAGTAGGAAAACTCTGATTGTTTTCACGATGTTTGTCCAAAACTGTTGAGTACGCTCTTTGTCGAACATCGTCTTGTGTGGATTACTTGTTGGCCTGGGCCTGGGCGTCTGCGTAGATAGAATTGCGGTCTACCTTGATTTTCACGCTCGATGCGATTTCCACTACGACCACATTGTCTTCAATTTCCTTAATCTTGCCATAGATACCTCCGGCAGTAATCACCGACTGACCCACTTCAAGGTTCTTGCGGAAGTTGGCGATTTCCTTCTGCTTCTTGTTCTGCGGACGGATCATAAAGAAATACATGATGGCAAAGATGGCAATCATCATGATAAGGAACGAGTAGTCTCCTCCCTGAGCCTGCAATAAGGCGGTCAATACATTCATCATTTCCAGTTAAATTAATAAGTTACACATTCCATGTTAGTTCTTCGTCAGCTTGTTCTCCTTCTTGAGCTGCTTCACGATGCCGTCCAGGGTACCGTTGATGAAGGCACCGCTCTTGGGAGTGCTGTACAGCTTGGCGATTTCCACATACTCGTTGAGCGAAACGCTGACAGGGATATTGGGGAACGACAGGATTTCAGCCAGGGCAATCTGCATGATGATGACATCCATCAGGGCCACACGGTTGAGGTCCCAGTTCTTGGAATTCTGGCTGATCAGATGCCGATAGTAATCGGCATTGAGGATGGAGCGGCGGAAGAGGCGACGGGCGAAATCCTTGTCCTCCTCGTCCTTGAACTCGGGCAACAGTTCTTGCTTCTCGCCGTTCTTGGGGTCGAACCGCTTGATGGTCTTCAGCACAAAGGTATCCACGATTTCCTTATCGTCGTTCCAATACAGGCTCTGGTCTTCGAGCACCTCATCCAAACGGGCGTTATTGAAAATAATCTTCTTGTAGATCTTGCGCCACACCTCACGGTCCTCCTCGTACGAGGTCGTCTCGGCGGCCATGTATTCCTTATATATATCACTCTCAAAAATCTGTTCCGCCAGGTTCTTGATGAAATCGGCCTCGTTCTCCCAGGTCTTCTTCTGGCTTTCAGTAAAAATGCGCAGCTGTTTGTTGGAAGCCAGCTGGGCGGCAAACAGGTTGTCCACAAATCTCGTGTTAGGGCATAATTCCTCTGGGGTAGGAGCCAACTTGTGTTTTCCAGCTTCCAACCGCTTGTTGGCATACTTTGTGACTTCCACCATCAGGAGCAACAGATAGTTATACAGGTCGTAAGCCTTTGACATACTGAAGAACAACTCTTTTTCTGCAGTATCGAGGTTTTTTCCCCCATTCTGATAGTAGGCATAGATAATCTGTACTATCTTCAGACGAATAAGAACTCTGTTAATCATACTCTCTCGTTATAATGATAATTTTTACGGTGCAAAAGTAAGCAAAAATCAGCAAACTACAACCATTTTTCCCTGATTTTTTACTTTTTTAGGCAGATTAGAATAATTTTGAAGAGGAATGCTTGGTTTATTCCCAAAAAGTGTGCAACTTTGCCCCTGTAATAAGTTTTTAAAAAGGAACAATGGAAGATTCTACAAAGAAAAGTATTACAGAGGGTGACAAGGACATTGTGTTTTCCAAAGCCATACGTGCCGGAAAACGTATCTACTATCTGGATGTTAAGAGAAGTCGTGGTGGCGACATGTTCATAGCCATCACAGAAAGCAAAAAAGTGGTAAGGGGAGAAGACGACTCCCAAGTAAGTTTCGAGAAGCATAAGATTTTCTTGTATAAAGAAGATTTCAAGAAGTTTTCGAGCGGGCTGAAGCAAACCATCGCTTTCATTGAAGAAGCAATGGCCCAGCAAGCAGACGAAAACTCACCGGACACCGAATGTCCGACCCCGGAAGACTCCCACACGCCGGTGCCTGAACCGGCTATTTCCAGCGGAGAAATCAAGATTGACATCGATTTCTGAGAAAAATATTTGGCGGTGTAAAGGAAAAAGCCTACCTTTGCACCGCTTTTTTAAGCTCATCGTGTGATATACCACATCGTGTGATGGCGAATTAAGCAAAAGAAAACAATTCACTTAATTTAGAGTAACACAAAAAAAAGATTCAAGAACAATGAAATCAATCGAAATCAACGGTTCTTTGAGAACCGAAACTGGCAAGAAAGCCACTCACGAATTGCGTAAGAACAACAGCGTACCTTGCGTATTGTATGGCATGGAGAAGGACGAACAGGGCAATCCGGTTGCTACCCACTTCAGCGTCACCAACGAAGGACTCCGCAAACTGGTATACACACCCCACATCTACGTGGTTGACCTGATCATCGACGGCAAGAAGGTGAACGCCATCATGAAGGACATCCAGTTCCATCCCGTTACAGACGCCATCCTGCACGTTGACTTCCTTCAGATCAACGAAGAGAACCCCATCGTGATGGAAGTTCCCGTTCAGCTGGAAGGTTTGGCAGATGGTGTGAAGGCCGGTGGTAAACTGGCACTCCAGATTCGCAAGTTGAAAGTGAAGGCTCTGTACAACGTCATCCCCGAACGCCTGGTCATCGATGTAACCAACCTGGCACTGGGCAAGACCATCAAGGTAGGCGAACTGAACTACGAAGGTCTGGAACTGCTGAACGCCAAGGAAGCTGTGGTATGCGCCGTCAAGCTGACTCGTGCCGCTCGTGGTGCACAGGCTGCTGCCGGAAAGTAATCCCGACACACCCACTTCACCAACAAGAAAAGTAATCCTTCAATGAAATATTTGATAGTAGGCCTGGGGAACATCGGTGATGAATACCGTGATACCCGGCACAACATAGGATTCATGGTATTGGACGCCCTCGCAAAGGCGTCCAATATTGTTTTTAAGGACGGCCGCTACGGTGCCACCGCCACGCTTTCCCTGAAGGGGCGGCAGCTGCTGCTGCTCAAGCCTTCCACCTACATGAACTTGAGCGGCAATGCGGTGCGCTACTGGATGCAGCAGGAGAAGATTCCGCTGGAAAATGTCCTGATTGTGGTAGACGACCTGGCCCTGCCGTTCGGCAGCCTGCGCCTGAAAGGGAAAGGGAGCGACGCCGGTCACAACGGACTGAAGCACATTGCCGCCACACTGGGCACACAGAACTATGCCCGATTGCGGTTCGGCATCGGCAACGACTTCCCCAAAGGGGCACAAATCGATTTCGTACTGGGAGCCTTCGGCGAAGAAGACCGCCAGAAGCTGCCCGAACGCCTGGAAATGGCCGGTGAAATCGTAAAGAGTTTCTGCCTCGCCGGACTGAACATTACCATGAACCAGTATAACAACAAGTGATATGGCGGAAGCAAGAATCGACAAATGGATGTGGGCCTCGCGCATCTTCAAGACGCGCACCATCGCTGCCGAGGCCTGCAAAAAAGGGCGGGTGGCCATCAACGGGGCACAGGCCAAGCCGGCCCGCATGGTAAAGCCCGGAGATGTCATCCAGGTGCGCAAGCCGCCTGTCACCTACTCGTTCAAGGTGCTGCAGGCCATCGAGAAACGGGTCGGAGCCAAGCTGGTTCCGGAAATCATGGAGAACGTAACCACACCCGACCAGTACGAACTGCTGGAGATGAACAAGATCAGCGGATTCGTGAACCGGGCCAAAGGAACCGGCCGTCCCACCAAAAAGGACCGCCGCGACCTGGACGAGTTCTTCACGCCGGAATGTATGGACGAGTTCGACTTCGACCTCGACGATCTGGAATAAAAAAGGCGCAGGGGAATCCCGCAGGAAACAGGCGTACGAAAAACGCCCTCCGGCTGTGCGAAACAGTTGTTCCGTGGTTCCCTTGCGTCTTTACTTTCAGCGGCAATCCGGCTCCGAAGCCCTTACAGGAACTGCTTGATGGCAGCTATCAGTTCCTCATACTCGGCATCTGTCAGGTAGACCTTGCCCGGATTCATCTGGAACGTACCTCCATAATCCGGTCCGTCTACATACTTGGGCGCCAGGTGGAAATGAAGGTGAGACAACTTGTCGCTGTAAGCTCCATAATTGATCTTTTCAGGATGGAACGCCTGCTGCATGGCACGGGTCACGCGGGCCACATCGGCCATAAAGGCATTCCGGTCGTCGTCGCTCAGCTCGTTCAAATCATTCACATGGTCTTTGTAGGCCACCAGACAACGGCCTCGATAGGTCTGTTCCTTGAACAGGAACACACGGGAAACACTCAATTGAGCGAACTCAATCATCAGGTTGTGCAATGTCTCATTGTTCTGGCAATAGAGACAATCTTTGGGATCACTTTTCATATCATAATCAATTAAGTCAGTTCTTCATCTTCATCCGTCTTTTGCGGACAGGCAGCTGCCTGGAACAGGCAGTCCAGGTTCTCCTCCTCCCCTACCGTCCAGATGACATCGCCCGTCCGCAAAGGCGCATGCACATCGGGTGTATGCAGGGAAGCGTCGTCTACACTCTCCACGCCCACCACCAGACAATGGTAAAGGTTACGGATACCGATTTCCAGAATGCTGCGACCGGCAAAGGGAGAGCCCTCATCCACCAGGCATTGCTTGAGCTGCATCGAGCGGCGGGCGAAATCATCATCCACACAGGCATCGGCCGCTTCCTGCACGCAACGGGCAAACTGCGAGAGCTGCTCGTCGGTTCCAATCACCTGAATCGTATCGTTCGGGAACAGCCGTTGGTCGCCTCCGGGGATATTGATGCGGTGCGTACCGCGAAGGATGGAAGCGATATGGACATCGTATTTCTTGCCCAGATCCAGTTCGCGGAGGGTCATTCCGGCCCACAACGAATCGGCTGGTATCTCAAAATCCGACAAGTGCAGGTCGCGGTCGAGCAGCTTGCCCGCGTAGCCGGGAGGCTTTTCGCCCCGATACTCCTGCTGCATGTCCTTGATGCGCAGGTTCTGCACAAAGGTCCGCTCCAGGATAATGGACTGCTTCTTGAGGAAGCGGGAAACCATCATGGCCACCACCACGAGAATGGCTACCCCTACTACCACGACCGCCGAAGCAGAGAAGAACGACTGGATGACGTACTCCACCATCAGAATAGCCAGCACCACACGCACCAAAATGACCGAAATGAGGGGTGCATGGTTGACACGGCTGTCGCTCCACAACGCCTTGAACTCCACGGAATGGTTCTTCTTCATGATCATGGCGCGAAGAAACGGAGCTATGGCAGCAATGGTCACCACTGCCCCCAACCATTTGCCCCACGACTCGCCCACCAGCGCAAAGGCGAACGGCTTCAGGAAGTTCACGCAAATCGCTATCGTGGCTATGGTCAGCACCGTATAGACCAGGACAATACGGACAATGGCCAGCATCAGCTTCCGCCAGTTGCCCGAATGGTCAACCGAAGTAGAAGCCGAGGTGTATTTGTCAATCAGCCGCAGCAGATGGCCCGGCAGAAGGCGGTTCACCAGCCGGTAGGCCGGCTGTGCCAAACGGATCATATAAGGAGTCATGAAGGTGGTGATGACCGAAACGGCCACCACAATGGGATAGAGGAAATCGCTGGTCACCTTCAGACTGACACCGAGGGAGGCGATGATAAAGGCAAACTCCCCGATTTGCGTCAGGCTGAACCCGCACTGCATGGCCGTCTTCAACGGCTGTCCGGACAGCAGGACTCCGGCTGTACCGAAAAGGGTCTGCCCCAGCACCACCGCCAGCACGATGGCGAGAATGGGCCCCGCGTACTCGACAATCATGGCCGGATCGACCATCATGCCGACCGACACGAAGAAGATGGCGCCAAACAGGTCCTTCACCGGAGCCACCAGCTTCTCGATGTGCTCCGACTCAATGGTTTCCGACAGGATAGACCCCATGATGAACGCACCGAACGCTGGTGAGAATCCCACCTTCGCGGCAAAGACTACCATCCCGAAACACAGGGCCAAAGACACAATCAGCAACGTTTCATCGCTCATCAACCGCCGCGCTTTCTTCAGGAACAAAGGCACCAGGTAAATGCCCACCACAAACCATAGCACTAGGAAGAACACCAGTTTCAGCAGGCTGTAGACCATCTCGGCCCCTTCAAAATTCTTGCTGACAGCCATGGTAGACAGCATCACCATCAGCACGATGGCCAGAATATCTTCCAGTATCAAGATGCTCAGCACCAGTCCGGCAAAGCGTTGCTGCCGCAGCCCCATGTCATCGAATGCCTTATAGATAATCGTCGTGGACGACATGGCCAGCATACCGCCCAAATAGAGGCAGTCCATCTGTTTCCAACCGCAGAGCCATCCCACCAGCAGGCCCATCATAATCATGCTGAAGATGATGAAGCAAGCGGAAATGACTACCGATCCGCCCACCTTCATCAGTTTCTTGAAACTGAACTCCAGTCCCAATGCGAAGAGAAGGAAAATCACGCCTATCTCCGACCAGGTATGGATATTGGCCGTGTCGATGACCGACGGAGTGAAGGAAAAATGAGGACTGGCCATAAAGCCGGCCACGATATAGCCCAATACCAAGGGCTGCTTCAGCTTCTTGAAAAGCAGGGTAATCAATCCGGCCAGTATCAAGATAAGGGCCAGGTCACTGATGAGTGGAGCTAATTCTGACATATCTGTTATTGTTTTCCGGGCAAATTTACAAATTATTGCCGAATCAAAAAACAATCTAACAAAAAGATTGCAAGATACGTTCCGAAGCCTTTTGCTTAGGGCGTACGTCCTCAGCCGTAGAGTCGTACATCCTAAGGGTGCCTGGCCTTACATCCAGAGATACCGACCCGTTTGCTTGCTTATCGTCTTGCACATCCTTCAAACACTCCTTGAACTCAAGCAACTCCATGGTCTCCGGCTTCATCACCTCACGAATTTTATTCTCCACAAACCGCTGCCATGCCTCCCGATTCTCGTCAGTGACATAATCGCAACTTGGTCTCATTACGCCGCCAAACCGACTCGTCTCAATCTGGAATGTCCAATAGTATTTATTCTTATACTCCATTACGGCACTTACTCTTTTGTTAAAGAATTTTTGATTATAAATCGCAACAAGTTTGTTACATTATTATCACAAGGTCTCATGCTTTATCGTGCCTGTGTTCTTTTTTGGCAAGGCCTTGAATTCCTTGTAATGACAGTATGTATTAAGACTCTTCTTTATCATCTTTAATTTGAAGAATTGAAGTGTATATGCTTGTCCATTTCTTCATGTATTTTGAGAAAACGCAAGCACTCAATTCCATCTACCCTATTAGGAATAAGGCAGATACGAAATCAAGAAAATTCATTTATAACATTTGAAGTACGCTGAAGCGGTTCTTGCAGTGACGCTTATTTTTTAGGCTTGATAACGGCGGACCATTTCCTCGGAAAGATCCATCAGGGAAGCGACCGTAGTCACATCCATTCCTTGGGACAGCATTCTTCTGATGGCATTGCCAATAGCCCGGTCCTTCTCTTCCAGCATCTTATCCTTCTCTACCAGCATCATGCCTTGCTCCTCAATCTTCATGCCTTGCTCCTCAATGGTCTTATCCCTCAGCAAGATAGTGGTGTCACGGTCCTCAATGGCCTTGAAGAACTCGTCTTCCACGTTCATGTCCTGACGCACTTCGGGATTGGCAGCCGCAGAGACCAGACGTCTCAGGATATACTCCATATCCGCATCTCCGGCATAGGCATCCTCCTCCACCCGGAGCGTCTGCCGGTCCTGTCGAGAGTCGCCCGTCTGCCGGAACACGCTGAGCAGTTTCTCCAGACGGTTGGTCACACGGCCGCGCAGCAGCGGAATCTGCACGATGATGCTGTCGTGCGTCAGGCTCTCCACGAAGGGGTCCGGACGATGCCGCACGATTTCCCGCCCGTCGTAATCGTAGGTCTTATGGTTCACGTAGATGACAGGAGTGGTGAAGTCACCCACCCGATGCCCCAGCAGGTAAACCGCCACCATGGGCAGTGCATGCTTGTCCTTACTTTCCTCCACGATGTTCTCCTTGCGGCTGTATTGCACACCCAGGTACTGGCGGAAACGGAGGGTTTCCGTCTCCAACCACGTCTTCTGCAGCTCGATGAGCACCAGATGCTCACGCCCATCCTCCTCGCGGATGGTCGCCCCGAAGTCGATGCGGAACATCGAGATGTCGGTGCGCGACACGTTGACATACTCATGCGGACGTTGCTCCACTTGCACCACGTTCTTCTTCAACAGGGCAGAAAGAAGGATGCGGGCGATGCGCTCGTCCTCCATCAGGTATTTGAACACCGTATCATAGATGGGATTCGCGATATACAGTATCATGGCTCTTCGGTTTTAGTTGTTCTGCAATACTCTATGTTGATTATCTGCAAAGATACTATTTATTTCGCATATATCGCAAGCAAATCATGGGAAAGTACGGATTGAGTCACGGCTCTTTCATTTAAGATTGCGTTGCATTCTCAATGAGAGGGGTATTTTTATAGTGGATGCTATGGTCTTATGGATAGGGTTATTTTGCTGATTTTCAACAAAATAAGCGTCAGAAAATTTGGTCAAGTGGCAATTTTTTCGTAACCTTATAAGGTGAATAACAAATAGTTACGTTAAAAAATGAAGCCACTTGACCATAGACGTTCGATTGACGCGTATAAGTTCAATCACACTGCAAATGTAATAAAATAAATCGTACCACAGGGAAGTATCCTGGAACAATTGATGAATTTTGCCACGGCTCTTTCATTTAAGGAGAAAAAGATGACAAAAGCTCCCTTACCCGATTCAGTGCGAATTGGGCAAGTTTCTTTGGCTGTATTT
>JALEPZ010000033.1 GCA_022767125.1 Phocaeicola plebeius
CACCGGTAAGACAGAAACTGTCTATCAGTTGGCCCGTCGTACAGGTCGTGCAATTATGCCTGTGAATATATCTGAAATTCGCGACAAGTTTGTGGGTGAGACGGAGAAGCGAATCAAGCACGTATTTGATAAGTATCGCGCTTATGTGCAGGAGAGTCGTGAAAAGAACATTCTCTGTCCAATTCTATTCTTCAACGAGGCAGATGCCATCATCAGCAAGCGTTCGGAGAATGTTGAGCATAGTGTTGACAAGATGGAGAACGCCATGCAGAACATCATCCTTCAGGAGATGGAGAATCTTGACGGCATCCTTATTGCTACAACCAATCTCACCTCCAACCTCGACTCTGCCTTTGAGCGTCGCTTCATCTATAAGATTGAATTGAGCAAACCGTCGGAGGAGGTGAAGAGCCTTATCTGGCAGTCAATGATGCCTGAACTCTGCGAGTACGATGCGGATGAGCTTGCAAAGTCGTACGATTTCAGTGGTGGTCAGATTGAGAATGTTGTTCGTAAGCAAACCATCAACTGGGTGCTTTATGGTAAGAACGCAACTCTCGAAGATCTGCGCACCATCTGCAACGAAGAGAATATCTCCAACAACAATACTCGTTCACGCATAGGTTTCTATGCGTGATATTGGGGATAATCTTTACACCTTATACAAAATATAGACGCTTATGAAAACTTTCATCGCATCAATAATGCTACTCCTGACGATAGCACTCGTTTGTTCGCCAATTTGCCTTGTCTGGTTTGCTCTGGTGAGCAAGTATTCGGTTCTCGTCCGTATTATATGCTTCCTTTTTGGATTGCTATTATGCCGATTGGTAAAACCACTTTCTATCATCACAGGCAAGGACCTGAAGTACATTTAATCTCTCACAACTATGATAACATTGAAATCGACTTGCTGCCGGTTACTTGATGACAATAACCGTGGTGTATCATTCTACAAAATAATAACCAAGGTTACAGATGGTGTTAACACTGCATCTTTCCAACGTTACCATGTGATTCCATCGTGGAATGACCTGAGCGATAAACAGAGACGTAAACATTTTCGAGAAGAGGTTAATGAGGAATTGTTTGAGGTTCTCAACAACTATGAAACAATTCAAGAAAACTGGGAAAAGATACAGGAGGACATTAAGGAAAGCAAACATCGTAGTCACCAGAACTTTGAAGCTTACCATAAGTGTATCAACTCTGTTCACGGTTTCTGGGAACTCTATGACTTTTAAGATATATCGCTACTCGTTGAATTTCATAAACACTAATCATGAACGAAAACAAATCCAATAAATATCACGTTGGCAAAGCCATTTACGCAAAATTTATCAAGTCTGGGCTTTCTTCTAAAGAGTTTGCAGAAGAGTTGAATTGTACCACTAATGAGGTTTACAACATATTCAAGTCATCTGCTATAAATATTGAGCAATTGATAGAAGTGTCCAAAACTCTCAAACACAACTTTTTGTTTGATATCGCTGTTATGATTGAAGAAGGAACTTATAAAACCTCCTCCTTAGACGAAAATCTATCAGAAGAATCCTTGATTACACTGTCAAACGAACAGTTATATGAGGTTGACATGGAAGGTTATTCGACTATTCTTGACGAATATCTTGTAACTGACCACAAACAGCCACTTATAGTTATAACTGACGTTAATGATACAGCCGATGACTTGCTTTACAAAAAAGCATTTGAACTTTATGGCAACAGAGGATATAAGATGATGACCAACACTTGCAACATCGACCTAAAACCTTATATTGTTCCTGTTTTTACCGAAATCGATGAGGGTTTATGTCACAAAGATCTTGATACTCAGATAGGAGAGGTTTGTGCCGCAAAACGTGCATCTGACAAGCATATTGTCTTCATTTTAAATATGCAAGACAAAAATAATGAAACACTATTAGAGGATGCAAATCAAATATACGAGTTATGGCATCATACAGCTCATGTCGTATTCCTTCATTCATCAACACCATCGACTAATGGTCAGTAATTTACGATTACAATTGAAAGATCCCACTTCCGTCAATTTGAACGGAAGTGGGAAGATAGTCAAATAGTACTAACCTAACGCTTCAACAATCGGAGCCAAAGTTACCTCGAAAAACTGGTTCAACAAATTACAAATGGAAAGTGTTAAAACGAAAAAGCCACCAAAATGGTGGCTTATAAGCAGTTATAAAAACGTTTTGTAAGTATGGTCAGATGGTCTATTTACCGATGCAAAAGTGTGAAAATATATTACTAAGCACCTGGTCGGTCGTCACTTCTCCTACGATGTCGCTCAGGTAGTAGATACATTCACGGAGGTCTTGGGAGACGAGGTCGCCGGGCAGGCCCGACTCCAGACCGTTCTGGACACGACGGATGGCTTCCAGGGCGTGGGAGAGGGCCTCGTAATGACGGAGGTTGGTGACGATGACATCGGCTGCAGACAGCTCTGGGATAGCGGCCAGGCGGAGCAGCAAGGACTGAAGCTCGTCGATGTGCAGGCGTTCGCGGGCAGAGACGGCCAGCGGATACCAATGACATCCGGAGGCATCCAGGAAAGAGGGGAGGGAAGAGGGAGCCGCTGCCTTGTCGCATTTGTTCATGACGAGCACCACCTGCTTGTCCTGGAGATAAGGGGCCACTTCGTCGTAGAACGAGCGGAAAGCCGTTTCCCCGCGTTCCAGGTCGTACATTAGCAGTACGATGTCTGCCTGCTGCAGCGCCTTGAAGCTCCGCTCGATGCCCAATGCCTCGATACGGTCGCTGGTTTCACGGATGCCCGCCGTGTCTATGAAGCGGAACAGGATGCCGTTGAGGACCATCGTATCTTCGATGACGTCGCGGGTGGTACCATGAATGTCGCTCACGATAGCCTTGTCTTCGTTCAGCAGCGCATTGAGCAAGGTGGATTTGCCGGCATTCGTGGCCCCGATGATGGCGACAGGGATGCCGTTCTTGATGGCATTGCCCATGCGGAACGAGTGGACTAGCCGTCGGATGACTTCCTCGATGCGGCGGGTCAGGGCCGACAGTTCCGACCGGTCGGCAAACTCCAGTTCCTCGTGGTCGCTGAAGTCCAGTTCCAGTTCCATCAGGGAAGTCAGGTGCAGCAGCTGGTCGCGCAATGCGGCCAGTTCGCGACTGAAACCGCCGCGCATCTGGTTCATGGCCAGCCGGTGGGAGGCAGCGGAGGTGGAGGCAATCAGGTCGGCCACGGCTTCCGCCTGGCTGAGGTCCATCTTCCCGTGCAGGAAGGCACGCTGGGTGAACTCACCGGGTCCGGCCGCACGGCAGCCATAACGAATCAGCAGCTGCAGGACACGTTGTAGGATATACGACGATCCGTGGCAGGAAATCTCGGTGGCATCTTCGCCCGTATAGGAACGGGGGGCCCGGAACAGGCTGACGAGCACTTCGTCGATGGGCTCACTGGTTACCGGATCCACGATGGTTCCGAACGTCAGCGTATAGGGTTCCCGTTCGGAGAGGGGACGAGGGTTCGTGCCCGTAGGGCGGAAAATACGGTCGGTCACCGTGAGGGCGTCCGGACCGGAAACACGGAGGATGCCGATGGCACCTCCCTGTGCCGTGGCAATGGCACAAATGGTATCTTGGATGTTCATGAGTGGATGATTCGTTAGGGGTGGTCAATTGGCTGCAACATTACGAAAAAACGGCTTCTGAAACGAGTTCGCACACCTCTTCCAGGTACTGGCGGTCGGTTTCGTCGAAACTGGCCAGGCGGTCACTGTCAATGTCGAGGACTCCCCATACCTGTCTGTCGGCCGTGAAAAGCGGGACAACGATTTCGGAGCGGGATAGCGAGCTGCAGGCGATGTGACCCGGGAACTGGTCCACATCGGGCACCACCTGGGTACGCCCTTCGGCCCAGGCCGTCCCGCAGACTCCTTGTCCCCGGCGGATGCGGTAGCAGGCTACACTGCCTTGGAAGGGGCCCAGTGTGAGCCAGTCTTCCTCCTTTACTAAGTAGAAGCCTACCCAGAAGAAGCCGAACGCTTCCTTGAGGGCGGCAGACGTGTTGGCCAGCAGACTGACGCACTCGTGCTCGTCGGCGATGAGGGGACGGAATTGCAAGAGAAACTGTCCGTAGCGTTCGGCTTTGGACAGTCCGGCCGGGAAATTGAATGTTGGCTCCATGTGCTCAGATGCGGTCTAAGATGAGGGTGATGAGTTGCTTCATAGGGGTGTGATAGTCCGTGTCGGCATTTTTGGCACGGCGGTTGGCAATGACCATGCAGACGGTGGTGGCCCTGTGTCCCATCAGGCGGGCAAGGCCGGCCACCGCCGAGCTTTCCATTTCGAGGTTCGTGATGCGGAGACCCCCGTATTCAAAGGATTCCAGTTTCTCGTTCTGGTGCGGGTCGGCCAAAGGGATGCGCAGCCGACGTCCCTGCGGACCGAAGAACCCTCCACAGGCTACCGTAATGCCCCTCACCATGTCGGTGGCAGCCACGCGTCGGGTCAGCTCTTCGTCGGCCGCCACGGCATAAGGGGCCGGACAGCACAGGTTGCCCGTCCATCCCAGGTGGGCCAGGAGCGCCTGCTCCATCGGCAGGTGGCACACGGCATTGCGGCCCTGGTAGAAGTTGAGCAGTCCGTCGAAGCCGACGGAATAGGCCGAGCAGACATAGGTGCCGACGGGGGTATCGGGTTGCAGACCGCCACACGTGCCGATGCGCACGATTTCCAACGAGCGTGGAGACGCTTTTTCCTGGCGTGTCTCAAAGTCGATGTTCGCCAAGGCATCCAGCTCGTTGAGGACAATGTCGATATTGTCGCAACCGATGCCCGTCGAGACAACGGTGATCCGTTTTCCGTGGTAGGTGCCGGTAATGGAGCGGAACTCACGGTTCTCTACCTCGCATTCCTGCGTGTCGAAGTGGGAGGCGACGAGGGCCACCCGTCCCGGGTCGCCCACCAGGATGACCTTGCCGGCCAGCTGGTGGGGCTGCAGGTGAAGATGAAACACAGAACCATCCTCGTTGATGATGAGTTCTGACGGAGCGAAATACATTTTTTCCATGCTTTGTACCTTTATTTCCCGATGGGTTCATGACCGGCCGCGGAAGCTTGCGGCTGGGCGATGCTGCTTCTCATGTCCGTATCGGCTTGGATATTCTTCATGCGGTAGTAATCCATGATGCCCAGGTTTCCGCTGCGGAAGGCTTCGGCCATGGCCTTGGGCACTTCGGCCTCGGCCTGGATGACGTTGGCGCGGGCCTCTTCGGCCTTGGCCTTCATTTCCTGCTCCAGGGCCACCGCCATGGCACGGCGTTCTTCTGCCTTGGCCTGGGCGATGTTCTTGTCGGCATTGGCCTGGTCAATCTGCAGGGAGGCCCCGATGTTGCGGCCGATGTCGATGTCGGCAATGTCGATAGACAGGATTTCGAAGGCCGTACCCGCATCCAGTCCCTTCCGGAGCACCAGCTTCGAGATGGAGTCGGGATTCTCCAGCACCGACTTGTGGTTGACGGACGAACCGATGGAAGAGACGATGCCTTCGCCTACGCGGGCCAGTACGGTGTCCTCGCCGGCACCGCCCACCAGCTGGCGGATGTTGGCCCGCACAGTGACACGCGCCTTGGCAATGAGCTGGATGCCGTCTTTGGCCACCGCGGTGACCGGCGGCGTATCAATCACTTTCGGATTGACTGACATCTGTACGGCCTCGAACACATCGCGTCCGGCCAGGTCGATGCCCGTAGCCATCTGGAATGACAGCTCGATGTTGGCCTTCGAGGCCGACACCAAGGCATGGACCACCTTCTCCACGTGTCCGCCCGCCATGTAGTGCGCCTCCAACTCGTCGCGGGTGATGTTGCTCAGCCCCGCCTTGTGGGCCTCGATCATCGCAGGCACGATGGTATAGGGCGGTACGTTACGGATGCGCATCAGGAACAGCTGGATCAGCGAGATGCGTACTCCCGACACCTTGGCCGACAGCCAAAGGAAGAAGGGCACATAATGGAAGAACACGGCAAGCAGGATAATACTGCCTCCGGCCATCAGAAACGGAAAGATTTCAGGTTCAATCATACTATTGCTTCGTTTAAAAGGTGAATGGTGAATGAAATAAGTACAGACGGATTACAGCGGACGCTTCTTGACGAGCACTTGTCCGCCCCGGATACCGACGACTTCTATCGGTGTCTTCTCGTCGATGAAGCCGTCGGCCGACTTCACTTCGATGAGGTAGCCGCCGAAGTCGGCATTGCCGATCAGTGTCAGCCGTGTCACGGTGATGCCCTGCGCCCCCACCTTCAGCCCGGTGTCCGCCAGCGGGTCGGGGCGATAGTCGAGGGTCTTCTTCAGCGACAGCCTGTCCACTGTTTTCGAACGCATGAACCACACCGTGACGGCCGCGATGCCGAGGGCCGCCATGGCCAGTGTCAGGAGGCCGGCTTCCGTCCCCATCTGGCTGAAGGTGTAGTAGACGGCATAGAGCAGGCTGGCGCCCGACAGGAGACCGGCCAGGCTGATGCCGGGAATCAGGAAGACCTCGATGGCAAAGAAGATCCAACCGGCAATGAGGAGGCAGATAATGAACAATGTTTCCATACGCTATAGGGATAAAAAAAGGCAAGTTTCGTCAGCGGGCATTCTCCAGGTTGCGCACCTCTACCGTCAGCCGGCCCACGTCGCGGCGCAGTTCCGCCACCCGCTTTTCCTGGTCCAGCATCCCCGGGGCCAGCTGCTGCTTCGTGGCGCGGTTGCCCTGTGCGTAGCGGCTGCGCTGCTGTTCGAGCGATGCACACAGGCCGTCCAGGTCCTTCTGCAGCTGCAGCAGTTCGCGGAACTTCGTCCGTGCCTCTTCCGAGCGGAAGTCCGCCCACTGGGTATAGACCGAGCGGTCGTTCACCACCAGTTCGAAGTCGGTCTTCTTCTGCTGTTCCTTTGTGCCATACATTACCTGCGCCAGCTGCTGCCGGGCCCTGCGCACCTTGTCGGCATCGGTCTGTGTGGAACGGATGTCATGGAGCGAAGCCAGGCGGATCATCTGTTCCGGATCGGTGGCCTCGTAGTCATACGTCACCTTCTGCTCGTTGGGTACGAACACATATACGCATACCTTACCCTCGGGCTGGAAGCGGTCGGACGCGAACCAGCCCAGCCCGTTGAAGTCGTCGATGGCATACAGGTAGTCGTTGGCCGTGGAGTTGAAGGGCATCCCCACGTTGTTCGGGCGCAGGTAGGCATTGTCGTCCGAGTCGTAGCGGGTCACGAAGAGGTCGTAGCCCCCCAGGCACTCCTCGCTTTCGGCTGCATAATAGAGCGTCACACCGTCCGAATCCACGAAGGGGTAGGTCAGGTTGTCCGCCGTATCGTTCAGCGAAGCCAGCGCCTCCGGGTCGCTCCAGCGGTCGATGAGCTTCACCTGGGCATAGAGCCCCGTCTTTCCCTTGTCGTCGGTGCGGACCACCAGCCGCTTGTCGCCCATCTCGTTGGTAAACTGCGGGCCGCTTTCCCCCATGGCTATCTCGCCTGATTCACGGCTGAGCTTGAGAGCGGACAGCAAGTCGTCCTTGTCCACCGTGAAGCTGTCGATGACGGCGACGTCTTCCGTGGCGCGGATCATGCGGGCCGCCCGTCGGCAGCGGTCCAGCTCGTGTTCGGCTTCCGCTGTGTCGCGCTTCTTCTTTTCCAGCCAGGAGATGTGCTCTTCGATGTTCTCAACGGCCTCGTCGAAACGGTAGAGGCGGTAGTAGAGCCGTCCCAGGTAGAGATAGGCATTGATGACCTGCCGGCCGGCCGCTTTCTCCAGATACTTCTGGGAAACCGTGTATTCGCCGGTCTCGTAGCAGCAGGCACCATACCAGAAATTGTAGTTGGCGTTCGACGGGGCCTGCTTCACCAGCTTCTCGAAGACGGGCTTCGCTTCGGCAAACCGTCCGTCGAGAAACCATTGCTTGGCCTGGTTGAGCGTCTGTGCAGCCGCTGTTGCCGTACATCCGAGGGCAAGGGCCGCAAGGGTATATTTGATATTCATGGTTCGTTCGTTGCTTGGTTTCACGGCCAAAGGTAGGAAGAATAGTTGGATTTTCCTAATCCGCCACCCATATATTTGGACTTTCCCTTCCGTAAGTCGGCGGAATCTTGTACTTTTGCAGCATCCTTCAAAGGACTGACAGAAAAAAATGCACAACGGTTATGGGAATACTGACTGACGAAGAAAAACTGTGGCGGCGCATCAATGCCCGCTTTCTGAAAGGCTCCATGGACTACGGCCTGCTGGAGGAAGGCGACAAGGTGCTGGTCGGCCTGTCGGGCGGCAAGGACTCACTCGCCCTGCTGGAGCTGCTGGGCCGCCGTTCCCGGGTGTTTCATCCCCGCTTTTCGGTGGTGGCCGCCCATGTGCGGATGACGAACATCGCCTACGAGTCCGACCTCGGCTACCTGCGCGAGATGGCGGCGGCGTGGGACGTGCCGCTGGTGACCTACGACACCTCGTTCGACGCCTCCACCGACAGCCGCAAGTCGCCCTGCTTCCTGTGTTCATGGAACCGCCGGAAAGCGCTGTTCACCGTGGCCCAGGAGCAGGGGTGTAACAAGATTGCCCTCGGCCACCACATGGACGACATCCTGCAGACCCTGCTGATGAACATGACGTTCCAGGGCTCGTTCAGCACGATGCCTCCCAAGCTGGTGATGAAGAAGTTCGACATGACCCTGATCCGTCCGCTCTGCCTCGTAGCCGAAAAGGACCTGGAGGAGCTGGCCCGGATCCGCGGCTACCGCAAGCAAGTGAAGAACTGTCCCTACGAGACCGACTCTCACCGCTCGGCCATGAAAGAGGTGTTCGGACAGCTGGAAGCAATGAACCCCGAAGCCCGCTACAGCCTGTGGAACTGCATGGCCAATGTGCAGGAAGATTTGCTGCCGGTCCTGCAGAAAGCCCCCGACAACAACCTAAAAACAGATAAAGAAAGATGAAAGGAATTTATACCATACTGCTGTTGGTCGTATCCAACATATTCATGACATTTGCCTGGTACGGGCATCTCAAGCTGCAGGAGATGAAAGTCATCTCCCACTGGCCGCTCTATGCGGTCATCCTGTTCTCCTGGTGCATCGCGCTGCTGGAATATTCCTGTCAGATTCCGGCCAACCGCATCGGGTTCTCCGGCAACGGAGGGCCGTTCTCGCTCATGCAGCTCAAGGTGGTGCAGGAAGTCATCACCCTGCTGGTCTTCACCGTGTTCACCACGGTCTTCTTCAAAGGCGAATCGCTGCAGTGGAACCATTTCGCGGCCTTCGCCTGCCTCGTCGCCGCCGTGTATTTCGTCTTCTTGAAATAAGGAGGGCCCATGGCAGCCGACCATCAACGGATGATGACCGAACGCCAGCGGGAGGAAGTGATGCAGCGCATCGCCGCCTTCTGCAGGGGGAGGAGCGAGGCCAACGGCCGTTACGTAGTCAGCCTGGCCACGCCCTACCGCCCGTATTATGCCTTGTGGCGGGTGTTCGCCGATTCGTCCTTCCCCTTGTATGTCCGCACCCTGGCCTATACTTTCGATGTGGCGGCGGAAAGGGCCATGCAGCTGCTCCACAACTGCAACGTGCGCCTGGAGGTGTGGGACAGTGCCTATTTCGAGTCCTACTATGGCATCGACGACGACATGGTCCCCTTCGGCAAATACCGGGGTAAGCACCTGGCGGAGGTGTATTACATCGATGCGCCGTATGTGCTGTGGCTGGCTAACCGCTTCGTGCCCGAGAACAAGAAATACCGGCGCATCGTCGAGGTGGCCCGGATGTTTGCCGTTGTCCATTTCGAACTGACGGTGTCCAAGCCCCGCATCCCGTCGGTGAGCCGTCCCGTCGGTGCCATCGGCGAAAAACTGTCGGACTTGCGACTGACGGTCCTCAACGTGCGCAAGCAGGTCGATACCTACCGCCCCGACTTCTATGTCGACCAGAATGTGCTGGCTGCCGACCGCGACGGCAACCGCTTCCTCTTTCTCGTGAAGGCGGCCGCCCGCAGCCTGACCCCCAACCAGCTGAGTTGCCGCAGCCGGCGCGTGGAGCCGCAGCAGGAAATCTACCTCGTGTCGGCCAAGGTCTTGTCGCATTTCGAGAGCCGGGGGGTCGCCTACACCCGGCTGGGCTACATCAAGTGGGGCTGATTTTTATTGAGCACAAAGGGACTCTTTGCATTTGGATAGAAAAAAATCCCTTTGTGCCCACGGGGTCTTTTTGCTTGCCCCCCCCAGGCTGTCCGAGAATTGTTTTTCCGCTTTTCCTTTTTACCTGTCATTTCGAACGAAGTGAGAAATCTGTTAGCGCCAAGTGGATGTGTTCAGATGCTTCACTCCGTTCAGCATGACAGATTGATAGATGTTCGAAGGTTTTCGGACAGGCTCCCCCTATTACAGCAAACCTCTGGTCATTTCCTGAACATAGTGCTTCTCCCAGTCCGCCGGACGCAGCATCTCCCCGTCGTAGGCCAGCAGGTCTATGTCCAGCGGCACGCTGCCGGTTGACTTGTCGGCCGGGGTGCGGCCGTTGTCCCGCTCTATGGCCTTGAAGAGCAAGGTCAGTTCGTCCGGTGTCAGTTGCGTTTCTATCCGCAGGGCCTGGTTGCAGTAGTCGGCGGCTCCGGCCGGACCGCCTTCGGCCGGGGTGCGGAGCAGTGGGCCCTGGGCGACAATGCGGCAGCGGCGGCCGATAGCGGCGACGGCAGCGGACAAGTGACTGGCTGCGTTGCGGTTAGAGCCCAGGCCGACCAGGCAGGTATGGACGGCAGCGGGGGCGGAGGTAGCGAGCAACTGGAGGTCGCCGGGCACTTCCAGCAGCCCTGTGCCGGGGAAGTGCTGCTGCAGGTAGGTGCGGATGTAGCAGAAGGTATCCTTCTGGATGGTCTTGTCGCCGACCAGGGGATAGCGGTTGTAGAGCACCGTGTGTAGGGGGATGGAACGGCGGTCGATGGCTTCGAGGCTGAGCAGGGTGTGATTGATGCTGCCCAGCCGGCCGGAGGTGACGAACAGGAGCGGGTAACGGCGGTCGGTGATGTAGTCGATGGTGAGGTAGTCTTCCGTCAGGGGCACCATCAGTCCTCCGGCTCCCTCAACCAGCACAATGTCGTAGCGCCGCGCCAGTTCTTCGGTAGCCTGTCCGATTTTCCCGAAGTCGATGCAGCGATGGTCGATGCGGGCCGCCAGATGGGGCGAACACGGGTAGCTGAAGATTTCGGGCATGGTGAGCCCTTCTCGGTCTTCGGGCAGATAGCCGGTGCCCATGATGCGGCGGTGAAGGTCGATGTCCTCACTGTGGCCGGCATTGCCGGTCTGGATGAATTTCTGCGTAATCACGCGGTGTCCGTCAGCGGCCAGCCGGCGGGCCAGCCAGGCGGTACAATAGCTTTTTCCGGCATCGGTGTCGATGCCGCTGATGAAGTAGGTTCCTTTGTTCATGGTGTTTCTGATGTTTTTTGGGCGACAATGTAAATGGGGTGGTAGGTGAGGCTGACGTGTCCGTCGGGCGTAGCGCAGCGATGAAGATAGCCGTCGCAGAAGGCCTGCAGTCGTCGGCGTGTCCATAACTGTTTTCCGGTGCCGGTCATTCCTGTTTCTTTCAAGTGTCGCAGCACAGTGAGGGGAGTGTCAAAGCAGAGGGTGACCCTCTCTTCCTCGGCGTGCAGCAGCCGGAACGGCGGCGACAGCCTGTCTTTCAGCTCCTGGAGCGAGAGGTAGGTGAGCCCATTGCCGGTCAGCTGCCTGATCTGTAGCATGTTGTCGGGACCGAAGGTGCTGAAGGCCAGCAACCCTCCGTTGGCCAGCGAAGTGTGGCAGTGGCGGAAGAAGCGTTGAGGATGGACCAGCCACTGGAGGGCGGAGCAGGAGGTGATCAGATGGGTTTGGGGCGGGAGCGGCAGGCACTCGGCATCGCCCGCCTGAAAACGGGCCGGCAGGTCGCCTACACAGGCTTCCATCTCCGGACAAAGGTCGTTGAGCAGCAGTTGGCCAGGATGCAGCTCCTGGCACAAGAGCCGCGAATAGATGCCTGTGCCGCATCCCACCTCCACCATCTGCCGGCCTTCTTCGCCGGAGCTGTAAGCCTGTACGAGCCGCAGCATCTTGGCCGCCACCGCCCGCTGCACCTGGGCTGCCCGGTCGTAGGTATTGCGGGCCCGGGCAAACCGTTTGGCTATCAGTCGTTGGTCCATAGGGCTTCCAGGTAGTGTGAAAAAGATCCGTTCCGTATAGTGGGCGTCGTCGGTGAGGACGATGCGGGCGCCTGCCTCTTCCCAGGCACGGCGCTGGTTGGCGGCAGGGATGATGCGGTCGTTCGCTCCGATTACCGCCTCTTGGAAGAAAGTGGGGACAGGAGCCGGCTGGCGGCTTTCCTCGCGCTGAAGGGTGGCGGCCAGTTCTTCGCGCAGCTCCTCCAGCGGCCGGCGGGGGCTGACGGCCAGGAAACGGCGGAAGGCGGCCGTGTCGGTACACATCCGGCGAAGGAACTTGTGGAGGGATGCGCCGCAGAGCCCTTCGAGCGTGCCCCGGAAGACGGCGGCAGGTATTCCACGCAGGTCGTCCATCTGATAGGGGGTGCCGTTGAGGGCGATGGTACGCCCCACGGGGAGCCGTAGGGCGGGCAATACGCGGGCAGCCGCCCATACTCCCATGGACCATCCTACCACATGGATCTCGCGGTAGCCGGACAGGGGGGTGGGGTCGAAGTCCAGGGAACGATAATCGTAGCAAATCATGTAGTCGCTTCCTGCCGGACGATAGGTGCGGAAGGGAGTCTCGTCTGCCCCCCAGCCGGCAAAGAAAAGCAGCAGGCGGGGGTGATGTTCGTGGATGAGATAAAGTTGTTTCATTTTTCGGAATGGTTGAGGGGGAAAGGGGGTTGTTCGGAGTCTCGGATGAGCCGGGCCAGCTGCTCCACTTCTTCCCGGCTGACAGCGGCGGTCAGCGAGAAGCGGATGCGCGAAGTGCCTTCGGGCACCGTGGGCGGCCGGACGGGCAAGGCATAGCAGCATGATGCTGCTCCAGCAGCCGTTCCAGTTGGGCCAGGTCGTTGTGGCGGTAGCGGATGCAGCGGGCCGTCGAGAGGCGCAGCCCGTCGATCAGGCTGTCATGGACCAGCTTGTCGGCCAGTAGGAGGGTCTGCGCGTCGCTGATGGCCGGCTCCGGCCAATACTTGTTCTTTCAGTTCATGAAGGGTCATATCTTTCTTCTTTTTTTTATATATTTCGAAATAGGCATCGGTGGGTCACATCACGGCGACGGGAGAGGGAGGAGACAAAAAAGGCACGGACCATACACCCCTTCTCGACGCATCCTGGCTGGGAATACTGTCTGTCAGAGGGTGTATAGTCCGTGCCTCTCCCGGAAATCCGCTGTGGGTGGGGCCGGTTTCCGGAAGCGGCGGGTTGCCACGCATCGCGCCGGGCGGCCGATGCGCAGTGAGCCGATGTCCCTATGGTTGTTCTTCCTGTCTGTAGGCCGGTGGCTCCGGGTGGAAGCAGGGGGGCGTCGGGCAGGCTGTCGGGCCTTTCCGTCTTTCCCTTGCACCGGCTGACGGCCGCCGTTCCTTGCTTCCGCTTGTTCAGCGAGCAGTCTGCCGCCTCTGTGCGTTGGTGTCCGATGGTGACGCATCGGCCCAGGCTGGCAAAGGCTGCATAGCGCTTGCGGCTCCAGCGACGGAAGCGGAAAGCGGATCGGACCAGAAGTGGAATTCTCATTTTTTTTCAGTCTGTTGGTGGTTTTGACGTTGCAAATGTAGGGAAAATCTCCGATACTCCCAATGCCTGGCGGACTTTTTTGAGGGGCCAGAAGGGAACGGCAGTGGGGAACAGATGGGTCGGATGTGACGATATGAAATCAATGTCCTGTTTTCTGCTTATTGATTGACGTGTATTGCATCGGATAACCGACAGATTGTAACGTCTGGCGGAGGAAGAAACAAAAAGCGGAATGATATTGAACAAATCTCCTATCAAATTGATACCTTTGCACAAAAGTTGAGAGCAATAAGAAACTCAGCAAGTAGTATAGGTACACAAATAGTTAAAGTAAGGAGATTAAGTATGGACAAACTGATTGAAAGCAGGGATACGGTGAACCGTTGGTTAGAGCGGTTCGGGGTACGTTTCGGCATCTACAAGAACGGTACCTTCAAGGAACAGCTGTTCCCCTTCGACTCTATCCCCCGTATCATCCCGGCTCAGGACTGGGCCGTATTGGAGAAGGGACTGATTCAGCGGGTGAATGCGCTGAACAAGTTCCTGTTCGACATTTACCACGATAAGAACATTATCCGCGACGGCATTGTCCCCGCCGAATTTGTTTACTCGTCGAAAGGCTACATGCCCGAGTGTGAAGGCATCACTCCGCCTCAGCAAATCTATTCGCATATATCGGGCATCGATCTGGTGCAGGCCAAGGACGGCAGCTGGTACATTCTGGAAGACAATCTCCGCATCCCGTCGGGGGCTTCCTATCCCATGATTGCTCGTACCATCACCCGCAAGGTGTCGCCCGAAACTTTCCGGGAGAATGACGTGGTGGACAGCCGTAACTACAGCGAACTGCTGAAGGCGATGATGGACCATGTGAACGTCAATGGAGGGGCGAATGTCATCCTCACCCCGGGGCGCTACAATTCGGCTTTCTTCGAACATTCCTACTTGGCCGAGAAGACAGGAGCCCTGCTGGCTTTTCCCGGCGACCTGACAGTGGAAAACGACCAGGTAGTCTACCGCGACATGTACAATGAGCGGCATCTCGTAGGGTGTATCTACCGGCGGGTGAGCGACGAATACCTCGACCCGATGACCTTCGAGCCGTCGTCGTTGCTGGGAGTTCCTAATCTGATGCAGGTGTACCGCAAGGGGAACGTGGCACTGGTCAATGCGCTGGGCAACGGCGTGGCCGACGACAAGGGCATCTATTACTTCGTGCCCAAGATGATTGAGTATTACCTGGGCGAGCAGCCCATTCTGCACAATGCGCCGACTTACCTGCCGTATTACGCCGAAGACTACCGCTACATTCTGGACCATCTGGAGAAGTTGGTCATCAAGGATGTGAGCGAAGCAGGCGGTTATGGCGTCGTGTTCGGGCGCGATCTGACACCCGAGAAGCTGGCGGAACTGAAACAGCTCATCGTGGACGAGCCGCGCCGCTGGATTGCGCAGGAGGTCATCGACTTCAAGGACCTGGAAATCCTGGAAGGCAGCGAACGGGTGGAGCGGAAGGCCGACCTCCGTGCGTTCGTCATTTCGGGGGCCACTACCGAAGTGTGGAGAAGCGGACTGACCCGATTTTCGCGCAACCCCGATTCGTTCGTGGTGAACTCGTCGCAGGGTGGCGGATTCAAGGATACCTGGGTGCTGAAGAACTGACCGGGGGTGAGACACAACAACAGTAATAGAACCATTAAACAAGAAATAAAATGACTGCAACGATATGTAACGCCATTTCGGCGACCAAAGCCAACCGCCTTTACTGGTTGGGAAGATATGCGGAACGAGTGTACCTGAGCCTCCACTTGCTGCGTAAGTCCTACGACAACATGATTGACGGCGGCGACCTGCAATACCTTGATTATTATAAACGACTGGATGCTTCGTCGGTCTACCCCGACAAGATGAGTTTCATGCAGGGCTTCATGTACGACGAGAAGAACCCCAACTCGCTGCTGGCGGGGATGGAGCGGGCCAACGACAATGCGATTGTCCTGCGTGAGGAAATCATGAGCGAAACGCTCTCTTACATCCAGCTGTCGCTGGTGAGGCTGAAGGAAGCTGCGGCTGCCGGCACCACCAACATCACCGACCTGCAGTGTGTCACCGACTACCTGCTCGCTTTCTGGGGGTCGGTCGACGAACGTATCTTCGACGATGATATCCGTCATCTGATGCGCATCGGACGGCTGGTGGAGAACATCGACCTTCACGTGCGCTTCGACTATCCCTTCTTCCGCATCGAAGAGACCTATGCCGGCCTGAAGCGCTGTGCCGAAGACATGGACGGCATTTTCGACACGATGATCCTCGCGCACGTGGACGAACTGCTGACGGAGGAAACCTATGCCCCCGACGATATGGAATACAAGTGTATGCTGTTGAAATACATCAATCACCTCGTCTTGCTCTGAATCGGCGGGACACCCCCACTGAACGAACAATCTAATAAGAGGTATGAGGAAATATATTTTTAATTACCAGACAATTATTCATTTTGAGCAGAGGGTGAGGCAGCATGCGTTTCTCTTGCGTTGCATGCCTTGTGTCAATGCGTGCCAACAGGTGGGCCGTCGCGACTTGTTCCTGTATCCTTCTATTCATCCCATCTATGGGGCCGATTCATGGAAGAATCCTATCCAGTATGGCTACATCGGACCCGAGCACGACTCGTTTGTCTTTGTCAGCAGCGGCGAGGCGCGGCTGCAACCCTACTGCATTCCCCTCGAACGGCCGTTCTATCGGTATCTGTTCGGCGTGGAGTCGGCCCTCACGGTCCTGTCGGACCCGATGAAAGATTTCCTGGCCGAGAAGCGAGGGAAACTGGAGGGGTTTGCCCTGGCGCAGGCGCTGGCCACCGAGGTCTATGCCACGATGAGCTACACGCCCGGCAGCACCTCGCTGACCACTACCGCCTCGCTGGCCTTCGGGCAGCGCCAGGGGGTGTGTCAGGACTATGCCCACCTGCTCATTGCCCTTTGCCGGGCGGCGGGCATTCCGGCCCGCTATGCCAACGGCTTCATGACGGGGCTGGGCACCACCCATGCCTGGGTGGAGGTGCTCGACGGCGAGGTATGGCGGGGACTGGACCCTACCAACAATGTGACAGAAATGGAATTTGGTTATATTAAGATTGCGCACGGGCGCGATGCCGCCGACTGTCCCGTCAACCGGGGCATCTTCATCGGCACAGCCCGCCAACAGACGGAAGTGCGCACAATCGTAGAAGAAATATGATAAAGACTGTAGTATCAACGGGCCTGCCGGTCGACGAGGAGTGGCAGATCCGCAAGAATGTGCTGACTGGCGGCACGGGGAAGATGCGTATCTGTATCGTGACCGGCACGCATGGCGACGAACTGGAGGGGCAGTATGTCTGCTACCGGCTCAACCGCATCGTGGCGGAACATCCTGAACTGCTCGACGGCACGCTGGAAATCTATCCGGCCCTCAATCCGCTGGGTATCGATTCCATCACGCGCGGCATTCCGGGGTTCGACCTCGACATGAACCGCATTTTCCCGGGAAGCGAGGAGGGCACGGTCACCGAGCAACTGGTGCACCGCCTGATGAACGACCTTCGGGGGGCAGACATGGTCATCGACATTCATTCCAGCAACATCTTCCTGCGCGAGATTCCGCAGGTGCGTATCAACGTCAATATGGCTGGGCGGCTGGTGCCCTTCGCCCAGTGGCTGAAGATGGACTTCATCTGGATTCACGAGGCGGCCACCGTGCTCGAATCCACCCTGGCCCATTCACTCAACAGCCTGGGCACCCCGACATTGGTGGTGGAGATGGGCGTGGGCATGCGCATCAACCACGGCTATTGTGAGCGGCTGGTGGCAGGCATCCTGCACCTGATGTTCCGCATGGGCTGCTGGCGTGAGCTGCCCGACCTGTCCTGCAGTCCGCAGGAGTCGGTGGTGTCGGCCATCGGCGGCGTGGAGTTCCTCAATGCCGAGGCGTCGGGGATTTTCCTGACGGATAGCCGCAACAACCACATCGTGGAGCCGGGCGAGGAAATCGGCTGTGTGGTGAGTCCGCTCACCGGCGAGGTACTCCAGCGCGTCACGGCTCCTGTCAGGGGCTTGCTGTTTACCCTCCGGGCGTATCCGGTGGTCTACGAGGGGTCGCTGCTGGCCCGCATCTACAAGAGCGAAGTCGAATAACATGTGTAACAGAAAGAAAAGAAAAAGATGAAAGAGGAAATACTGTTTTCGATGAAGTCGCCTTTCCGCGACGATTTTCGCATCAAGGGCTATCGGTTCGGCCAGGGGGAGAAGAGCCTGGCTATTGTAGGAGCTCTGCGAGGCGACGAAGTGCAACAACTGTATACCTGTTCGCAGCTGGTGAAAGAACTCTCAGCCCTGGAAAAACGAAGAGGATTGCCCGATGGGGTAGAGGTGCTGGTGGTGCCTTCCGCCAACCCGTTTTCGATGAATATCAGCAAGCGGTTCTGGGCGATGGACGGCACCGACATCAACCGCATGTTCCCCGGTTACCAGTTGGGGGAGACCACCCAGCGCATTGCGGACGGCGTGTTCAAGGCCCTTCAGGGCTATCAGTACGGCATCCAGCTGGCCAGTTCGTACGTGGCGGGCTGCTATGTGCCCCATGTCAAGATGCTCCACACGGGGTATGAGGATGTGCAGGTTGCCGGCCTGTTCGGCCTGCCTTATGTGTGCGTGCGCCAGCCCTTGCCCTTCGACACTACCCTGCTCAACTACAACTGGCAGATCTGGGACACGAAGGCTTATTCGCTCTACGGCGGCAGCAACGACCGGATCGACGTGAAGGTGAGCCGTGAGGTGCAGGCTGCCATCCTCCGTTTCATGCAGCGCACGGGACTGATGGAAACCAGCTGCCGCACCTTGGAAGGCTTCCGCCCCGTGGTTTTCGACGAGCAGGAGCTACAGGTGGTCAAGGCACCGGCTCCGGGTTTATTCTTCCCCTTCCGGTTCGTGGGTGATCAGGTGAACAAAGGGGACTTGCTGGCTCACATTCTCCACCCCTATCTGGGCAAGGTGGAAGCGGCCATTACTGCTCCGGCCAGTGGCCGGCTGTTCTTCACCAGCGACCGCTCGCTGACGCTCAAAGGCAGCCCCCTGTTCAAAATCTGCTCACTCTGAGTGAAGAGGGCAGGAGAGGGAGCCTCTCCGAAAACCTTGGGCTACCTATTCTAATCTAACTGTCATGCTGAACGTAGTGAAGCATCTGAAATCATCCACTTTGTGCTAACAGATTTCTCACTTCGTTCGAAATGACAGGGAAATGGAAAGAGGAATAACAATTCTCGGACAGCGCCTAGGGAGGCGTCAGTGCCTGGACAGAAAAAGGTCTATCCTACTCATAAAAAGATGTCATTCCGAACGCAGCGATGCGTTCAGAATGACATCCTATTTTGTCCTTCTCGCTATGGAAGAGTAATTACAGCAGGTACTGCGAGCTGATGGATTTGTTGGCCATCACGCGGCGGATGGTTTCAGCGAACATATCGGCAATGGACAGCTGCTTCACCTTGGCGCAACGGTTCGAGTAGGGGATGCTGTCGGTGAAGACGATCTCTTCCAGCATCGACTTCTGTACACGTTCTGAAGCGGGACCCGACATGACACAGTGGGAAGCGATGGCACGTACCGAACGGGCACCGGCCTCCTTCATGATGTCGGCAGCCTTGGTGATGGTGCCGGCCGTATCCACCATGTCGTCGATGACAATGACGTTCTTGTCCTTCACATCACCGATAATCTGCATGGTGGCCACTACGTTGGCGCGTTCGCGCGTCTTGTTGCAGAGCACCAAGGGCACATCCAGGTATTTGGCATACGAGCTGGCCCGCTTGGAGCCGCCCACGTCGGGCGTAGCGATGACCAGATTGTCAAGGTTCAGCGACTGGATATAAGGAATGAAAATACCCGATGCATACAGGTGGTCTACCGGAATATTGAAGAAACCCTGGATTTGGTCGGCGTGGAGGTCCATCGTGATAAGACGGTCGATACCGGCCACACTCAGCAGGTCAGCCACCAGTTTGGCACCGATGGATACGCGGGGTTTGTCCTTGCGGTCCTGGCGGGCCCATCCGAAGTAGGGGATAACGGCGATGATGCTCTTGGCCGATGCCCGCTTGGCAGCATCAATCATCAGCAACAATTCCATCAGGTTGTCGGAATTAGGGAAGGTAGACTGTACCAAAAAGACATGCTGTCCACGGATAGACTCTTCGTACGACACTGCAAATTCGCCGTCCGCAAAATGAGTAATGTTCATGTTACCCAGGGGGCAACCCAAACTTGCACAGATTTTTTCTGCTAGATATCTCGAATTTGTTCCCGAGAATACCTTAAAAGGAGATGTTTCGCTCATGGTGTATAAATGAAATAAATATATGCGTCGTTCTTAAAATGCTGCAAAGGTACACCTTTTCTTCAAGTCCCACAAGTGCTACGGTGGAAATTTTCGGACTCCGACGGCAAAAGCGGCGGACCCTCTCAGTCTACCAGTCTCTTCAGGAGTTTGAAGTGGTCAATCAGTGCCTGGTAGTTATAGTCCGTAGAGGCATTGAATTTCTCCCAAAGGCCGCCCAGTACGGCTGCTCCGCCGAAGCCCATCTCCTTGACACTGCGGATGTTGGTCTCGTCGATGCCGCCCAGGGCAATCACCCGGCGGTCGATGATGCCCGCCTTGTCGGCCGCCCGCAGCTGCTCCTGACTGAAGGCAGCGGCATAGCCGGCCTTCGAGATGCTGTCGAACACGGGGCTGAGGAACACGTAGTCGTACGAGGATTTCTTTTCCTTCACCTCCTCAATGCTGTGGCACGAGCAGCTCAGATGGCCCGAGTAGTTGTGGGGGGCCTGCGGGTTCCGCTGGTTGAGGTGGATGCCCTTCAGCCGGTATTCATCCTTGAGGTAGAAGTGGCCGTGCACCACAATCCGCTTGTGGAACTTTTCGGGGATGAGGGTAAGCAACCGTTCTGCATACACCGGAGGAGTATCCGGCTTACGCAGGTGCAGAATATCCAGTCCCTCCTCAAAGAGGGAAGTCAGTATCTTGTCTTCTTCCACGAAATACGTGGGAGTGGTGATCAGAATCAGTTTCATCTTGTAAACCTTATAGTTCTTCCGTCCTCCGTAAGCCTCGCAGGAGGGTCTCTCCCGGGTGTTCCTGCCTGCTTTCGGCAAACGGCAGAACAAAGGTAGTAACCTATTTGAAATATTGCAACTCTTTATAGCAAAATTGTGTAACTTTCCATCGATTTCTGGTCAATTTGCCATATCTTGCCACTCAACACCTCACCGTACCCCGTTATCAGTTTCAGTACTTCTCCGGCTTCCACGCATCCCACCAGGCCCGGCACCACCCCCACGACTCCTTTCGGCGGTGCGGGCAGGGCCAGCAGGCCGGCTTCGTCGGGGAAGAGGTCGCGATAGCTGTAGCGTCCCTGGTAGTTGAACACGGACACCTGTCCGTCGAACGCGCGGATGGCTCCGTAGACGTAGACCTTGCCCAGACGGATGCACGTGTCGTTGAGCAGATAGCGCGTGGCGAAGTTGTCGCATCCGTCTACCACAATGTCGTAGTCGCCCACCAGCCGGTCGGCATTCTCCGAGGTGAGGAACACGGGATAGGCATTCACCTGTAGCCCGGGGTTCAGGGCGAGCAGCCGCCGGCGGGCCTCTTCGGCCTTCGGCCGGCCGGCCGATGACGAGTCGTAGAGCACCTGGCGCTGCAGGTTGCTGACGCTCACCCGGTCACCGTCTACCAGTCCCAGCGTACCCACACCGGCACCGGCCAGGTAGAGGGCGATGGGAGAACCCAGTCCACCCACCCCTACAATCAGTACCCGTGCCTGTGCCAGCCGTTCCTGTCCTTCAGGGCCGATTTCCGGCAGCAGCATCTGCCGGTCGTAGCGTTCGTCCATCGGCGGCTACTTGGCCAGTTTCAGTTCGTCGAAGGAAGTGTCCCAGTCCTTCCAAACCGGTTCGCGTCCCAAAGCCTTCAGGGCCTTCTCCACCTCCACGGCCGTCCGTTCGTCGCTCACGTGGAACTGCTCCAGGGCCTGCGGATAGGTGTAGTAGCCTCCGGGTTCCGTCTTGCTCTCCGCGCTCATGGTGGTCACGCCCAGGCCCGCCATGTTGTCGCGGATGAAGGCCGGTTCGCGGGTGGAGTAGGAAATGTCCACGTCGTGGTCGAAGATGCGCATGGCAAAGGTCAACTGCGCCAGTTCGCGGTCGCTGATGACGACATTGGGCTGGAAGCCTCCGTTCTCGGCCGGACGCATACGGGGAAAGTTGACGCTGTATTTCGTCTTCCAGTAATGCTTCTGCAGGTAGCGCAGGTGGTAGGCCATCATGGTCACGTCCGTGCGCCATTCCTCCAGGCCGATGAGTACGCCCATGCCGATGGAGTGCACGCCGGCCTGGCCCATGCGGTCGAATCCGTTTAGCCGCCATTCGAACTTCGATTTCATGCCCCGCGGGTGGTACACCTTGTAGCGCTCCTTGTGGTAGGTTTCCTGGAAGCAGATCACACCGTTCAGCCCGTGTTCCGTCAGTTCCTTGTATTCCTCCTCCTTCAGGGGCATCACCTCAATCTTCATGTTGCTGAAGTGTTTCTTGCACACGTCGAGGGCCTTGGCCAAGTAGGGCACTCCGGCCTTGGCCGGGTTCTCACCCGTCACCAGCAGCAGGTTCTCGAAGGGGGCCAGTTTCTTGATGGCCACGCATTCGTCCTCAATCTGCTCGGGAGTGAGGATGGTGCGGTCCATGGGGTTGCTGATGTGGAACCCGCAATAGACGCACGAGTTGGTGCAGGAGTTCGTAATATAAAGAGGTATGAACATCGAGATGGTTTTCCCGAACCGTTCTTCCGTATATTTTTTGCTCAGCCGTGCCATGGTTTCCAGATAGGGGGCTGCAGCCGGGGAGATGAGGGCCATGAAGTCCTCCACGTCGCAGTGTTCCTTGCCCACGGCGCGGAGTACGTCCGCTTCCGTTTTGGCATAGATGCGTCGGGTGGTCTCTTCCCAGGATATCTTTTCTAATTCGTCACTAAACATGTTGATCATTTAAAAGTGTTAGTTTTAAATTGACTTCAGCTCCCTGCTCAGCTTCATGGCACAGAAGTTCGGGCCACACATGGTGCAGTATTCGCCGTCCGTATGGCGGCCTTCGTTGAAGTACTCCAGCGCCCGTTCGGGGTCCAGGCTCAAGTGGAACTGGTCGCGCCAGCGGAACTCGTAGCGGGCCTTGCTCAGCGCATTGTCGCGGATCTGTGCACCGGGATGTCCCTTGGCCAGGTCGGCGGCATGGGCGGCAATTTTGTAGGTGATGACCCCCATGCGCACGTCTTCGCGGTTCGGCAGGCCCAGGTGTTCCTTCGGTGTCACGTAGCAGAGCATGGCCGTGCCCAGCCAGCCGATCTGTGCGGCGCCGATAGCCGACGTGATATGGTCGTAGCCCGGAGCGATGTCCGTCACCAGCGGGCCGAGCGTATAGAACGGTGCATTGTGGCAGTGGCTGATCTGCCGCTCCATGTTCTCGCGGATCTTGTGCAAAGGCACATGGCCGGGTCCCTCGATGAAGGCCTGCACGTTCTTCTCCCACGCACGCACCACCAGTTCGCCCATCGTGTCGAGTTCGGCAAACTGCGCTTCGTCGTTGGCATCGGCAATGCAGCCCGGACGCAGCCCGTCGCCCAGCGAAATGGCCACGTCATACTGGGCCAGGATGTCGCAAATCTCGTCGAAATGTTCGTAGAGGAACGATTCGCGGTCGTGCACCAGACACCATTTGCTCATGATGCTGCCGCCGCGGCTCACGATGCCGCAGAGCCGCTTGTCGGCCAGATGGACATTGTGACGGCGGATGCCTGCGTGGATGGTGAAGTAGTCCACTCCCTGCTCGCACTGCTCGATGAGCGTGTCGCGGTAGAGTTCCCAGGTCAGGTCTTCCACCTTTCCGTTCACCTTCTCCAGGGCCTGATAGATGGGCACCGTGCCCACCGGCACCGGACAGTTGCGCACGATCCATTCGCGCGTTTCGTGGATGTTGGCACCCGTCGAAAGGTCCATCAGGGTATCGCCTCCCCATTTGCAGCTCCACACCGCCTTGTCCACCTCTTCGTCGATGCTCGATGTCGTGGCAGAATTGCCGATGTTCGTGTTGATCTTCACCAGGAAGTTGCGGCCGATAATCATCGGTTCGCTCTCGGGGTGGTTGATGTTGGCCGGCAGGACGGCCCGTCCGGCGGCAATCTCATCGCGCACGAATTCGGGCGTGATATAGGTCTCGATGCCCAGCTCACGGCAGTTCATGTTCTCCCGGATGGCCACATACTCCATCTCGGGTGTCACGATGCCCTGCTTGGCATAATACATCTGCGTGCAGCACTTGCCCGCCTTCGCGCGGTAGGGCAGGGCGATGTGCTCGAAGCGCAGGTGGTCGAGCGAGTGGTCGTCGCGGCGCATCCGACCGTATTCCGATGTGATTTCGGCCAGCTGCTCCACATCCCCGCGCTCCGTTATCCAGGCTTCTCGCATACGGGGCAGGCCCTTTTTCAGGTCAATCTTTATCGCCGGGTCACTGAACGGACCGCTCGTGTCGTACACATAGACCGGCGCATTCGGGGTCATGATCTTCTGGCCGTCCTTCACTTCTACGGTCGGCGTGAGATTCACTTTCTGCATCCCCACTTTCACGAAGGGGTACAGCGTACCCTGCATATACGCCTTTTCGGCATGTGCGTAGGCTTTCTTGTCTTGTTCCATAATGCTCTTTCGGTTAGTCGTTCAAGAATGAGGTAAGCGGCGACGAGGCGGCGGCGATGAAACTCTGTGCCTGGGTGCCCAGTCCGGCTTCGAAAGCGCGGCGGCCGGCGATGACGGCTTCCTTGAAGGCCACGGCCATCTCGACGGGGTTTCCGGCCACGGCAATGGCAGTGTTCACCAAGCAGGCGTCGGCCCCCATCTCCATCGCTTCGGCGGCATGGCTCGGTGCGCCGATGCCGGCATCCACCACCACGGGCACATTGCTCTGCTCGATGATGATGCGCAGGAAGTCGCGCGTCTGCAGCCCCTTGTTGGTGCCGATGGGTGCCCCCAGCGGCATCACCGTGGCGGCACCGGCTTCTTCCAGGTGCTTGCACAAGGTGGGGTCGGCCTGGCAGTAGGGCAGTACCACGAAGCCCAGTTTGACGAGCTCTTCCGTGGCCTTCAGGGTCTCGGTCGAGTCGGGCAGCAGGTAGCGCGGGTCGGGGTGGATTTCCAGCTTCAGCCAGTTGGTGCCGAAAGCTTCGCGGGCCATCTGTGCGGCAAACACCGCTTCTTCGGCATTGCGTACGCCCGACGTGTTGGGCAGCAGTTGGATATGAGGATGGGCGATGTGTTTCAGCATATCGTCTTCTTTGTCATCCAGTTCAATACGTTTCATGGCCACAGTCACCATTTCCGTGCCGGAGGCCAGGATGGATTCCTCCATCCGTTGGTTAGAATTGAATTTGCCGGTGCCCAAGAACAGGCGGGAACCGAATTCCTTGCCGGCGATTACTAGTTTCTTCACGATACAGTATGTTGTTTTTTTATTGAGTTCTTGGTTAGGGATTGTCGGGAAATATGGCTTCGCAGTTTTCGTTTATTTCTTCCGCTCCAGCATTCGGTTCACGATGGCCCTCGTCTCTGCCGTGGGGTTCTCTGCCTGCAGGATGGAAGCGCTCAGGGCGAATCCCCTCACGCCGGTGGCCAGCAGGTCGGGAATGTCGTTGAGCATCACACCACCTACGGCAATGACTGGCACGCGGATGTTCTCCTCCTTCATCTTCCGGATGATTTCACGGTACCCCTCCAGTCCCAGCAACGGACTGAGGTTCTTCTTCGTCGTGGTGAAGCGGAACGGGCCGCACCCGATGTAGTCGGCACCGGCTGCCACCCGGGCCTTCACGTCCTCGAACGTGTTGGCCGTGCCGCCGATGATGGCGTTCGTCCCGAGGATGCGGCGGGCTTCCTCGATGGGCATGTCATGCTTGCCCAGATGGACGCCGTCGGCCCTTACTCGCTTGGCCACTTCCACGTTGTCGTCGATAATCAGCATGGCACCTCTCAGCCTACACTGGTACTTGAGGTAGCGGGCCGTCTTTTCCAGTTCCTCTTCCGAGGCTTCCTTCATGCGGAGCTGAATCCACAGGCATCCGCCTTCCAACGCCATCATGGCACCCTCCACGTGGGTGTAGCGGTCGGTCTGGTTGGTAATGAACTGCAGTTCCATCTTCTTTATCCTCCACAAGCGGCTTTGATGACGGTTACTCGGTCTCCGTCCGCCAGCTGATGGCTTTCCCATCCCATGCGCGGCACCATTCTGTTGTTCACGGCAATGGCCACTCCCTGTGCGGGCAGTTCCAACTCAGAAGCCAGTACGGCCAGTGCGCTCCCTTCCGGAAGTACTACAGACTGATTGTTGATGTGTATAATCATAAAATTCTGCATTAAAAGTTGCTTTCCTATTTTTTATGTTCGTTTCAAGTGGCAAAAAGCGGAGGAGAGGAGAAAACAACCGGAAGCGGAATACGCGCAGGAAAGAAGACAATCCCTTCGTCGGTACTAACCGCATCAGGTTCATAGGGTATAATCTCAGCCCGTTTCCACCCTGGGCACCCCTTGCTTTTTGTGCTCACAAAGGTATATCTTTTCCGGCAGTTGGCACACAGGAGCCGACATTTTAACCATTTTTTAAGATGCCTCTGTGCGAAAGAAACGTTAACATCCCCAACGTTTGGCCGTTTGGCGGAAAAGTCCTACCTTTACCCCCTCGAAACAGAATAACAGACAACGAATCCCATGAAACAGATACGTACTGTACTTATCGGAGCCGGCTACCGAGGCACCCGACTCCGTGAACTGATGGCCGCCACGGGCTGCTTCCGCCTCACGGCTCTCTTCGACCCGGCCCTGCCCGACGGAGAGGCGGCCGATGGGCTCACTGTCTACTCGCGCGGCGAGGATGACTACCGGCGGATGCTCCGCGAGCAGCAGCCCGAACTGGCCGTCATCGCTTCGCCCTGGCATTTCCATATTCCTCAGGCTCTCCACTGTGTGGAGGCAGGCTGCCATATCGCCCTCGAAATCAGGGGAGGACGGGTATTCGGCGAATACGACGAGCTGCTCCGGCTTGCAGCCGTACAGGGTTGCCGCATCTATCCGCTGGAGAATACGGTCTTCCTGCGCGAGAACATGGCCCTCTTCGAAATGGTCCGCCACGGCCTTTTCGGCGAAATCATCGCCTTGCGCGGCGGCTACCGCCACGACATCCGTCCGCTACTGGTCGACGAGAACGGGCGGCTGGGCAACCCCAACATGCCCGAAGGTATCTGGCGCAGCCATTTCTATACCACCGAGAACGGCGACCTCTATCCCACGCACGGACTGGCCCCGCTCTGCCTCGCGGCGGGCATCGGACGCACCGACCGCTTTGTGCGCCTCACCTCCTTCGCCTCGAAGGCACGGGGGCTGCAGGACTATATCCGGCGCCAGGGCGGCGACGCTTCGCTGTGTGTCACCCAGGGCGATGTGGTCGTCACCCAGCTCGAGACCGGGCAGGGGGTACTGCTGACCCTGACCCACGACACGACCTTGCCCCGTCCGCGCAGCCTCGACTTCGAGCTGCAGGGTACCCGGGGCATCTGGCGTGGCGAGTTCCGCAAGATCTACATCGACGGGCAGAGCCCTTCCGAGACATGGGAGGACGATGCGGCCTATATCACCGCCTACGAGCATCCCTTCTGGCGGGAGTGGGGCGAAGCGGCCCTCGCCGCCGACCGCCACCACCAGGGAATGGACTACGTGATGCTGCGGGCACTGGCTGCCGACCTCCGGGGCGGGGCCGACTATCCCATCCGTCCCGAGGACCTGGCGCTCTGGACTTCCGTGTCTCCACTGTCGAAGCAGTCCATTGCCACGGGGCTGCCGGTCGACTGGCGGTAGGAAAGTTTCCCCTTTTCCGCAATCGGCATCGAAATATTTTTCGTACCTTTGCGGCTCGATTATGGACAATAATGTGAATGGATATTAATTTGGAATGATATGCTGAAATTTGATACTGACTATATGGAAGGGGCGCATCCCGAAGTGATGCGCCGCCTTCTGGAAACCAATCTGGAACAGACGGTGGGCTACGGTAATGATGCCTATTGCGCCCGTGCCAAGCAACTGATTATGCAGGCCTGCGGACTGACGGAAGGCCATGTCCACCTGCTGGTGGGCGGGACGCAGACCAATGCCACCGTCATCGACGGCCTGCTGGCCCGCCACGAAGGGGTGCTGGCGGCCGAGACGGCCCACATCAATGTCCACGAGTCGGGAGCCATCGAGGCGTCCGGCCACAAGGTGCTCACCCTGCCGCAAGTGCAGGGCAAGGTGCGGGCGGAGGACGTGGACCGCTATGTGACCGACTTCTACAGCGACGAGACCTACGGCCACATGGTGGCTCCCGGCATGCTGTACATTTCGTTTCCTACTGAATACGGCACGCTCTATTCGCGCAGCGAACTGGAGTCGATCAGCTGCGTGTGCCGCAAGCACCGCATCCCCCTCTATGTCGACGGGGCCCGGTTGGGCTACGGTCTGACGGCTGACGGCAACGACATCACCCTGCCCGACCTGGCCCGGCTGGCCGACGTGTTCTACATCGGCGGCACCAAGGTGGGAGCCCTCTTCGGCGAAGCGGTGGTGGTGACGCGCAATGACCTGCTGCCGCATTTCTTCCCCCTCATCAAGCAGCACGGTGCCCTTTTGGCTAAAGGCCGCCTCTTGGGTGTGCAGTTCGAGACCCTGTTTACCGACAATCTCTATGCCCGCATCGCCCGCCATGCCGTAGAGCTGGCCATGAAGCTGCGGCGTGCGTTCCTGGCCAAGGGGTATCGTGTCTTCATCGATTCGCCGACCAACCAGCAGTTCGTCATCCTGCCCAACGACGACCTCGACCGTCTGTCGCAGGTGGCTACCTTCGAGGTGTGGGGCATCCGGGGCGAAAAGGAGACGCCGGTCCGCTTCGTCACCAGTTGGGCTACCCGCGAGGAAGCGGTCGATGCCCTCATCGCTGCCTTGTAACGACAACTATCACTCAACAAATATTGACCCTATGGAAAAATTGATTATCAACTCTTACGAAGAATTCGAGAAACTGCTGGGACAGCGCATCGGTGTGTCCGACTGGCTGGAAGTGGATCAGGAACGCATCAACCAGTTTGCAGATGCCACACTCGACCACCAGTGGATCCACGTGGATGTAGAACGCGCCAAGACGGAAAGTCCGTTCAAGAGCACCATCGTCCATGGTTATCTCACCCTGTCACTCCTCCCGTATTTCTGGAACCAGATCATCGAGGTGCGCAACCTCAAGATGATGGTGAACTACGGCATGGACAAGATGCGTTTCGGACAGGCTGTCCTCTCCGGCCAGCGTCTGCGTCTGGTGGCCGACATGCAGTCCATCGCCAACCTGCGCGGCACGTGCAAGGCCGAGATCAAGTTTGCCATCGAAATCGAAGGACAGAAGAAAAAGGCGCTCGAAGGAGTGGCCACTTTCCTCTACTATTTCAACTGATGCAGTCCCCGAGTGCCCCAAAGCACCCGCGTCCTGCTTCCCGTTGGTTTTGAATCCTGAGCGCAACGAAGCATCTGTAGACATCAAACGTATGCATACAGATGCTTCACTGCGTTCAGCATGACAGGTACGCACCCCCAAATGGGGTCAGTAGAAAATTAAATGTCATCCTGAGCGTAGCGAAGGATCTGTAAACATCAAGTGTATGCATATGGAAGAAACTGAAACAAGACAGCCGCAGAAACGGGCAATGCCAGAGATAAATGAAAGGACGGAAATAACGAAATGCCGATGGTGCCAGGACAAGGGCTGGCTGGAGCATTACCACGACACAGAATGGGGCATACCCTGCCACGACGAGCAGTTGCTGTTCGAGTACCTGATGCTCGAAGCGATGTCGTGCGGACTGAGCTGGAGGCTCATGCTGCAGAAGCGTGCTGTCTTCCGCACCTGCTTCGCTGATTTCGACTACCAGAAAGTGGCGCGGTTCACAGAGGCAGACATCCACCGGGCTATGGAGTACCCGGGCATGATAAAGTCCCGTCGGAAAATAGCGGCCATCATCTCCAATGCCCTGTGCTTCCTGCAGATTCAGCAGGAGTTCGGCAGCTTTGACCGATTCATCTGGGATTACTCGGAGGGGCAGACCTATATCTACCAGCGTCATCTTGACGGCGAGTGGCTGACCAAGAACGAATTGTCTGACCGGATAGCTGCCGACTTGAAGAAACGGGGCTTCCAATTCCTCGGCTCCACGCTGGTGTACTCGTATCTGCAGAGTATCGGCATCATCAACGACCATGCTCCTGAATGCTGGATGTTTGAAAAGATGGGCGGAACCATCATCCGGTAACCGAAAGTGATACTATCCTTTTGTCATTCTGAGAGGCTGTCACACTGGGTGTGAACCAATTCCTGCTTTAATTCTTCATACAAGTCCACAGGCCCCAAATGCCAGTATTTGGTGTTCTCACAAGAGAGTTTCTTGTAAAGTTTTGAACGATAAATGCGGGTGATAGCTTCCGCGACAGTGATGCCGGTGTCTTCCACCAGCCATTTGGCCAGCCACCCAATCTTCAAGGGCATCAGCAGATACAGGTCCTCTTGTGTAATTGTTGCACTCATAATCTTACTTCTATTGATTCAACGAATTTCAGGACAGTCAATGCCTTCTCTGTATGGAAAAGATACTGATCTACCAACTTGTAGGTTTTCAGCTCCTGAATAAGGGTCGGCATACTAATGATGCCCCCTTCATAGAGCGCGAACTGCGTATAGACACAATCGTCAGCCACGGGGCCATACACGATTCATAATCGTGGGTGAAACTTCGCTCTGTACGGTTCCTCATGACAAAGTCCACCCATTCTTTTGTGGGCTTTTCAAACAGAAGAGTCTTCATGCCCTCCAAGGCATTGTCGTCCAATTCATACACATTCACATGCCCTACAGCTTCGCCATTGTTTTTCATTCTTCGTTCCACCAGTTTCTTGGCCTGTGCAAAGGAGGTCGTAGTGTAGAATCCGGAACCGTAGTCAAGGGACCGGTTGGGCTGGCGTATTTCCGGACGCTCAACAACCTCTATACTTCCATGATATATCTTGCTCATTTCTCATTTTTGTTGATCATTTCATCTATTTCCTCTATCAGCCAATGGTGGCTTTGGGTGTGCAGCACATCGTGAAACATACAGCAATGTTCTGTTATACCATATCTCTCGAACAAATTGACACTTTCTCAGTCGGCATATTTTTAGCCTTAGCATATTGCTCTATACAAAACGATGCAAATGTTGCCTTTTCTTCTACTTCGCTTTTCATGATGAATCTCCTTTCCGTGATTAAGCCAAAAAACAATCACCCCTTGTCAGTTAATTGAACAATTTCCCCTGCACACCAATCAGTTGGTACGCTTTTTCTAGCGCGTCCCGGCTGTCAGTCCGGTACTCCGGTATCATCCCATGGATGTCCGTCTCGTCTGCGCCGTACAGCCAGAAACGCTTGAAGGAGATGCTGCACCATAGGCGGGAGACAGGCAGCCGGTAGCGGACGAGGTCGCCGTACGACACGTTCATGCCGCCCGTTTCCTCCCCGATAGTCGTACCCATCCCGAAGTACTGGAAGGCCCAGGCAAAGGAGGAGGCCGACGAGAAGGTATGGTGGCTGACCAGCAGATAGACCTTTCCGTCGAAATGACCCTCGGCGGCAGTACGGGGAACTACCATGTCGTCCGAATCAAACCAGTACCAGCCGGGGGCGGTCTGGTCGGTGTTCAGCAGACGGCGTGTCAGGGGCGATATCCTCACCAGCGATTTCCCGAACTGGCGGAACGGACGGGGCGAGAGGTAGCGCAGCAGTTCGTCGCCCACGGCAGAGTTGCCTCCGCCGTTGTTGCGCAGGTCGATGATCAGGTGACGGATGTCTTGCTGGCGCAGCACGGTGAACATCGAGTCGGCAAATGCGGTCATCTTCTTCGGGTCGTCGAAGGAACGGAAGTCCATTACGGCCGTCTTTCTCTTCGAATCGATGGTGAACGAATACGGAGTGTCGCTGGCTCCTTGGGCGGACTGATCCTTCGGCATCCGGTCGCGAATTTCCTGGAACGCCAATGCCGGCAGGACGCAGCGCAGTTCCTTCTTGCTGCCCGCAGTGCGATAGGCCACTTCATAGCTGTCGGCCTTGTAGAGCATCTCGAACAGGGCGGAGAACATCGTGCGCACCCGTTCCAGCCGGAAGAAATACCGTTCGCCACTGGCATACTCCATCATGGTTTCCAGCAGCTGGTGCGTCGGTATCCCGTTGACCGAAAGGATGTCGGCTCCCGTCGGGACGGTTCCGTCTATACAGCCGGCACAGCTCATCGTCATGTGCTCCGTGTCAATGTCCACCTTCATCGGCAGGCGCAGCGTTTCTTCCGTAAAGACCTCGTTGAAGGGGAACTGGAGCGAACTGTGTCCGTCGCCGATGGCGGCTACGAGCTTCGACAGGCGCATGAACAGTTCGGGACGGGTGATGGAGTCGGGAAGCGCCTGCTTGATGTCGTGGGCCATCGAGAGCAGACGACCCTGCGGACAGACGGAGAACATGTCGGGATGCACTTCGCTGAAGGTGTAGAGCAAGGCATCTAGGTCGAACGCCGCCTGCTCCCGTGTCAGCTTTCCCGAGGCAGCCACCTTCGTCATCTCTTCCGACGGCTCTTCCAGCGGGTTGTCACTGACCCACTTCACGCGCGTATAGGCCGAATCGTTGCCGAGCAGGATGACGAAATCGTAGCTCATACCCTTTTCCACATCAATGACGAGGGAGTCCACATCGCTCTTGAACATGACCCGCCGCGCGGAGGTCTTGCAGATGTCGGGACGGATGGCAGGAGACACGAACCACCATCGTTCGTTCTTTCGATTGTCGTCATTCACAACGAGGACCGCCTCACGAGTGGTGTGCAACACCCGCAACGAATCGCTGTCCGGAGCACCATGTGTCCGGCTGTGCCCGCCTGCAGCGAGCAGAAACGATGCAAGCACCGTCATCCATATGATTCTTCTTATCATGGTTATATCTTATTTGTAAAACAGACTACCGTCCGCTTGATTTTATACTTCCGTAAAGATACTGATTTTCTTCCAATCCTCCGCATCAGCTGCTGACTTTAACACTGTTCGCACTTATTTTTTATACATACGTGATGGCGGGTGGATAGTTAGGGATAAACACAGAGGCACAGAGGGGAGGGCGTATTATTGACTAGGAAAGAGGAGAGAAAACACAAAGGTACGAAGGGACAAAGGAAAAATAATCTTTATATCTTCCTCTCTTTGTGTTTAACCATCCACTATAAAGAAACGCTGTGAGCTCCGTACCGCTGTGTTGGAAATTTCTTGCTTTCATCGTCCCTGATAGCCTCACGCTTCTGCGTCACTTGCGTCACTTGCGTCACTTACTTTTATCGAGTATAGGAAAAATAATTAATTACCTGCTCCTTTAAAGGAGCTTCTAATTAATTATTCGTAGAAATGTTAGAAAAACAAGTGACGCAAGTGACGCAAGTGACGCAGAAGCTCCCGTTTCCGGCAGTTCTCACTTCGTTCGGAATGACAGGCCATCCAAGCAGCCTCACGAGTGCAGTCATGGCTTCTTAACGACTGCACTCGTCGCACCCTCACAAGTGCAGTCGTCAGGAGGTCACCACTGCAGTCATGACAGTGTCACGACTGCAGTGGTAAGAGCGTCCGCCGCGAGAAGAATATGCAACGACCATGAAGTGTAATGCCAGACTGTCCCGTTCCTCCCTGCTGCAATGATACACTCAAGAAATGGAGAACAGATATATCGATGGAAAGCTATTGGGTGTACAACTTTAGTATCTCTCACCCATGTTATATATTCGTAAATTTACGATAATTATCTTGGATAATTGAATAGTATCGTTTACCTTTGCGCCAAAAATAATTATTCATCATTGATTATGGCTGAAAAGAAAACATATTGTATCAAGACGGAGACCCTGGCAAGGTTTGCCAAGGCTTTGGGACATCCTGCCCGTATTGCCATCATGAAATTCCTCGCCAAACAAAAGACTTGCTATTTCGGCGACATTCATGAGGAACTGCCCATAGCACAGGCTACGGTGAGCCAACATCTTAAGGAACTGAAAGATGCAGGACTTATACAAGGGGAGATTGAAACCCCAAAAGTGAAATACTGCATAGTGCGTGAAAACTGGGAGTATGCCAAGGAACTCTTTGCAGAGTTCTTCCAAACGGAAATCTGCAAGGACAAGGATTGCTGCAAGTAATACTAAGCGTATGCCTAAGCGAAAACATCGGCATACGCTATAATTTGGAATTATATAATCGTTATTCTACGATAAACAATAAACGATAAACGAAAACGATAACAAAAACGAAAACGATAACGATAACGAAAACGATAACGAAAACGAAAACGAAAACGATAACGAAAACGATAACGATAACGATAACGAAAAACAATAATTATTCATTTATAAAAGACGTTTAATATATGAAAGACGTAAAGGTTTTAGTGAGCAGCTGTGCCTGCAATCAGAAGTATCTCGCCCTTGTCGAGAAGGTAGTAAAAGAGAATGGCATCGATGCG
>JALEPZ010000106.1 GCA_022767125.1 Phocaeicola plebeius
TCTACTTTCGTAGAGCGGAAGACGGGGCTCAAACCCGCGACCCTCAGCTTGGGAAGCTGATGCTCTATCGACTGAGCTACTCCCGCATGGATGGTGGGCAAAGATGGATTCGAACCACCGAAGGCGTAAGCCAGCAGATTTACAGTCTGCCCCATTTGGCCACTCTGGTATTTGCCCAACTTTTGCAGCTGAAAGGAAGGTTCCTACAGGTGTTTCCCTCAATTGCGCTGCAAAGGTACGATTATTTTTTTAATCTGCAAACAAAATCGATCATTTTTATTGCAGTAATTGCACATTCATCGCCTTTATTGCCCAATACGCCGCCTGCACGATCTTCTGCCTGCTGCATCGTATTGGTGGTAATCAGGCCATAGATGACGGGGGTGTCGGTGGTGGCATTCAAATGGGCAATGCCCTGAGTGGCACCGGCACATACATAGTCGAAGTGGGGGGTGTCTCCACGGACGACACATCCCAAGGCGATGACGGCATCGACCTTTCCACTCTTGATCATTTGTGCTGATCCGAAGGTCAGTTCGAAACTGCCCGGTACTGTCTGAACCAGGATGTTGTCCTCTTTTGCCCCGTGTTTCTTCAGGGTGGCCACTGCTCCTTCGAGCAGTGCTCCCGTGATGTTGGCGTTCCATTCAGACACCACGATGCCGAAGCGCATGGCCGAAGCATCGGGTACGGACTGGAAGTCGTAATCGGACAGGTTATGGTATGCGGTTGCCATGATGTCTTACCTTATATTATTTGGACGCACGTTCGATGTACTTGTCGATGTCCATCGACTGGTACGAGTTGGCGTATTTGCTCTTTACCTGTCGGTAGGCGTTCACGGCTTCGGCATTCTTGCCCAGCTTTTCCAGAATCTGTCCGGCCTGGATCAAGTAGTTGGGACTGAGCGAAGGACTGTCGGCCTTGTCGGCAGCTTTCAGAAGGGTAGCGGCTGCCTTGTCCAGCTGGCCCATCTGTGCGTAGCAGTTGCCCATCGTGCCCATCAGGGCGGGAGCTACGAAATAGTCGTCGGCACTGAACTTGTCAAGGAACTTCACGGCTTCTTCGTACTTGCCCAGCTGGGCATAGCACAAGCCGGCATACGCATTGGCCAGGTTGCCGGCATCCGTACTGCTGAATTCATCGGCAATCTTCAGGAAGCCAGCATAGCCCAGGCTGTCGCCATTGAGGGCGGCTTCAAAATTGTCGTTGCTGAAATACTGCTGTCCTTTGAAAAGGGCTTCAGAGGCTTTCTGGGCCTTGGGTTCGCTAATGAAGTTCTTGTAGCCCAATACGGCACATACGACGACAACAAGGCCGACCACTACGCCGAGCATCAGGTTTTTGTACTTCAAGAAGAATGTTTCGGAGGTTACCAACGCTTCGTCTACATTCAAGGGATCTTGGGTGTTCTTTTGTTCTGCCATTTTATATCACTTTTTTTATTGTTGCTGATTGGATGAGTTTTTTGTTTCGGCCAGCAAAATTAGCTTATTTATGTCTATCCACGAAATTTGCGCGCAAGTTTTTTTCTTAATCTTGCTTTTATTGCTAATTTTGTCCGTCAAAACGTGTATGATTTATGTGGTTGAAGCGCATTTCAATAGTGAACTATAAGAATCTGGAACAGGTGGAACTGTCGTTTTCACGGAAGATGAACTGCATTATCGGGCACAACGGGATGGGGAAGACCAACCTGATGGATGCCGTGTATTATCTGTCGTTCTGCAAGAGTGCCACGAATCCCATCGACTCGCAGAACATCCTCCACGATCGGGAGTTCTTCGTGATCCAGGGTTTTTATGAAACCGATGACGGAGAGCCCGAAGAGATCTACTGCGGACTCAAGCGCAGGGCCAAGAAGCAGTTTAAGCGCAACAAGAAGGAGTACCAGCGGCTGGCCGACCATATCGGACTGATTCCGCTGGTCATGGTGTCGCCGGCCGATGCATGGCTCATCGACGGGGGCAGCGAAGAGCGGAGGCGTTTCATGGATGTGGTGATTTCGCAATACGACCGCGAATACCTGGAAGCACTGATCCGTTACAACAAGGCTTTGCAGCAACGCAACACGTTGCTGAAGGCGGATATGGAGCCCGAGGCGGAACTGATGCTGGTGTGGGAGGAAATGATGGCGCAGTCGGGACGACAGGTCTACGAGGGCAGAAAGGCTTTCATCGAGGAGTTCATCCCGATTTTCCAGTCGTATTACTCCTATATCTCCCAAAACCGCGAGCAGGTGAGCCTGACGTATGAGTCGCACGCTGAACAGGGTGACTTGGCTGCATTGTTGCTGGAATGCCGTCAGCGGGACCGGATACTGGGCTATACGACGAGAGGGATCCACAAGGATGACCTGCAGATGCAGCAGGGGGATTTCCCGATCAAACGAGAGGGATCGCAGGGGCAGAACAAGACGTACCTCATTGCCTTGAAGCTGGCGCAGTTTGAATTCCTGAAGCGGACAGGCAGCCGTACCACGCCGTTGGTGTTGCTCGATGATATTTTCGACAAGCTGGATGCTTCGCGCGTAGAACAGATAGTGAAGTTGGTGGCCGGCGACAGTTTCGGACAGATTTTTGTCACCGATACGAATCGTGACCATCTGGACAAGATTCTGCAGAAGATTGAAGGGGATTATCGGCTGTTTGAGGTGGAAGACGGTAAGGTGGTGGAATAAGGCGGGCGGTCGGAAAAAGGATAGGAAAGGCAGACTTGGAATGCCAGCGTGATGGTCTGGCATTCACCTTAGGACGATGTCCGTGATGACTTGCGCGCCAACCTTGTTGTTCAGGTTCCGGACCAGCAACGAACGGCCCAGCAGCAGCTCTTGCCGCAGGACCGACGAGGTGAGGTGGACGTAGAGGGTCTGGTTCTTGATGTATAGGTTCGAGGTGTAGCGGGCGATACCGGGGCCTACCACTTCTTTCCATGCCTCGATCAGGCGATATTGGTTGAGGGGTGTTTCCAGTCCTTCCTGGCGCAGGAAACGCATCAGTACGTCGCGCAGGGGTTCGGTATTGCTTTTTTTCATGGCTGCTGGGGATTGACGGTGGGTATAGAGATGCACCCGTCTTCTGTCCACACTTCGTGCATGGGCAGGTCGAAAGGTTCGGTGGGAACACTCGGACAGACCTGGAAGCCAAAGCAGATGCCGATGCGCCAGGCGGCTGTCAGCCGAGGCAAGAGGCGATCGTAGTAGCCTTTGCCGCGACCCAGCCGGTAGCCATGGGCATCGAATGCCATGCCGGGGACAAGGGCCAAGTCAATCTGCCCATAGTCGGTGAAGAGCGGACCGGTGGGTTCCTCGATGCCGAACGCGCCGGTCTGCAGGTCATGCCGCCCCGTGTAGCGGTGCAGCTCCAGTTCGTTTCCGTTCACTACGGGCAGCAGGAGGACTTTAGCGTCTTTCCACCGCTCCATCCACTCCTGGGTCTGCACCTCATCGGGCAAGGCGGCATACGCCAGTACCGTATGGGCCCGGCGAAAGACCGCCTCGTCTTCCAGCCTGTCAAGCAAGTTCGAAGACCACCGAGTAAGTTGGGGCATCGGATACTGCTTTTTCAGCTGTCGTATCGACGCACGCAATTGTTTTTTCGCTTCTTTCATCGGTTGCAGGTTTTTGGGGTTCTTTCTCCGGAGCTTTCGGGAAAGAAGTGCCGCTTCTCAGAACTTCCAGTGCCTTCTGTACCGTCTTGTCGGTCAGGTTCAGGTACTGCAGATAGGCCTCCTTGCCCAACATGTTGTAGACGATGTTGCCATACAGACTCTGTTCGAAGAGGGTCTTCGACTGGTACAGCAGGTTGTTGCGCCGTTTCAGTCCCTTGCGTTCGGCATAGGTGGCGAAGAGGTTCAGCAAGTTCTGTTTCTTCAGGTACTTCACCAGTTCTTCCGAGGTCTTGAACGCCTGCAGTTCACTGCGGTGATGGTCGGTGTATTCGAAGGTATAGCGGACAATCAGTCCGCGGGTGGCTGCCATCCGGAAATACGAGGTCATGCCGGTCGTGTCCTGAGGGACGAAGATGTCGGGCATGATGCCGCCGCCGCCATAGACGGGCCGCCCTAACCCCGTATAGTACAGGTCGGTGGTATTCTGCTTGATGCTGTCGGCCGAGAAGAATTCCCCATGTTCGTAGCGGGTAATCAGGTCCATCTCGTAGTTTTCGTCATTGCCCTTGTCATACGGCTTCTGGATGCAGCGTCCCGATGGGGTGTAGTAGCGGGCAATGGTCAGCCGGATGGCCGATCCGTCGCTGAATTCGATGGGCTGCTGTACCAGTCCTTTTCCGAACGACCGCCGTCCGACGATGGTTCCGCGGTCATTGTCCTGGATGGCACCGGCAAAGATTTCGCTGGCCGAGGCTGAGCTTTCGTCGACCAGCACGACCAGCGGCAGTTTCTGGTTGCTGCCCGTACCGTTCGAATGATAGTCCCGGCGGGGCTCTTTCCGTCCTTCCGTATAAACAATGAGGCGATGGTTCGGCAGGAACTCGTTGACCATCTGGATAGCAGCGGCCATGTAGCCTCCCGTATTGCCTCGCAGGTCCACTATCAGCCCCTCGCAATCCGCCTGGTTCAGTTGGGCCAGTGCGATCAGCAGTTCCGTATAGGTCGTTTCGCCGAACTTCGTGACGTTCACGTAGCCGAACTTGCCGTCAATCAGGTATGCCGTATCGATGCTGCGGGTCGGGATGTCTCCCCGGATGACAGTGAAATACAGTAGTTCTTTCTCGCCCGGACGGTAGATACCCAGCTTCACCTGGGTACCTTTCTCTCCTTTCAGCCGACGCATGGCTTCGTTGTTGTTCACGATTTTTCCCACGAACAACGAGTCGTCGATTTCCACGATACGGTCACCTGCCAGCAGACCCACCTTTTCGGAGGGGCCGCCTTCCACGACACTGTTCACATGGATGGTGTCGTCCTGAATGGTAAACTGGATGCCTACACCGCTGAAACTGCCCTTCAGCTCTGCGTTGACCGCCTGAAGGTCCTTGGCCGGTATATAGGACGAGTGGGGGTCGAGTTCGGAGAGGATGAGCGGCATGGCTTCTTCCACTAGGTCGGTCATTTTCACCGTATCGACATATTGGTCATCGATGATGCGCAGCAAGGCGTTCAGCTTGTTCGACGAGGTATTGATGATGCCCAGCTTGTTGCCGGAAAAATGCTGGGCATAGAACGTGCCGACAACGATGCCGACCACTACACACACGGCCATCAGAAAAGGGACGAACCGGTTCTTCTTGTTGTTGTTATTGTCCGCTGTCATATTCGTCATTGGGATTAAGGTACACTAATTCGATATGGGCTCTCTTCAGCAGCTGCAGCCCGTCTTCCAGCCGGTATTTCTCGGCAAAGACGACCCGCTTGATGCCGGCCTGAATGATCAGTTTGGCACACTCGATGCAGGGTGAGGCGGTCACGTAGAGAGTCGCCCCTTCACTGCTGTTGTTCGAACGGGCGATTTTGGTGATGGCATTGGCCTCGGCATGGAGTACATAGGGCTTGGTGACCCACTGCTCGTCTTCGCACACGTTCTCGAATCCCGACGGGGTGCCGTTGTAGCCGTCGGAAATAATCATTTTCTCTTTCACGATGAGTGCTCCCACCTTGCGGCGTTGGCAGTAGGAGTTTTCTGCCCAGATACCCGCCATGCGCATATAGCGGCGGTCCAGTATCGCTTGTTTATGGTCTGTCTCTTCCATGATTCTTGGTTTACTTTTGTCCATGATTCAGTTGCAGGTATTTGGCTTTTTCGCTGTTGGTCAGGTGAAGCAGCTTGCTGTTACCCTGATAGAGGGTGCTTTTCTGCAGGAATTGGATGAATTCCTTGTTGTGACCTGTCAGCGGAGAAGCCTGTACGTTGCGGAACGATACACTCCGGTCGTCGGGATGGGCTTGCCATTGTCCGGTGTAGGTGCCGTTTTGTATTTTTCCTTCAAATGTTCCGTCGTCCTTGAACTGCAACGAGAATTGCTGGATGACAGAGAGCACGTCGGTCTTTCCGCCGTTGACAGGTACGCCTGCATCTTTCGACAGGTTGCTCCAGTTGAAGTTGGTATAATAGTCCACGACGTACCATGTCCCGCTGCAGAAGATTTCGTCGATGTCGTCTTTCTGGTCGCAGCCGCTCAGCAGTCCTGTCAGCAGGAACAGCCCGGCTACACAATAGCTCGTCAGTAATTTCATGCTCATGATCGGATTCCGTTTCGTTTCAGTAATGCATCAATGGTCGGTTCCTGTCCCCGGAAGCGCCGGTAGAGGGCCATGGGGTGCTCGGTGCCGCCTTTGGAGAGGATGTTCTCTCGGAACGAGCGGGCCACCTCCGGGTTGAAGATGCCCTTTGCCTGAAAAACAGAGAAGGCATCTGCATCCAGTACTTCCGCCCACTTGTAGCTGTAATAGCCTGCCGCATAACCGCCCGACATGATGTGACCGAACTGTACGCTCATGCAGGTTCCTTCGGCGGAAGGCAGGACTTGTGCCCGTTGCCAGGCTTCCCGTTCGTACTGACTCACATCGCCTTCGAAGTCCGTGCGGCGGGTGTACCAGGCCATGTCGAGCAGTCCGAAGCTGACTTGGCGGAGGCAGGCATAGGCCACATTGAAGTTCGAGGCGTCGACAATGCGTTGCACCATCTCTTCGGGCAACGGCTCGCCGGTTTCGTAGTGACGGGCGAACGTATGCAGGAACTCCTTTTCCAGGGCAAAGTTCTCCATGATCTGTGAAGGCAGTTCCACGAAATCCCAATAGACATTGGTACCGCTCATGCTCTGGAAACGGGTGTTGGCAAAAATACCGTGTAGGGCATGGCCGAATTCATGGAGGAAGGTCTGCACTTCTCCAAAGGTCAGTAAGGCCGGCTTGGCGGCGGTAGGCCGGGTGAAGTTCATTGTCACCGATACGTGCGGGCGGTGGTTGGTGCCTGTACGGTCTATCCATTGTTCCTGGTAGCTGGTCATCCAGGCCCCCGACCGCTTGCCGGCCCGTGGATGGAAGTCGGTGTAGAGTACGGCCAGGTAGGTGCCGTCTGCTTCGCGCACTTCATAGGCCTGCACGTCGGGGTGGTAGACCGGAATGTCCTTGTTCTCGTGGAAGGTAATGCCATAGAGACGGGTGGCCAGTCCGAATACCCCTTCTTTTACGCGGCTCAATTCGAAGTAGGGGCGCAGGGCTTCTTCGTCGTAGCTGTACTTTCGCTGCTTCAACTGCTGGGAATAGAAGGAAAAGTCCCACGGCATCAGCGTGAAATCTTCCCCTTCGGCCTCGCGGGCCAGACGGGTCACTGCCTCTACCTCCTGCCGGGCGGTGGGGGTATAGGCCTCCAGCAGCTGGTCCAGCAGACGGTAGACATGGGCGGTGTCTTCTGCCATCCGCTTGCGCAAGACATAGTCGGCATAGTCGGTGAACCCCAGCAGGACAGCCAGGTGGCGGCGCAGGTTGACCAGCTGCTTCACGATGGCGCAGTTGTCCAGTTCGTCTCCGTGGCAGCACTGGGTGTTGTAGGCCATGTACAGCTCTTTCCGCAGTTCCCTGCATTCGCTGTATTTCAGGAACGGCTGGTAGCTAGGGGCCTGAAGGGTGAAGACCCATCCCTCCTTGCCTTTCTCGTGGGCGGTCTGGGCCGCTGCCTCTCGTGCGCTGTCGGGCAGTCCCTTCAACTGCGCTTCATCGGTGAGGTGCAACTCGTATTTGTTGGTCTCTTTCAGATGGTTTTGGGAAAAACGCAGCGTGAGCGAACTGAGTTCGGCGGTCAGCTGCCGGAAGACGGCCTTGTCGTTGTCCGAAAGCGTTGCCCCGTTGCGGCGGAATCCGTCGTACGTATTCTCCAGCAACTGGCGTTCTTCGGGCGTGAGCGGCAGGCTGTCCCTCTGTCCGTACACCGTACGGATGCGTTCGAACAGCTGTACGTTCAGCGTAATGTTGTTGCTGTGTTCCGAGAGCTCGGGCATCATCTTTTCCGCTACCGCTTCCAGTTCATCGTTCGTTTCCGCACTGAGCAGGTTGAACAAAACGGTCGTGACCCGGTTCAGCAGCTGGCCTGCCTCGGCCAATGCTACGACGGTGTTCTCGAAAGTCGGTTCGTCCGGGTTGCCGATGATGGCAGCGATTTCCTCGTCTTCCTGCCGCATGGCTTCCCGTAGTGCCGGTTCGTAGTCTGCTGTCTGGATGAGCGGGAAAGGAATGGTTCCGTGCGGGGTGGTATAGCGGGGTGTCAATAAGGCGTTTTGCATATCTTCATCAATCAGGGTTCATAAAAAGTATCTGTCTGGTGGGAGGCGGTATAGTTGGCCAGGGCTTCCATGTCGGGTACCACGATAGCTTTCCGGCTCAACCTGGCCAGCCCTTGCAGCTGAAACTCGTTCAGCACTTTCGACACGTTGATGCGGGTCTCTCCGATGAGCACTGCCAGGTCTTCCATGCGGATGCGCAAGGTCTTGCAGCCGGTGGGCCGGGCGCAGCGCAGCAGCAGAAAATTGGTGATTTTCTCGTAGATGTTTCTGCCATGCGATGTCCACGACCGCTCCTGTACGGTCTGTGCTCGGTTGCTGAGCAGGTTAAGGTAGTTGAGCTGGAAAATGGAGTATTTGGCCAAAACCGTCAGGATGTACGACTTTTCGATGGTCACCACGCTCACGTCGGTGCGTGCCAGGTACGAGGCCGTATGCCGGGGGTGCATGCCGTAAAGGGAATAGGGTTCGATGATAAAGGGCGCCTCAAGGTCTTCCCCCAGCACGAAGTCCCGCTCGTTATCCTCTCGTTCGGCCGTCAGGCTCCCGTCGAGCAGAAAAAGGAGTTGGTCGCACGGTGTGCCTTGGCGGATGAGGTAGGTGCCTGCCTTGTGGTTCTGAAAATGCAACTTCACCTTTTCCAGGATATGCGTTAGGTCGTTTGTGCATAATCCTTGGAAAAGAGGTAGCTGCAAAAGTTTATCGTACATCGTTACATTCATGGGCAAATTGTTAATTTAACAGACAAAGGTAGGTATAAAAATTGACAGCACAAGGCATTTTGCGTTTTTTTGCTGAAAAAAGATGCCATTAAGCTCAGCGGGAGCGGCGAAGGGGTGGAAGAAAGGGCCCCGTTGTAACGCAGGAAACGTCATTCATGGTGGTAGGGGCCGTTGTGTAGGATGGTCATGGCCCGATAGAACTGCTCGACAAAGATGAGTCGGATCATCTGGTGTGAAAAGGTCATCTTCGAAAGGGATATCTTCTCTTGTGCGGCGGCATAGACGGAAGGGGCGAACCCGTAAGGACCGCCGATGATGAAGACCAGCCGTTTGGCGCCAGTGTGCATCTTCTTTTCCACCCAATGGGCAAACTCTACCGAGCGGAACTCCTTGCCGTGTTCGTCGAGCAGGACGACCGTGTCGCCCGGCTGGAGGGCTTTCAGGATCAGCTCGGCCTCTTTTTCCTTCTGCTGCTCTATGCTCAGGCTTTTGGTGTTCTTCAGTTCCGGGATGACTTCCAGCTCGAACGAGGCATAGTGGCGTGCCCGCTCCACATAGTCACCGATGGCGGAGATGTAATGTTTCTCTATGGTCTTTCCTACAACTAACAGACAGAATTTCATAACGTTTTCAGGGATTATTTAACGGTAAACCGCAAGCCCATCTGCAGATGGAAATTGCAGGGATGTTCCTTGCGGATGGTTTGCAAGGCCGATCCGTCGTCGAAGTAATAGGCGATGCCGGGCTCGGCATAGAGGCTGAGAGCCTGTGTTAGGTTCAATTGCACGCCGGCAGCGGCCAGGGCGGAAAGCTGCCAGGGCTTGGAACCTTGGGTGTGCGTTTCTTTCCCTCGCTCGGTGTTGCCGGTGAGGACCTTGTTACCGGTGCTGTATTGGGTTTTGACACGGCTGGTGGTCAGTTTCGCCGACACGCATTTCTCGATCATGCTGCCTGCCGTGGCATAGATGGTCAGCCAACGGGTGTCCCACAATGTGCGTCGCAGCTTGAGGGGAACACCCATATAGTGCAGTTTCTGCTCTTCGTTGACCATGGACAGATCGTTGATGTCGAGGTCGGAGGAGAGAAGAGTGTAATACAAACCCGATTCGACGGCCCAGCGGCGGTGGAACTGCCAGGTCACAGAGGCTCCCACCGTAATCGGCTGCTTGTGGCGTACTTGGGTCGACGAGGTACGCTCGTTCTGGGAAATGACATTGCCCAGCATGGCGGCCCCGTAGGAGGAACCCGAAGTATTCGACTGGATGAGGTCACTGTATCCGTTGGGAATGTAGAAGGTCGATACCTCGTTCCAGGCGATGGAAGCATCGGCGAACGTGTTGCCGGTTGCCATACCGATGGACCAATGGTTCTGCGCGTGCGGTCGGCTCGCCGCCAGCAGACGGCTGTTTTCTTCCATCCGGCGGCGGTCGTGTGCCTGCTGTTGCTTCCGTGTCGGGCGAGACGGTCGTTGACGGGTATCGGCCGTCTCCGGGGAGAAAGGCTCTTGTTCCTCCTTTGTAGCTTCCTCTTTCTCCACTGACTCCGTAGAAGAAGGATGGGAAGAAGTTGTGCTCCGTTGTTGCGGTATGGGTGTCCGGGAAGGGAGGGTTACTGCTGCTACGGCATCCGAAGGGATTTCAGTAGCCATGGAGGCAGGGACTGTTGCCGGTTCGGCCGGTACCAGACTCTCTGCCACCGTTTCGGCCACGTGCGAAGGCACGGACCGGTTCCAGTAGTAAAGCGTTCCGATAGATATGAGAGCAAGGAGACCGGCTGCTGTGGCAACAGCCGTCCATCGTTTCCACATCGGCACGATACGGGCTGTCGGCGCAGGCGGCAATTCCTGCTCCAGTTGTTCCCACAGATTTTCGGGAAGCGGTTCGGTATGCCCTTTCATTCGTTGGCGGAACTGCTCCGCCCATGGGTCGTTCTTCTGCATCATGCTTTTCTCCTTCTATAGTCGTTCATTTTTTTCATCAATATGCTTTTGGCCCGGTAGAACTGGGAAGAGGAGGTGTGCTCACTGATGCCCAGTAGTTCGGCAATTTCCTTATGGCTTTTTTCTTCGAATACATACAGGTTGAAAACCGTCCGGTATCCGTCGGGCAACTCCTCTACCATTTTCATCAGTTCGGAGGACGGAATCTCCTCCATTGAGGTGTCGTCGGTGTCGGCCATATCGGGCATGTCGTCCATCGTCACTTCCTGCGTCTGCTGTCGGTTGCGCTTGCGCAGGGCGTTGAGCGCTTCGTTGGTGACGACGCGGCACAGCCAGGCCCGGAGCGACCCCTTGCCTTGATAGACAAACTGGTCGATGCATTCGAAAATGCGCAGGAAACCGTCGTGGAGGACATCCTCGGCAGCTTCACGGTCGGCCATGTAGCGCAGGCAAATAGCCATTAAGGTCCCGCCATATTGTTCGTACAACATGCGGCGGGACGTATTGTCAGCACGCCGGCATCCTTCGGCCAGCTCTGCCTCGTTCCTATCGGTCTTTGTCTGCATATCTGTTTATAGAATGAAGAAAGCGTGAAAAGACTGCATCGTCTTGTCCGTTTTTTTAGATCATTCCGTCTTTTTAATGCACCGATGCCTGTCCGGCTGCATGAAAGCCACGGAGAAAGTCGGCTACATCCATCCGCTTCTTTCCTGCCAGCTGGAGGGAGCTGAGGCGGACATAGCCATCGGGGACGGCCACACGAAGGTAGGTCTTCCCGTCTGTGTCGAGGGTTCCTGTCGCCTGTTCGTGGCGAACGAACTCTTTTTCGGTCGTATAGACCTTCAGTACTACAGGAGCCGTTTCTCCCACGTTCAGTTCGGTCCAGGCAGCTGGGTACGGAGACAGGCCCCGGACAAAGTCGTAGACTCCTTTTACTCCTTGGCTCCAGTCGATGCGGCAGGTGTCCTTAAAGATTTTCGGGGCCGGGCGTAACGGTTCATCGGTGGCCAGTGCTTCCTGTGGGGTGGTCGTTACGGTACCGTTCAAGATGGCATCGACGGTTTTCACCACCAAGTCGCCTCCCAAGTGCATCAGCCGGTTGTAGACCGTTTCTACATTGTCGGTATCGGCTATAGGGACACGCACCTGGTCAATGATTTCTCCCGTATCAATTTCGTGTTTCAGGAAAAACGTGGTTATGCCGGTCTCGGTGTCTCCGTTCATCACCGCCCAGTTGATGGGCGCTGCGCCGCGATACTGGGGCAGGAGGGAGGCATGGAGGTTGAAGGTCCCCATCGGAGGCATAGACCAGACCACTTCCGGCAGCATTCTGAATGCCACCACAATCTGCAGGTCGGCATTCAGGGCCCGCAGTTCACGGACAAACGCTTCGTCCTTCAGCTTTTCGGGCTGGAGGACGTTCAATCCTTGCGATACGGCATATTGTTTGACCGGACTGGGCTGAAGGACACTGCCGTGACGGCCCATCGGTTTGTCGGGCATCGTGATGACGGCCACGACATTGTATCCGCCTTCCACGAGGCGTTTCAGGCTCTCGACGGCAAATTCCGGAGTGCCCATGTAGATGATTCTCAAATCTTTCTTTTCCATAATGGATGACAGAGGGTTATTCTTCCGACAGGTCGACCATGACCTGACGGTATGTATTCAGTGCTTTTGATTTGGATACAAAGCCGATGTAGCGGTTGTCTTCGTCCACGACCGGCAGGTACCAGGAGCGAGTCGTGTCGAACTTCCGCATGACATCTTCCATGGAATCGGTGTTGATGATTTTGGCCGCGGGGTCTTCCATGAACTGCTCCACCCGATAGCGATGGTACAACTCCTGGCGGAACAGTACCTTGCGGATGCTGTTCAGTACCACCACCCCTCTGAGCTGCTCGCTGGCATCGACGACCGGGAACACGTTGCGGTTGGATTGGGACACCACTTTCATGACCACGTCGCCCAGGTCCATGTCCGGACGTACCAGCAGGAAGTCGGTCTCGATGACACTTTCCACGTTCATCAAGGTCAGTACGGCCTTGTCCTTATGGTGGGTCAGCAGTTCTCCTTTCTTGGCCAGCCGCATGGAGTAGATGCTGTGGGGCTCGAACACGATGATGGTGAGGTAGGCGCACACCGAAACAATCATCAGCGGCAGGAAGAGCTGGTAGCCGCCCGTGAGTTCGGCAATGAGGAACACGCCCGTCAGCGGCGCGTGCATGACTCCCGACATCAGTCCGGCCATGCCCATGAGGGCAAAGTTCTTTTCGGGCACATAGATGCCGCCGATATGGAAGCGGTTGCAGAGGTAGGAGAAGACAAAGCCGGCGATACAACCCAGGAACAGGCTGGGTGCGAAGATACCTCCGCAGCCCCCGCCACCGTTGGTGGCACTCGAAGCAAACACTTTGAATAATATAATAAGGAATAGGTATACGGCCAGCAACTGGTCGTACCCATAGAACCACGAATTGTTCATGACGGTTTCCCAGTCATGGATGTCGCTGCCGTTGAGCAGCAAGGTAATGGTGTCGTATCCTTCGCCGTAGAGGGGCGGGAAGAGGTAAATCAGGATGCTGAGCATACTGCCGCCCAGCAGGAACTTGGCGTAGGGCTTCGCATAGCTGCGGAAAATGTTCTCAATCCAGTTCATGGCCCGGGTGAAATAGAAGGCCACCATTCCGCAGAAGATGCCCAGTCCGATGGCGTAGGGGATACGCTCGATGGCGAAAGGATCGTCAAGGTGGAACGGGAACATGGCTTGTGTCCCCGTCAGGATATAGGATACGATGGCCGCCGTGACGCTGGAAATGAGCAGCGGCAGCAGCGAAGCCATTGTCAGGTCGATCATCAGTACTTCCAGCGTGAAGACCAGTCCGGCAATCGGTGCCTTGAAGATGCCCGATACCGCGCCGGCCGCTCCGCAGCCCACGAGGAGCATCAATGTCTTGTGGTCCATGCGGAACAGGCTTCCGAGGTTGGACCCGATGGCCGAGCCTGTCAGCACGATAGGCGCTTCGGCTCCTACCGATCCGCCGAAGCCGATGGTGATGCCCGAAGCGATGATGGACGAACACATATTGTGCCGTTTGATGCGGCTTTGCTTGCGCGAGATGGCGTACAAGATTTTTGTCACTCCGTGGCTGATGTCATCGCGTACAATCCATCGCACGAAGAGGCTGGCCAGCAGGATACCCACCACCGGATAGACCAGGTAGAGCCAGTTGGCCCCTGTCGAATCGAAGTTCTCGGTCAGGAATTCCTTGATCCATTCCACGAGAAATTTGAGCAGGCAGGCGGCGAATGCTGTGCATACGCCCACCAGAAAGCTCAGTATCAAGACAAATTGTTTGTCGTTGATGTGCCGTTCACGCCATTCGTTGATACGGCTGACCCACTGGAGATCGTTTTCGCTTGTCAACATGTGTGCAGTGTTTTTTATTTTCGTAGAATGGCTACCTCGCCGTGGGCACCCAGCCGGATGATGCTGGAGGGCGTGGGGCGGCCTTTTTCCTGGCGGCGATAGTTCACCACATAGTCCACGGCCTGCTTGATTTCCTCGCTGATTTCGCTGAACACGGCAGGGGCGGGCTCTCCGCTGATATTGGCCGATGTGGAGACAATGGGTTTGCGGAAGCGGAAACACAGCTGTTTGGAAAACTCTTCGGCCGTGACCCGGATACCGATGCTTCCGTCTTCGCCCGTCAGGCTCGGAGCTAGGTTCTTGGCACCGTCGTAGACAATGGTCAGCGGACGGTCGGCCAGGTCGATGAGGTCCCAGGCCACGTTCGGAACTTCCCGGACATAAAAACTCACTTTTACCGGATTGTCGACCAGTACCAGCATCGCCTTGCTGTCTGTCCGGTGTTTTATCTCGTACACTCGTTTCACGGCTTCTTCGTTGGTGGCGTCACAGCCAATGCCCCAGACGGTGTCGGTGGGGTAGAGGATGACTCCGCCTTGCTGCATGACTTCGCATGCTTTCTTGATTTCATCTTTCATCATGGCTTCTCAGTATGTTTGCTATCGACCCACAAAGATACGAATCTTTTCTGATGCGGCAAACTTCCTTATTCCGAAAAAGGGATTAAACTTTTTTATCGTGTTGTTTCTTGTGTGTTTCAATCGTTTTTATTACCTTTGCAACTCAAATTGGGCATAGAATAATGAGACAATTAAAGATTACAAAAAGTATTACCAACCGTGAGAGCGCTTCTTTGGACAAGTACCTGCAGGAAATCGGTCGTGAAGACCTGATTACCGTAGAAGAGGAAGTGGAACTGGCTCAGCGGATTCGGAAAGGCGATCGAGCTGCGTTAGAGAAGCTTACGCGCGCCAATCTTCGATTTGTGGTATCTGTTGCCAAGCAGTATCAGAATCAAGGGTTGAGTTTGCCTGACCTTATCAATGAAGGCAACTTGGGGTTGATTAAGGCTGCCGAAAAGTTCGATGAGACCCGAGGCTTCAAATTTATCAGTTATGCTGTGTGGTGGATCCGCCAGTCGATCCTGCAGGCATTGGCCGAACAGTCGCGAATTGTGCGTCTGCCGCTCAATCAGGTGGGCTCGCTGAACAAGATCAGCAAGGCTTTTTCGAAATTTGAACAGGAGAATGAACGCCGTCCCTCGCCGGAAGAGCTGGCAGACGAGCTGGAGATTCCTGTGGACAAGATTTCAGATACCTTGAAGGTGTCGGGCCGTCATATCTCTGTGGATGCCCCCTTCGTGGAGGGTGAGGACAACAGCCTGCTGGACGTGCTGGTGAACGACGATTCTCCCATGGCCGACCGTTCGCTGGTCAATGAGTCGCTCTCGCGGGAAATCGACCGGGCCTTGTCGACATTGACCGATCGGGAAAAAGATATTATTCAGATGTTCTTCGGTATTAACTGCCAGGAGATGACACTCGAAGAAATCGGTGACAAGTTCGGCCTGACGCGCGAGCGTGTTCGGCAAATCAAGGAGAAGGCCATCCGGCGTTTGCGCCAGAATTCACGTAGCAAACTGCTGAAGTCGTATCTGGGATAATACTTCTCGGATGAGAAATAGAGAGGGTAATGGGGCGTTCCGCTCCCAAAGCCCTTTTTTTATTGTCGGATGTGATATATTAAAATAAGGTGTGGATGGAGAAATATCGTTTTTATGGCAAATTATCTGGATGAATTGAACGACCACCAGCGGGCTGCGGTGGTCTATACCGATGGCCCCTCGCTGGTGGTGGCTGGAGCCGGGGCAGGCAAGACCCGCGTACTGACCTACAAGATTGCGTACCTGATGGAAAACGGGTATATGCCGTGGTCTATCCTGGCATTGACTTTTACCAACAAAGCGGCTCGTGAAATGAAGGAGCGCATTGCCCGCCAGGTCGGGGAGGAGCGTGCCCGCTATCTGTGGATGGGTACTTTCCATTCGATTTTCTCGCGGATTCTGCGGGCTGAGGCCGAACTGGTCGGCTTCTCCTCCAGCTTCACGGTGTATGACGCTTCCGACTCGAGGAACCTGTTGAAGACCCTGATCAAGGAAATGCGCCTCGATGAGAAGGTGTACAAGCCGGCTGCTGTCCAATCCCGCATCAGTAACGCCAAGAACCGCCTCTTGCTGCCCGATGCCTATAGGGCTGATTCCTGTCTCTGTGAGGCCGATGCTGAGGCCAAGATGCCGGTCATTGGCGAAATTTATCGCCGCTATCAGGAGCGGTTGCGCCAGAGCGGCGTAATGGATTTCGACGATTTGCTGATGTATACCTGGCTCCTCTTCCAGCGGCATCCCGAAGTGTGTGCCCGTTACGCCGACCGTTTCCAGTATGTGCTGGTCGATGAGTACCAGGATACGAATTATGCCCAGCACTGTATCGTCCAGCAGTTGACGGGACAACACCGCCGGCTGTGTGTGGTAGGCGATGACGCACAGAGTATCTACTCATTCCGGGGCGCCAATATCGACAATATCCTGCAGTTTACCCGCCTCTATCCGGAAGCACGCCTCTTCAAACTGGAGCAGAACTATCGTTCAACCCAGACCATTGTCAAGGCGGCTAATAGCCTGATTGCGAAAAACCATGACCAGATTCGGAAGGAAGTGTTTTCTGAAAACGCTCTGGGAGAACCGCTGACACTGACGGAAGCGTATAGTGATGTGGAAGAAGGGGAAATTGTGGCCAACCAGATTCAACGCTTGCATATGCACGACGGCTATACCTACAATGATATGGCCATTCTCTACCGCACCAATGTACAGAGCCGCATTTTCGAAGAAGCCCTTCGGAAGCGCAGCATCCCCTATCGTATCTATGGCGGTTTGTCGTTCTACCAGCGGAAGGAAATCAAGGATGTGATTGCCTATTTCCGACTGGCGGTGAACCCGCACGATGAGGAGGCTTTCAAGCGGGTGTTGAACTATCCGGCACGTGGCATCGGCGACACGACGCTGGCCAAGCTGCAGCAGGCTGCGGCTGAGCATCATGTCAGCATGTGGACAGTCATAAGCGATCCGTTGGCTTACGGCTTGAACTTGCAGAAAGGTACGCATGCCAGGCTGCAGGGGTTCCGTACGCTGATTGCCGGCTTTATGGAAGGGGTGACGACAAAGGATGCCTCTGTGATAGGCATGGAGATAATCCGCCAGTCGGGGATAGCCAATGAGTTGTGTCAGGACCGTTCGCCGGAGAATTTGAGCAGACAGGAGAATGTGGAAGAATTGGTGAACGCCATGAACGACTTCTGTCTGACGCGTCGGGAGGAAGGCCATGCGCATGTCGCACTGACCGACTACCTCTCGGAAGTGGCCTTGCTGACCGATCAGGATGGAAGCGAGAAAGCCGATTCCCCCCAACTCACCTTGATGACCATTCACTCAGCCAAGGGGCTGGAATTCCGTAATGTATTTGTCGTGGGGCTGGAGGAGAACCTGTTTCCCAGTCCGATGGCCGGTGCTTCGCTACGGGCCGTCGAGGAAGAACGTCGTCTGTTGTACGTGGCCATTACCCGTGCGGAGGACCATTGTTTCCTGTCCTATGCCAAGAGCCGTTTCAAATACGGAAAGCAGGAATTCAGCCATCCCAGCCGCTTCTTGCAGGACATTGATTCGCGCTTCCTGAAGCTGCCTCAGAAAGACCGTCTGGAACGGAACGTGGCAGAAGGGGTGGAACGGTTCCGCCGGGAGATGCAAGACCGCCTGTCGAGACCGATGGAACGGGAGGATCGGTATGGCTCTCGTCGCGATGAAGGGGCATCAATGTTTGATGGAGGCCCTGTTCCGGAAGTCTCCCGTCCTTTTGTCAAACCGGCTTCTCCGCGTAATTTGCGCCGCATTCCAGCTGCGGATGCTGCTGCCACGGCTGCTCCGGCTGCATCGGTGGCATGTGCAGGAACGGCCAAAGGACTGAAGGTGGGGGCCCTGATCCGCCACGAACGCTTTGGCGTGGGCGAAGTGACGCACCTGGAAGGTCAGGGGGATAATACGAAAGCCACGGTGGCTTTCCGGAATGCCGGCACCAAACAGTTGCTGTTGAAGTATGCCCGGTTTACTGTCATGGAATGAGAAACTAATGAAATAGAGAGCGAATGAAATCAGATACCCAACAACGAACTATGATACCTATGGACCAACTTCCTTCTCCCTGCTATGTGATGGAGGAGGCTTTGCTCAGAAGGAATCTGAGCCTGATACAAGGTGTGGCCGAACAAGCCGGTGTGGAGATTATTTTGGCATTCAAGGCCTTCGCTTTGTGGAAGTCGTTCCCGGTCTTCCGCGAATACATCCGTTCTACGACTGCCAGTTCGGAATACGAAGCCCGGCTGGCACTGGAGGAGTTCGGCAGTAAGGCACATGCGTATTCTCCGGCCTATACAGAAGCAAATTTTCCGTCGTTCCTGCGCTGCTGCAGTCACATCACGTTCAATTCCCTGTCGCAGTTCCGCCGGTTTTACCCGCAGGTGAAGGCGCATCCTTCTCCCGTGTCGTGCGGCATCCGGGTCAATCCGGAATATTCAGAAGTGGAAGTGGAGCTCTACAACCCGTGTGCACCGGGGACACGCTTCGGGGTGACAGCCGATCGGCTGCCCGATACGTTGCCGGAAGGGATAGAAGGCTTCCATTGCCATTGTCATTGTGAATCCAGCTCGTATGAACTGGAACGTACGTTGCAGCATATCGAAGAAAGGTTTGCCCGTTGGTTCCCCCAGCTGAAGTGGCTGAATTTGGGCGGCGGCCATCTGATGACGCGCCGGGATTACGATACGGAGCATCTCATTGCCTTGCTGAAAGGGTTGCGTGCACGCTATCCGTGGCTACAGATTATCCTGGAGCCTGGTTCTGCATTTGCCTGGCAGACGGGTCCGCTGGTGGCTTCGGTGGTCGATGTGGTGGAGAACAGGGGCATCCGGACTGCCATTTTGGATGTCAGTTTCACTTGTCATATGCCCGACTGCTTGGAAATGCCTTACCAGCCGGCAGTACGTGGGGCAGAAACGTTGCCGGCCGAAGCCGTGAAATCGGCAAAGCCTGAAGACCATGTCTACCGCCTGGGAGGCAACAGTTGCCTGAGCGGTGATTATATGGGGAGCTGGAAATTCGACCATGCCTTGCAGGTGGGCGAGCGGATTGTCTTTGAGGATATGATTCACTATACAACGGTGAAGACGAATATGTTCAACGGCATCCACCATCCGTCAATCGCATTCCTGCATACCGACGGTCGTCTGGAGATGTTCCGTACCTTTGGGTATGAGGACTATCGCGACCGGATGTGCTGACGTGCAGAACGGTTGCGGTCCCGTACTTGTGGAGCGCGTGGGCTCCGATTATACTGAAAATTGAATATATGTAGAAATAGAAAACTATGAAAATTGGATTCGATAACGAGAAATACCAGAGTATCCAGTCTGAACACATCCGGGAGCGTATCTCCCAGTTCGACGGAAAGTTGTACCTGGAACTGGGCGGAAAGCTGTTCGATGACCATCACGCCAGTCGCGTGTTGCCGGGTTTCCAGCCTGACAGCAAGCTGAGGATGTTCCAGAAACTGAGCGATAGCCTGGAGATAGTCATTGTCATCAGTGCGACCGACATTGAGAAAAACAAGAAGCGTGCCGACTTGGGCATCACTTACGATGAGGATGTGCTGCGTCTGCGCGGCGAGTTCCAGCGACTGGGATTCATGGTAGGTTCGGTGGTCATCACCCACTACAACGGTCAGCCGGCGGCCATTGCTTTCCGCCAGCGGCTGGAGCGGGACGGCATCGCCACCTATTGTCATTACCTGATAGAAGGCTATCCGCACAATGTATCGCTCATCGCTTCGGAAGAAGGGTTCGGGAAGAACGATTATGTGAAGACCTCCCGTCCGTTGGTCATTGTCACGGCTCCCGGGCCGGGGAGCGGCAAGATGGCCGTCTGCCTGAGCCAGTTGTATAATGAGTACAAACATGGAGTGAGGGCCGGCTATGCGAAGTTCGAGACGTTCCCCGTCTGGAACCTTCCGCTGAAGCATCCGGTAAACATTGCATACGAAGCGGCTACCGCAGACCTGAACGATGTCAACATGATTGACCCGTTCCATTTGGAAGCCTACGGCAAAACGGCCATCAACTACAACCGCGACATCGAGATCTTCCCGGTGCTGAATGCCTTGTTCGAGGGTATTTACGGGACGAATCCCTACAAGTCGCCCACCGACATGGGGGTTAATATGGTGGGATTCTGTATCAGTGATGACGAGGTGTGCTGTCGGGCATCGAAGGACGAAATCATCCGGCGGTATTACGAGGCCACGAACAAGCTGGCGATGGGGATGTGCAACGAGGAGGAGATCAGCAAGATTCAGTTGCTGTTCAATCAGGCGAAGATTACGACCGATTTCCGGAGAACGACGATGGCTGCCAAGGAAAAGCAACGGCAGACGGGACAGATTTCATCGGCCATGGAGCTGGAAGACGGTACAATCATTACCGCTCATACCAGTTCGTTGTTGGGCTGCAGTGCTGCCTTGCTGCTGAATGTCACCAAGCATTTGGCGGGCATCGACCATGAGACGAAGCTCATCCCCCAGTCCATGATCGAACCCATACAGTACACCAAAATCCAGTATCTGGGCGGACAGAATCCCCGGTTGCATACCGATGAGGTGCTGGTGGCACTGTCCGTGCTTTCGAAAGATGACGACAACTGCCGGCGTGCCCTGGAGCAGTTGCCCAAACTGAGGGGCTGTCAGGTGCATTGTACGGTGATGCTGGGCGAAGTGGACCGGAAGATTTTCAAGAAACTGGGTGTCAACCTGAGTTGCGAGCCGATTGTGAAGAAATAACGGGTCAGTCGATGGAGTTTGAAAACCAGTAACCCCATGAAGAACGCTGTACACGATGGATTAAAAGCAACGACATCGAATAATCGTATACAGCGTTCCCTTATATTCCCTTACTATACATCCTGTCCGTCCAGTCGTGGATGTTCAGCAAGAAGACAATGCAGCAGGCCATCATCAGCGAAGCGAGCAGGGAGGAAATGAAGTGGCTGTTCCGCTCGATGAACAGTAACGGACCGGCATCGGTGCCAAACGTAAACAGCGGAACCTCCGGCGGCACGGTCATCACGAAGGCCAGCAATCCCCCGCCACAGACGATGCCAGCCACAAAAGCAGCCACTACAGCCAGGCGGTAACGCCGTATCCGAGCTGCCTGCATCCGGCGGATTTCGTCAATCAGTGCCAGCCTCTTTTCCAGCCGACGGATAAACTGCTCACTGTCGGTCAGTTTCGGCCGGTAGCTGCCGAACAGTTTCTGTAGTTGCATGTCATTTTTCATCTTCCAAAAGTGTTTTAAGTTTTTCACGTCCACGCGACAGTCGTTTCTTCACAGCATCCTCCGTCGCGTCCATGATGCCGGCAATTTCTCTTACAGAATAGCCCCCGATATAAAACAGCAGGAGAGCTGAACGCTCCTTCGGCGGCAGCTTCTCCAGTGCCAGGTAGAGCGACTGGTAGCAGAAGTCGCGGTCGGCAGCATAGGTGGTGTCCTCCTGGCCGTTCATCACCTCCAGCGGCTGCAGAAGCGAGCGGCTGCGGCAGAAATCGAGAAACGTGCGGTAGGCGATGCGGTAGAGCCAGGCCGTACCCTTGCCCCGCTCCTCGTAGTCAGAGAGGGAGAGATACGCCTTGACCAGTGCCTCCTGCGCAATGTCGTCTGCTTCTTCCCGGTCGCCACAGCACAGTGCGAGCAGGAAGCGCCTGAGCGGCTCCTGCTCGCGCTGCACCATCTCAGTGAACTGCTCACGCGTCATGCTGGTTTTTCGCTTCGATTTCTATCTCTTTTTTCAGCATGCTTTTCCCTGCCCAATAATTGATGAGGAAGGACAGCCCTATCCCCAGTGCAGGCACTGCTACAAAAGACAGGCTGATGAACATGTTCTGGTTGCACCAGCCATTCATATCAGCCACGTACATGGCTACATAGATACCTGCTCCGAGGAGGGTGAATATACAGCCGAATAGCAGCCTGTACAGCAGCTTCTCCTTGACGCTCCGTCGCGGAAGGTTCATCTTTCTGAATAGCTCTTCCAGGTCCACATCGGTGTTTTTCTCAATGGCAGCCAGTGCGATTTCTGCCCGCTTGTTCGTTGCGTTGGTCTTGGCGCGTGTCGTCAGTGCGACGACAACGACCGGCAGCACGACACAAATGCCAAAAAATAGAATTACTTCTTCTAATCTCATAATACTCTTTTTTTACTCGTTATACATTGATTCTCTTTTGAGCTTGCTCATCTATATAACGAATCACGAGGACGAAAAGTGACATCGGGTAGAAAAAAAACATGCTGTCCGAGAATTGTTTTCCGCCTTCCTTTTTTCCTGTCTTTTCGAACGAAGTGAGAAATCTGTTCGCGCAAAGTGGATGGGTTCAGCTGCTTCACTCCGTTCAGCATGACAGTTGGCTAAGTGGCCCAAGGTTTTCGGACAGCCTGAGGTGAATTGTATCACTACAACCAACCTGTAATCATAGCCCTGTAATAAACGCCCTGATCTTGAAAAGTTTTTTTTATTCATACCAACCCCATAATACATACCAATCCCATTATATTATTACCCTAACCCCACGATGCGACTTGGGGTAATACGCAGCATTTAGCCAACAAAAGGAGTGCGTTTCTCAAAATTTATTTGTACATTTGCCATGTCATTGATGATTTCCTTCCTGCTGGGGGTGCCTACTGCCATTACCTTCGATATGGTAGACTGTGGCGAAGGTCATCGCGGCGTGGTCTATGAGACCCTGCACAGCATCACGCTAGGCGAGATGCTCCAGACGCATCCGGAAGAAATGGATGCTTCCCTCAGTTGGATGAAGTGATGGAAGTGTTAAAATGTTTGTCATGATACAACAGGATTGTCGGCCGGTAGAAACGGCTATTCAGCAGCTGGTGCTGGAAGACCAGTTGCTGGCACTGTATTCGGTGCAGAATGCCCGCCAGTTGGGGGGATACCGCATTGGCGGGAAGATGGTGAAACGTAACAGGTTGCTCCGTTCGGGAGCATTGTCGCGGCTGACCCGGGAAGAAGCGAAGGTGTTGCACGACCGCTTCCACCTGGAGCATGTGTATGACTTCCGCAGTGAAGCCGAGCGGCAGGCAGCTCCCGATGTGTTGCCGGAGGGGACAGGCTATATGGGGCTCGGTGCTCCGTTGGCCGATATCAAGTTGCCCGAAACGATGGAACTGAAGGATGTTGGTTCCATCGTCCGTTACCTGTTGGAGAACGCCGAGGAGCCGTGGCTGCAGGAAATATGCGCACAGTTGTATGATAAGCTGCTGCTGGACGAAGCCCAGCAACAGGTCTATCGCCGGTTTTTGGAAGACCTGACAGGACTGCCGGACGATACTGGGGCGGTGCTGTGGCACTGTACGCAGGGGAAAGACCGGACGGGCTGTGCATCGGCATTGCTGCTGGCTGTGTTGGGAGCCGACCGGAATCTCATCGTACAGGATTTTTCTCTTTCGGCCATGTACTATGCCCCCATGGTGGCACGGCTGCCTGTCCGGACAGTCGAGCAGCGGAATGTCGTTCAGACTTTGATCAGTGCCAATACCCGCCTTTTCGAAGCGTCGTTGGACCATGTTGACAGTCACTACGGCTCCCTGGATGCCTACCTGGAGCAGTGCTTGGGGGTGACGGAAGCGATGAAACAGTGCTTGCGGAAACGTTATTTGGTGTAAGGAGGCAGGGTACAGCCAGACTGCCGCAAGAAAACCTTTAAAAAAAAGCATTGATTCTTTCTGCTGTTAATTATCTGAATATAAGAAAGATGAAAAAATTACTGAAATTTTCTTTGAAAAAAACTTCAGTAAATGCTTGCAGGTTCGGAAAAAAGCTGTACCTTTGCACTCGCAATCGAAAAACAAAGCCTTCGGTTGAGCGAAACAGGCGGAAATAGCTCAGTTGGTAGAGCA
>JALEPZ010000042.1 GCA_022767125.1 Phocaeicola plebeius
GACACCCTTGTCTCTCTGGCTATACGATTCCCACTATCAGGGCTCGTTGGGGACTTGCACCCGTTAGACATTACTCATGCCGAGCATACTAAAAAGCAGTCTCACTACTCACGTAGAGAGACTGCACAACACAAACACAAAATAAAACACGACAAAACTACTATGCAATTGAGTACCTGTGTCATATTACCGTTGTAATTACACCTGCAACGCTATGTTCACACACCACAGAAGCATCAGGTACTCTGCAAAAATATGATTACACTTATTGTGTACTCATTTGGAATGGAATGCCTGCCGGCACTCCTTATGCGTTATTGTACACCTGTCTCGCGCAGATGAACCTGCCACTTCCATGCCGAACGCAACGTATCTTCAATCGGCGTTTCGGCTTTCCAGCCCAGTTCATTATTGGCCAAAGTCGGGTCAGCCCATACCTTGACAATGTCACCTGCGCGACGGCCGGTAATCTGATAATTCAGTTTCACGCCCGTGGATTCTTCGAATGCATGAATCAGTTCCAATACGGAGAGACCGCGACCGGTACCCACGTTGAACACTTCCACTTTTTCTTTCTGTTTTCCGTCAAGGATACGCTGCATGGCAATCACGTGAGCCTTCGCCAAATCCACTACATAAATGTAGTCGCGGATGCAAGAGCCGTCGGGAGTATCATAATCGTCTCCAAAGACGCTCAGTTTTTCACGGATACCGATAGCCGTCTGCGTCAGGAACGGAATCAGGTTTTGCGGAACACCATTGGGTAATTCACCAATCAAGGCTGTGGGGTGAGCACCAATGGGGTTGAAATAACGCAGCAGGACTGCACTGATAGGTGCACCCGAAGCGACCGTGTCACGAACGATTTCCTCGTTGATCTGCTTCGTGTTGCCATAAGGAGACTCCGCTTTCTTGATCGGTGCCTCTTCCGTAACAGGCAAAACGTCCGGCTGGCCATATACCGTACAGGAGGAGGAGAAGATAATACCCTTCACACCATGCTTCGGCATCAGTTCCAAGATATTAATCAATGAAACAAGGTTATTGCGATAATAGAGCAAGGGTTTCTGAACGGATTCGCCCACTGCCTTGCTGGCGGCAAAGTGAATAATACCCTGAATACCGGGATATTTGGCAAACACGGCGTCCATACCTTCCAGATCGCAGCAGTCAACCTGTTCAAAAGCAGGACGAATGCCTGTAATCTGCTCGATATGATCGACAGCATCGGCTTTAGAGTTTGACAAATTGTCCACAATAATCACTTCGTAGCCGCTATTCTGCAATTCGACCACTGTATGAGAGCCGATAAAGCCGGTTCCACCTGTTACCAAAATTCTTTGTTTCATAATAATGCTTAGTTTTAAGTTTACGAGAGGCTTTTTTTGCTTCTTTCGATGACAAAATTAGAAAGTTTTTCCGAACCCACAAAGGAAATAGTTTTTTTTTATGTGAAAAACGACTATTCAGCTCTTTCTTGACATGGTATCTGACAAAAAGAAGAACGATAGCTGATACCCCACAAAAAAACATAGAGACAGAAAGGTACGATATCTCTATCTGGCAGGCAGCATGCACTGCCCTCTACCTTCTGTCTCTATGTTCTTACTGGTTGTTCAGCATGCTTACAGGCCGAATGCGGCTGCCAGACCTTTGTCTACGCCGGAAAAGCCCATAAAGGCCATGGCCAGGAGACCAGCTGTAACCAATGCAATGGACATGCCTTCCATTCCTTTCGGCACCTTGACGAGGCTCAGCTGCTCGCGGATACCGGCAAACAGGATAAGGGCCAAGGCGAAGCCTAAGGCAGTAGAGAAAGCATAAACCACGCCAGTCAGCAGGTCATAGTCTTTCTGGATAACAAGGATAGCCACACCCAGAATACAGCAGTTGGTCGTAATCAGCGGCAAGAACACACCCAGTGCCTGATAGAGTGCGGGTGACACCTTCTTAAGGATGATTTCAACCAGCTGTACCAATGCAGCAATCACGAGGATGAACGCAATGGTCTGCAGGTAGCCCAAATTGAACGCGTCGAGCACAAACTTCTGGATGACGTAAGTCACGATGGTGGCAAGGGTCAATACGAAAGCAACGGCGGCTCCCATACCCGTAGCGGTTTCTACTTTCTTGGAAACACCCAAGAACGGACAGATGCCAAGGAATTGTGAAAACACGACGTTGTTCACAAAAATGGCGGTGATAAATATCAGTACGTATTCCATATCTTTCTTTCGTTTTTAAGCATTATGCTTTACGCAGTTTATTGACAATGGCAATGAGGTAGCCCAGCGCGATGAAAGCTCCGGGAGCCAGCACAAAGAGCAACATGCCGTAGTCTTCCGAATAGAGCGTCACATTGAACAGCTTACCGGTACCCAACAATTCACGGACACCGCCCAACAGGGTCAGTGCAATGGTGAATCCCAGGCCGATACCGATACCGTCGAAGATAGAAGGCACCGGACCGTTCTTGGCGGCAAATGCCTCAGCACGCCCCAGGATGATACAGTTCACCACAATCAGCGGGATAAACAAGCCCAGAGTAGCGTAGAGATCGGGCACGTAAGCCTGCATCACCATCTGAAGAATGGTCACCAGCGAAGCAATGACTACAATGTACGACGGGATGCGCACCATATCGGGCACAAGGCTCTTGATGCACGAAATCACAAAGTTGGAGCAGATGAGTACGGCCATCGTGGCCAAACCCATGGACATACCGTTAATGGCACTGGAAGTGGTTCCCAGTGTGGGACACATACCCAACAGAAGAACGAAAGTAGGATTTTCCTTTACTATACCGTTCAGCAATACTTTCAAGTTATTCATAAATCAGTTCCTCCCTTCATTAATCGTTAAGGTTTGCTTGACGGGCACATGCTTCAGAAGAACCTTCGCCTCCGCAGGCTTCTTTCCGGCAAGCGCCGTCGCCCTTGCATGTACCTTCCTTACAAGTACCATCGTGCTGGCAGTCGCCCTTGCACTCACCGCTTTCACCCTGACACTTGCCGCAGCATTTCTTCTGCTCTGCAGCTGCCTGGGGAGTAGCGGAACCGACACCGTCGATGGACGCACCGGTATAGGCTTTGTAGGCCTTGTTCACAGCCTGCAGGAACGCACGGCTGGTGATAGTGGAAGCGGTAATGGCATCTACATCGCCCCCGTCTTTTGATACGGTCAATTCCTTTTCAGCGGGTTTCTTGCCGACAATGCAGCCTTTTCCGCCTTCCTGGAACCATTCGCCTGCCTTGGCGCCCAAGCCCGGTGTTTCAGCATGTTCGAGCACGCTGTAACCAGAAATGGCACCATCGGCTGTAAAGCCGACCAATACTTTCAGCTTGCCGCCAAAACCGTCGGTAGCAGCCTGGACAGCCGTACCGTTATCCGTTGAATAAACAATCGTCCATTCGTCGATGGTATCAGTAGCCGTTACCGTCGGCATCTGCTCGGCATTGAGGACACTCTTCAAGGCATTGTTCAACGTTTCAGCCTTGATCTGTTCGATGGGACCAGCCGTTATCTTGTTGACATATGCCAGCACGCCACCTGCAATCACGGAGATGACCGTCAGAACGATCACCATGTTCGTTAAAGATGATTCGAGCTTTTTCATTTTTTCACTACCTCCCCAAATCGTTTAGGTTTACAATAGGTGTTGATCAGCGGAGTGAAAGCATTCATGATGAAGATAGCGAACGACATTCCTTCCGGATAAGCACCGAAGAGACGAATCACAACAGTCAGGAAACCAATGGCCACACCATAGATGACCATGCCCTTGTGGGTCATGGGCGATGTGACGTAGTCGGTCGCCATAAAGATGGCACCCAACATCAGACCGCCGGTGAAGAGGTGAGCGAACGGGGAAGCGTAGGCAACAGGGTTTGCCAAATGCATCAAACCACTGAACACGAAAACTGTAGCCAGTATAGACACAGGGATGTGCCACGAAATAATCTTTTTCCACAACATGTAGGCCAGTCCCAACAACAGGGCCAGCGAGCTGATTTCACCGATACATCCCGGATTGCTGCCTAGAAACAGGTCGAACGAACTGGGCAACTGCGACAAGGCATCCACATTGCCATGAACTGCCTGCTTCATCAAAGACAGCGGAGTAGCTGCCGTCTCTGCATCCGTATACGACATCCATTGTCCGTTGACCGGCCATGACGTCATCTGCACCGGAAAAGAAATCAGCAGGAAGATACGTCCTACCAATGCGGGGTTGAAGGGGTTGCAGCCCAGGCCGCCAAACGTCATCTTGCCGATACCGATAGCCACCAGTGCACCGATTATGATAATCCAAATCGGAAGATTGGAGGGCAGATTGAAGCCCAGCAAAAGACCGGTCAAGGCGGCCGAACCGTCCATGATGGTCGTCCGTTCACGTTTCAGAATGAACTTGGTAATCGCCCATTCGAAGAAGAGACACGCAACCACAGAGGTCAGCGTGACGATAACTGCCCCCAATCCGAACATATAGAAGGATACCAGCAGGGCAGGCACCAACGCCAAGATGACGCCATACATATTTTTCTGTACGCTGTCATTATTATGTACGTGGGGCGATAAGGATACAATTAATTGATTAGCCATACTCTTTATTCCACAAATTTATTTTTTAGCATTACGTGCGCGGATGATTCCGCCCACCTTACCTTTACCCATACGGATATAGTCCAGCATCGGACGATGAGAAGGACAAGTGAACTGACACGAGCCGCACTCGATACAAGACATGATCATTTCCTTTTCCACACGCTCCCAGTCCTTCAGAGCGGAGCAAGTAGCGAGCAGATAGGGTTCGAGTCCCATCGGACAGGCACTGACACACTTGGCGCAACGGATACATGGCTCCGGCTCTGCACGGCGTGCCTCCTTGTCGTTCATAATCAACACGCCGGAACTACCCTTGCAGATAGGTACTTCGGTGTTCACCAAAGCCTTACCCATCATCGGGCCGCCGCCAATCACTTTCCCGGTATCAGCAGGCAGACCACCCGCTGCATCGATGAGCTGGCTCATCGGAGTCCCCATACGGGTCAGGAAGTTGGAAGGGTTCTGCAACGACTTGCCGGTAACGGTCACCACCCGTTCGAAGAGCGGCTTGTTTTTCATGACGGCTTCGTAGACAGCATACGCCGTACCCACGTTCTGCACCACAGCCCCCACGTTGATGGGGATGGCAGGAGGAGCAGGCACCTGACGGCCGATGACCGCATCAATCAGCTGCTTTTCGCCGCCCTGCGGATACTTCACCTTCAAGGGCACCACTTCAATGCCGGTATAGTTGCGGGCCTTCTCTGTCATCAGCTGGATGGCATCCGGCTTGTTGTTCTCGATGCCGATGTAGCCGCGTGTCACTTTTGCCGCCTTCATCAGCAAGGAAACGCCCACCAGAATCTGGTCGGCCTTTTCAAGCATCAGCCGGTGGTCGGCGGTCAGATAAGGTTCGCATTCCACGGCATTGATAATAACACATTCCGCCTTGCAGCCCGGAGGCGGCATCAGCTTCACGTGTGTAGGGAAGCAGGCACCACCCATACCGACAATACCGGCATCCTTGATTTTCGCTACGATTTCTTCAGGAGTCAGGTTGCACTCTTTCACCAGATCAGTACTGCGGTCGATGGTCTCTTCCCATTCATCGCCTTCGACATCGATAAAGATGGCAGGCTTTCGATAGCCGCTGGCATCAATCACACTGTCCACCTTGTTTACCTTGCCGGACACCGACGAGAAGATAGGAGCTGACACGAAACCGCCTGCTTCGGCAATCTTGGTTCCTACCTTCACCAGATCGCCCTTCTTGACGATGGCTGCGGCAGGTGCACCAATGTGCTGCGACAAGGGGAAAACGGCCTGCTTAGGCAGCGCAAGCGTTTCGATGGCCTTGCCGGCTGACAATTTATTTTCTGCTGGATGTACTCCACCAATTCTAAATGTCTTCACTGTTATTTCGTTTTATTGTTTGACGTAATTAAATGATTATTCAGCCTTCGGAGCCTCTGTCTTGGGTGCTTCCGCTTTCGGAGCTTCTGCCTTGGGAGCTGAAGGTTTCGGAGCAGCCGGTTTGGCAGCAGCTTCACCTTCCGGCTTCGGCTTGCGCGGCGGGAAGTTCTTGGCAATGATGGCATTCTGCGGACATTCCATCTCGCACTTGCGGCACGACTTACATTTTGCCGGGTCGATATAGGCCAAGTTGGCAGCCAGGGTAATGGCTTCGAACGGACAGGTCTTCACACATTTGCCGCAACCGATACAAGCTGCCGCACATGCCTTGCGGGCAATGACACCCTTGTCCTTATTGACACACTGGACGTACACGCGACGGTTGTTCTTCCCCTTCGGGCGAATCTCGATGATTGCACGCGGGCAAGCCTTGCTACAGGCACCACAAGCCGTACACTTTTCCTCGTCCACCTCAGGCAGCCCTGTTTCGGGGTTCATGCGGATGGCATCGAACTTACAGGCTGCCACACAGTCGCCACAGCCCAAACAGCCGAACGTACATCCCGTTTCGCCACCATAGGTGGAGTTGGCGATGACACACGAACGGACACCGTCGTACTGCGTGACACGCGGACGATTGGCACACGTACCGTTACATCTCACTACCGCTACCTTCGGTTCGGAAGCTGCAGCTTCCAGTCCCAAAATGCCAGCGACTTTTTCCATCGTAGGCTGACCGCCTACCGGACACAGTTTACCTTCCAGCGAACCAGCCTTCACGCACGCAGCGGCAAAGCCGGAACATCCCGGATAACCACATCCACCGCAGTTGGCCTGTGGCAGCACTTCTGCTACCTGGGCAATTCGCGGATCCTCATAAACAGCAAATTTCTTCGAAGCCACATACAGGATAATCGCGGCGATTAGCCCGATGGCACCTAACGAAACTACTGCAATCAAAATTAAGTCCATAAAAAAAGTTAGTTAATTAATTTATTGATTTGATTCCAACGTAAAAAAGAAAGTGCGTCCTAACCGCCCCTTACACATATATATAATAAGGTAAAAAGGCAGCAGAATGCCCAAGCCCGCCAACGCAGAGACAACCTCATTGCCATCGCTGATACGCATGACGACAAACAGGGTGACAACAACCAGCACAAAGGGAAGCACGAAAGCCAGCAATACTGCCTTCATCCCCATGGAAGTGGCCCCCACCACCATCACCCGTTCGCCAATCTCGCAAGCTACGCGGTCCACATTATAAACATCTATCAGTTTTTCTTTCTGTTCGGAAGCACTGCAATGCCCCCGGACGCTGCAGGCGGAACATGCAGACGACTGGACAATCCGGACTTTCAGCCGCAGACCGTCTATGTTTTCCACAATTCCAAGGTGTTTTATCTTATTTACCATTTTGCGAAGTGCGCATTACAAATAATAGACAAATGTACGATAAAAAATCATTCGTTGTTTGCGTTAACGAAGAATTTCTACTTAAAAAAAGTGAAAGGATGACTCATTTCACAATCTCATAACCTGCTTCCAACAAAGCATCGCGAATCAGCGCAATATGCTCGGCATTACGTGTCTCCATCACGAGGCGGAGATAGCAGGCCGTCACGTTGCAACTGTTGCTGTTGCGCTCGTGCAACACCGAAATGATGTTGCCGCCCAGCTTGGCTACGATACCGGCCACCCGCATCAGTTCTCCCGGACGGTCATGAAGATCGAGCGTGACGCTATAGGAACGGCCCGACATGTCCAGACCCCGGCCGATGACACGATTCAGGATGTTCACGTCGATGTTGCCGCCCGACACCACACAGACGGTCTTCTTGCCGACAATCGGCACCTTATTGAACATGGCAGCAGCCACCGAAACAGCCCCTGCACCTTCAGCAATCAGTTTCTGTTGTTCCATCAATGTCAGAATGGCCGTACAGATTTCATCTTCCGTCACCGTGACAATGCCATCGACATACTTGCTGACCAGCTCGTAGGTGTGCTGGCCCGGTTCCTTCACGGCTATACCGTCGGCCACCGTCGAGACTGCCGTCAGGCACTCTCTGCGCTGATGCTCCAACGAGCGCAGCATACTGGGGGCTCCGGCTGCCTGCACGCCATAAATTTGAATGGAGGGCTTCAGCGACTTAAGCGCATACGCCACCCCGGAAATCAGTCCGCCTCCGCCTACCGGAACAATCACCACATCCACATCGGGCAACTGCTCGGCCAGTTCCAACCCGATGGTACCCTGGCCGGCAATGACAAATTCGTCATCGAACGGGTGAATGAAAGTATATCCCTTCTCTTCCTTCAGCTGGAGGGCTCGCTGATACGCATCATCGTACACGCCCGGCACGAGGCAGACTTCCGCCCCATAGCGTTTGGTGGCTTCCACCTTGGAGATGGGCGCACCTTCAGGCAGGCAAATCAAGGAACGGATGCCCTGCTTGGTAGCGCCCAACGCCACTCCTTGCGCATGGTTGCCCGCCGAACATGCAATCACTCCCCTCGCCTTTTCCTCCTCGGTCAGCCGGGAAATCTTATAACAGGCACCCCGTAATTTGAAGGACCCTGTATATTGCAGGTTTTCCGGTTTCAAATAAATCTTGCTCTCCGGATTGATCTGGGGAGCATAAATCAAATCGGTGCGGCGGATGACATCTTTCAAGGCAAAAGCCGCCCGATACATACAGTCTAATGACAACATATCTTGTTCAATATTAAATCTCTTCTTCAAGCCTGACTTAATCCAGCTTCAAAACTGCCAGGAAAGCCTTCTGAGGAACTTCTACCGTTCCTATCTGCTTCATGCGCTTCTTGCCTCGCTTCTGTTTCTCCAGCAACTTGCGCTTACGGCTCACGTCTCCTCCGTAACACTTGGCAGTGACATCCTTGCGTACCGCCTTAATGGTTTCGCGGGCAATAATCTTGGCACCGATAGCCGCCTGGATGGCAATCTCAAACTGCTGTCGGGGAATCAGTTCTTTCAACTTCTCGCACATACGGCGCCCCAGGTCGTAGGCATTGTCGAAATGCGTGAGCGTGGACAGAGCATCCACCGATTCTCCGTTCAGCAGGATATCCAGTTTCACCAGCTTCGAAGGCCGGAAACCCGACTGGTGGTAATCGAAGGAAGCATATCCCTTCGAGATACTTTTCAGCTTATCATAGAAATCGATGACGATTTCACCCAGCGGCATACGGTAATGCAACTCCACACGGTTGCCCGAGATATAGGTCTGCCGGACCAGCTCGCCCCGCTTGCCCAGACAAAGGGTCATAATCGGGCCGATATAGTCGGAACGGGTAATGATGGTTGCATCAATATAGGGTTCCTCGATATGGTCAATCAGTGTCGGGTCGGGCATACCGCCCGGATTGTGTACTTCCTGTACCCCACCCTGTTTGTCATACACCATGTAGGACACGTTAGGCACAGTCGTAATCACGTTCATGTCAAATTCACGATCGAGCCGTTCCTGTATAATCTCCATGTGCAACAGCCCCAGGAAGCCGCAACGGAAACCAAAGCCCAACGCCAATGACGACTCCGGCTGGAACGTCAGCGAAGCATCGTTCAACTGGAGCTTCTCCAACGACGAACGCAGGTTCTCGTAGTCTTCTGCCTCGATGGGATAGACACCGGCGAACACCATCGGTTTGACTTCTTCAAATCCGGCAATCGCCCGGTCGCAAGGTCGGGCCACATGCGTAATCGTATCGCCCACCTTCACCTCACGCGATGTCTTGATGCCTGATATGATGTAGCCTACATCGCCCGTCCGCAATTCCTTGCGGGGAACAAAATCCATCTTCAGTACGCCCACTTCATCGGCATCGTATTCCTTGCCCGTATTGAAGAACTTCACTTTGTCTCCCTTGCGGATGATGCCGTTCTCTATCTTGAAATAGGCAATGATGCCTCGGAACGAATTGAATACTGAGTCGAAAATCAACGCCTGTAGCGGTGCTTCCTCGTCGCCTACCGGACACGGGATCCGCTCCACGACCGCCTGCAGAATCTCTTCCACTCCTTGTCCGGTCTTGCCGGAAGCACGGATAATCTCCTCCCGCCGACAGCCCAGCAAATCGACGATTTCATCCTCCACTTCATCGGGCATGGCACTGGCCATGTCACACTTGTTCATCACAGGAATAATCTCCAAGTCGTGTTCCAATGCCATATACAGATTCGAAATGGTCTGTGCCTGCACTCCCTGCGAAGCATCCACCACTAAAAGGGCACCTTCGCAAGCGGCGATGGAGCGGGAAACCTCATACGAGAAGTCCACATGCCCCGGAGTGTCAATTAGATTCAGCACATATTTTTCACCGTTATAATCATATTCCATCTGAATGGCATGACTCTTTATCGTGATGCCCCGTTCACGCTCCAAATCCATATCGTCCAGCATCTGTCCTTCGGTCACCTGGATGGTCTGGGTAAATTCCAGCAGGCGGTCGGCAAGGGTCGATTTACCATGGTCGATATGAGCAATGATGCAAAAGTTTCGGATATTCTTCATAAACGCAATTCTAATGTAGTATTTTTAATGGCGACAAAGATAATAAAAAAGTCTGAATCCGACCGATGTGTCGGCCTGTTTTCTTGCCGCCCGCACTTCCTTCGGGTGGAAGATTTCCAGCAAAGCGAAAAGAAATCCCTGAAATGAAGCCTGTTTTTGTGAAATTCATCGTTCAGGGCATCACTATTTCAAGTACTTTTATTACTTTTGCACGCCAACAAAGCATAAACAAAAACAAATCATCAAAATAGGAAACAATGGAATTAGCAAGTAAGTACAATCCCGCTGATGTGGAAGGGAAATGGTACCAGTATTGGCTGGACAACAAACTTTTCAGTTCAAAACCCGACGGACGTGAACCTTACACCGTCGTCATTCCGCCGCCTAACGTGACCGGAGTGCTCCACATGGGACACATGCTGAACAATACCATCCAGGATATCCTGGTACGCCGTGCCCGCATGATGGGCAAAAACGCCTGCTGGGTACCGGGCACCGACCATGCCTCTATCGCCACCGAAGCCAAGGTGGTGAACAAACTGGCCCAGCAAGGCATCAAGAAGACCGACCTTAGCCGGGAGGAATTCCTCCGTCATGCCTGGGCATGGACCGAAGAACACGGAGGAATCATCCTCAAACAGCTTCGTAAATTGGGTGCCTCATGCGACTGGGACCGTACGGCCTTCACCATGGACGACAAGCGTTCGGAAAGTGTCATAAAGGTCTTCGTGGACCTTTACAACAAGGGACTCATCTACCGCGGCGTGCGGATGGTGAACTGGGACCCGAAGGCCTTGACAGCCTTGAGCGACGAAGAGGTCGTTTATCAGGAAGAACACAGCAAGCTGTACTACCTGAAGTATTATGTAGCCGATGATGACATGACAGGAGAGACCGGTGCTGAAGGGGAGGTTGTCCATCGGGATGCTGAGGGCCGCCGCTATGCGGTAGTGGCCACTACGCGCCCCGAAACCATCATGGGCGACACGGCCATGTGTATCAATCCGGCTGACCCCAAGAACCGTTGGCTCAGTGGCAAAAAGGTGATTGTGCCGCTGGTAGGCCGTTTGATTCCCGTCATCGAAGACGACTATGTTGACATTGAATTCGGTACGGGCTGCCTGAAGGTCACCCCTGCCCACGATGTCAACGACTATATGCTGGGCGAGAAGTACAATCTGCCCTCCATCGACATTTTCAATGACAACGGTACGATTTCTGAAGCGGGTGGCCTATACGTAGGCATGGACCGTTTCGAAGTGCGCCAACAGATTGAACAGGATCTGCAGGCTGCCGGACTGCTGGAGAAAGTAGAGGCTTATATAAATAAGGTAGGATGTTCGGAACGGACTCATGTAGCCATCGAGCCGAAGCTTTCCATGCAATGGTTCCTCAAGATGCAGCATTTTGCCGACATGGCCTTGCCTCCGGTCATGAACGACGAACTGAAATTCTATCCGGCGAAATACAAGAATACCTATAAGAACTGGCTGGAAAACATCAAGGACTGGTGTATCAGCCGTCAGCTTTGGTGGGGGCACCGCATTCCGGCCTACTTCTTGCCGAAAGGCGGATTCGTGGTTGCCGAGACTCCGGAAAAAGCCCTGCAACTGGCTCAGGAGAAGACGGGTGACACCACACTGATACTGGCCGACCTGCGCCAGGACGAAGACTGTCTTGACACCTGGTTCTCCTCCTGGTTGTGGCCCATCTCTCTCTTCGACGGCATCAACCGTCCGGGCAATGAAGAAATCAACTACTACTACCCCACCGCCGACCTCGTGACGGGACCGGATATCATTTTCTTTTGGGTGGCCCGTATGATTATGGCAGGTTATGAATACATGGGCGACATGCCTTTCCGCAATGTCTATTTCACCGGTATCGTTCGGGACAAACTGGGCCGCAAGATGTCGAAGAGCCTCGGCAACTCTCCCGATCCGCTGGAACTCATTGACAAGTACGGAGCAGACGGTGTGCGTATGGGCATGATGCTTTCTGCACCTGCCGGCAATGATATCTTGTTTGATGATGCCCTCTGCGAACAAGGCCGGAACTTCAACAATAAGATTTGGAATGCCTTCCGTCTGGTGAAGGGCTGGGAAGTGGCAGACATCGAGCAGCCTGCCTATGCCCGTCTGGCTACCGAATGGTTTGAAGCCATGTTGGCCAAGACACAGTCAGAAGTGGACGACCTGTTCGGCAAGTATCGCCTGAGCGAAGCGCTGATGGCCGTCTACAAACTGTTCTGGGACGAGTTCTCCAGCTGGTACCTCGAAATGGCGAAACCATCTTACGGCCAGCCTATCGACCGTGCCACGTATGAGAAGACCCTGCACTTCTTCGATATCCTGCTGAAATTGCTCCATCCGTTCATGCCGTTTATCACCGAAGAGCTCTGGCAACACATTTACGACCGTCAGGAGGGTGACAGCATCATGACGCAGACCCTGCCTGCAGCAGCTGCCTACAATGAAGACCTCATCAACCGTTTCGAAGGGGTCAAGGAGGTCATCGGCGGTGTCCGCACTATCCGTCTGCAGAAACAGATTGCCCAAAAGGAGGTCCTCACGCTGCAGATTGTCGGAGAAAGCCCCGTTGCTGCTTACCATCCGGTGATCACCAAACTCTGCAACTTGTCAGAGATCGCTGTCGTTACGGTGAAAGCCGAAGGAGCTGCTTCGTTCATGGTAGGTACGACAGAGTATGCCGTTCCTCTGGGCAGCCTGATCAATGTGGAAGAAGAATTGAAGAAACTGGAAGCCGACCTGAAATACCAGGAAGGATTCCTGCAGAGTGTCTTGAAAAAGCTGGGGAACGAAAAGTTTGTCAGCAAGGCTCCCGCCAATGTCATTGACATGGAGCGCAAGAAACAGGCGGATGCAGAAAGTAAGATTGCTTCCTTGAAGGAAAGCATTGCAGCCTTGAAAAAATAAGCAGCCTTCTGGCTGAGATAGCAAGACAAACAAAGCGGCACCACGTACCCGGATTTCCCCAATAGAGGAACAAATTCTGCAGTACGTCGTGCCGCTGCTGTTATTTATGAATCACTGGAACAGTTCAGCCAAACGGGCAAGCAGTTCCTCCCCCCGCAGGTTGCGGGCGATAATCTTTCCGTTCTGGTCTACTAATACAGTCGCAGGAATCGCCCGTACACCATAGAGAGCTGCTCCCTCACACTGCCACCCTTTCAGGTCGGACATCTGCGTCCAGGTCATACCCAGGTCCTCAATAGCCTTTTTCCATGCATCGGCCTTGTTGTCCAAAGACACCCCGACGATGCCAAAGCCCTTCGGTGCGTAGGTCTTGTACGCTTCCACCACATTCGGCATCTCCTGACGGCAGGGTCCGCACCAGCTGGCCCAGAAATCAATAAGGGTAAATCGGTTCTTGGCGATTTCATCGCCAAGGCGCACATCCGTTCCTTCGGGCGACGGCAAGGTGAAATCGACAAACTGCTGGCCGACAGCCGTACGGCTCAGCGACTCCAGGTATTCTTTCACCTTCACCAACTGCGGCAATTCCTGATAGGCGGCCGGCACTTTCTCCAAAAGAGGCATCATGCGTTCCGCCGGAAGTGATGCGCCGAACATGCTCATCAAGTCTACCCCGACTACGTTCCCGATGTTGTTCTCCACGGTCTGAATCACCATTTCGGTCGCCAAACTGTCTTTTCGTTCCAGTTCTGCCATCTTGGCCCGACGGGCTGCCTCATCGAGCGTCGTGTCTGCCTGAATCTGCTGATAGAATTCATTCACTTCCTTGTTGGCCGCCTGAAACTTGTCCATGAACTGCTGATAGACATCGTTGCAGGTTGTTCCCTCCACATGATTGGTTTCGGGAGTCATGGTCAACCGGATTGTCCCTCTCTCCAGATAGACCTTGGCCATAAGACGGAGATCGTCTTTGGCATAAGTGACGTATCTCGCGGTCGGAATGGCATCCACAGCTCCTTCCAGCAGGAATGTGCCTCCCTTGATGAGTGCAGAGTCCTGGTTGACCCACAGACTGCCGTTTTCCACGGTCTGCAAATAGACCATATCGCCCTCTTGGGCACCTTCAACGGTACCCCTGATGACATAGCCCGTTGGTGACTGACAGGCTGCCAGCGACAGAAGGCTGACAGCCAATAACATACTTTGTTTCATATACATTTTCTTTATTGAATAGTTCTTTGCAAAGGTAAGGTTTTCTTCTGATTCTTTCAAGCGGATGAGCCCGAAGATGATGGTGAATCATCGTACAAAAGCAGCAGAGAACAGCCTACATAGAGCACATCCACCCCCTTATCGGACAAGCCGAGGCAGGAAGCAAGGCCTGAATAACGGAAAGAAGTAAAAAAAAGCACCACAAAAAATAGCGTTACAAAATACGTGGAAAAACGGACAAAACCATAGGCCATGCCCCGCACGATGTCTCGTTCGGAATTATAATAGTCAACCACATAGGCATAAACCACCGCCATATTCCCAATGCCCAACGACAACAGTGGAAACAGGCCATCTGCCAAGGGGGAGTGACTCAATGTACCGGTAATGGTCCGCATTCCGCTCCAAGGCCCGATTGCCAGGAAGACAAGAAGAGCGGCATAGACAGCTGCTACGAGAACAGATGCACTGAGGGCCCGCCGCTCTTTGCGCGAGGGCCGTTTCTGACGCAGCAGCAGCGAACGGACCTGCGCCCACCAGCCGGAATGGAGGCACAGCCCTACCCCGAACCCCAACAACAGGATGGGACCCAAGAAAGGAGAGGTGAGGTAATCGGACTGTAACGTACGCAATCGCCAGCGGATTCCTTCCGGACTGAGCAGGCTCTGCACTCCTTCCCACCCATAAGTGCTCCCCACCCAGGAGAAAAAGGCCACGCACGCGGTCAGCAGGAAGAAAACTGCAGCCGGATGAAGGGGACTACGAAAACTATTCTTCATCGGGCTCCAGATGATCAATATCCAAAATGCGCAACTCGAAAGCCCGTGTCACCAGGCGACAGGCATTGACCCCATTGCGTTCATCCGGACGGAACAATCGATTGACCAATTCGTTCTGCCGCTTCTCGATGGACTTCACCCCAAACGGCATCGCCTTGAGATTAGTAATCATCTCCTTGGTATACCCCAACGCCAGGTGGCGCAACAGACGTTCGTCGTATTCGTCAATATCGTAACTGATAATGGCTTCTTGCCGCCGTTGTTCGGCAGTCACGGTCTGCTTGAACCGTTCCACCATCTTTTCCAGAATCGGTTGGTTGAAGACCAGTTCACGGCCAGACATGACAGCTTCCACATCAAGGGCAGTCAGCAGTTCGCCTGTCTTCAGGATGATGCCGTCCGCCCCCGCGTCCAAGGCATCTACCCAGAGCTTCTCGTTCAGCACTTCTCCTGTGAAAATCAACACCTTCAACTCCGGACGCTCACGGTGCAGACGGGCACAGATGTCCACCCCGATGGTGGTCGAACCGCCCAGCCCTAAATCGAGCAGCACAAGGTCTGGCCGACAAGTCTCCATCAGTGTCCAAAAGTCCGGCTCATTCATAGCCGTACCGATGACTTCGGCATTAGGTATTTCATGACGGAAAATTTCTTCCGTTCCTTTCAATTCCAGTTTGACATCTTCTACGATGACGACTTTGTATTTTTCCATATTCAAAAAAGAATTAGTTTGACTTTAACGGTAATGTAAACCACACGGTATAGCCTCCTCCTTCCAACGCAGTGGCATTGATGCGGCATCCCCTCCGTCCGACATATTCGTCGTGGTCGCGGAGAATCTGTTTGCATACCAGATACCCCGTTCCACACAGCCGTTGGGAAGCATCGAGGTAGATGCGTCGACTGTCGGGAGAAAACAGCTGGTCGAGTTCCTCCTGCGAAGGGGAGCGACGGAAATCGGCCATTTCCAGACGAACAAAGTTGCCTTCGACCTGTGCGGACAGACGCAACCTGCCGGGACAGGCATAGCGCAATGTTTCATCCAACAGGTTACGAGACAAAAAACGGAGCAACACACGATCGCCTGCCACACGTATTCCAGGAAGCGTTTTCACCTCGTATTCGAGGGCATAAGGCAGACGATTCCCTTCCTTTCGCAAATAGTCGGCAGCCTCTTTTAGCCATTCGTCGACCACTACCTCGCCACGGCGGAACGAGACTTCATCCAACTGACGGGCTGCGCAGCGTGTCAGAAGGGTGAAAATATCCTTGTAGTAATCCATCAGTTCGCTCATCGTGAGCAACCGGGTCTGTTCTTCCGCCTCGGAAAGTGGACGATCCGCTTCCATCCGCTCCACCATCTGACGGATACGGTTAGGATAATAGATGGTTTCGTGCTTGATAGTGGACAGACAATTGTCGAGCACCTGGTTCTGCACATGCAGCTGGTTGGCCTCGAACTGAAGACGACGGACTTCGTCTTGGGCCAATTCGATATCGCCATACTTACGCCGGACACAAACCACGGTATTATAGAGGACCACAGCCAAATAACCTGCAGCAAGTTCCACCAGCAGGAGGTCATCTTCCCGTGGATCCCGACGGGCAATCTGCAAGGCCAGTACACCGGTGCAATGACGTTCGCCGCCGGTCTCCACCCATAATGAAAGATAGCTCCAGCTACCACAACCGTTCCAGCCTGCCTTCGGACAACGGAAATGGACCTGCAGTTGGGCTAGCAGTTCGTCCATAGGTGTTTCCCAGCTACAGTGGGCCGCATGGTGAAAACGGCGGTTTTCTTCATCATAGACAGCCAATGCCAGACCTGACAGCGGAAGCAGCTCGTTCAGTTCTGCATAAAGGCCCTCCACCAGCCGTTGGGAGACTGCCTCTTCATCAGCATCAGCCGTAGAAGTGGCAGCGTCCAGAATGGCCCGATACACTACAAAAAGTTGCTCCATATTGTAACGGTAGTGAAGACGATGCCGAAAATAGAGAAGATAGTATTCCAACAGACAAACAACGACCAGCAGGCAGAAGATACCCAGTCCCACCAGCTTGCCATTCGACGACCGTTGTACCTGTTCGCAATAGGCTTGCAATGAACGGTCTCGGCTGATTTGCCGGTAAAGAGCTGCATAGGCCGCATTGTTGTACGAGTAAAGAGGAAAATCATTCAATGCCAACGCGGCCACTGCTACCTCGTTGCGTACGTCAAGCAGGATATAATAGTCCGTATCAAAACCGTTTTCGAGCCATAGCTGCTCAGCCGGACGTTCTGTTCCTCCCCGCAGCACCAGTAACGGCTCTGTACGCGAAGAATAGAGCTGATAATACCGGTTGAGATAATGGAAAGCACTGTCTGCAACCATCAAAGCCTCCGTATAGCGGCCCTCGAGATTGTGGTAATAGACCTGATTCGCATACTGATCGGCCTTTGCCAACAACGTATCGGCGATTACCGGCTCAGGAGCGGCAGCCGATACCTGCTGGGAGGTACAAGCCATCTGGCCGCCCCCCATGGCCGCCAGCAGCAGAATGATGACCGTTCGAAGCATGCCTTTCGGTAGACGGAAACTGAAACGGCTCCCTTTGCCGGGAGTGCTATCTATCAAGAAAGCGCACACATGGAAGAGCACATTGGTCTTCCGGTATTGTTCGATAATGCCCTTACAATTCATCAATCCGAAGCCATGGCCTTTCTGACGGCGCAACGCTTCGGCATCGGTGGCCGTGCCCCAACCGATAGAAGCAGAATGGTAGACCTTTTCACCCAACAGACACTGAACATCATCGACCGACAGCCCAGGCCCATTATCGGTGACGGCAATCTCCACATACGTGTCGGTCTCTATGGCCTCCAGTCGCACCACACCCCCGTCGGGAGTGTATTTACGGGCGTTGTCGGTGAGTGTATTCACCATGAAAAGAGTCAAAGCCTTATCGGCTTTCACCACCACCTGCGTAGGGACCACTTCCAAGGTCTGGTGCTTCATCTCAAACGATTTCCGGCCTTTGGCAATCATCTGGAAGAGTTCATCCAGCGCAAAACTCTCGATATGAAGACTCACTGCGCCACGACGCATCTGAATCCATCGTGCCAGAATATCATTGTATTCATTGATTTTGGCCATCAGTTCGCCTATATAAACATATTTTCCATGCCGTATTTCCGGCTCAGCGGCATACGTTTGGGTACGGAGTTTACCCATTTCGTTGATGACCCGGTCCATATAAGGCAAAATCCCTGTAACGATAGAAAGACAGGCTTTTCGAACGACGTTCTGGCACTTGTTGTCAGCCAGGTGACGTTCGTAGACAAACTGTTCTTTCTCCAGCCGACATCGCTCGCCGTCGAGTGCCACCAGATTCAGGCCGTTTTCGAGCGTCCAGGCCAAATACGGAAGAATAAGTGCCAAAAGGGCATTGTCCTCTTTACGCAACGGAGATGACAATTGCAAGAGCAGCGTCCCTACCGGACACGATTTGCCGGGGGCCACAAGCGGCCAGACCTGCCAGCCGGAGGGTGCTCCCTCAGCGACGGCTGCTGCCGAGAACAATGTCTCTTCCTCCTCCTCACAGACCACCCTCACTCCAACAACGGGAAGCAAATGCATCAGTTCAGGTTGAAGAATGGAAGCCACAGCCGATGCAACTTCGGTCTTACCTGTCGCCTTTGGAGGCACTACTGCCGTGATACTACGACACAACTCCAAAACACATCGCAAGGTTGTGAGGTAGTGGCGGTTGCTCGACCGCCAACGACGGATGAACACGACCAGCAAAGCGACCAACAACAGAAAAGCTACCACGACAAGTGCTAAAACAACATTCAACTGCCTACGTTCGCTGTCGAGAATGGCGTACCGGCTTTCCAGTTCCTTATCCTGTCGTGTATAATCCAGCAAATCAAGGTAGATATTGCGGTTGTAATCCGACTGAGGTTTCAGTCCCAATGCAGAATAGGTCAAACTCAACTGTTCGCGCAGGCGGAGAATCCATTCGGGAACCGTATGGATGTCTGACGTCTCAATCCATCTCAGTTCGGGAGAAAGGGCCTGAACCGTATCGAACGCCTGCAAACGGTCAGTACTGTCATTGCAATGATAATAGCGTTCATGGTGATAATTGACATACTGCAACGCCTCGGTCAGGTTCGCCAACGCCTGGTCGGGATGTCCCGTTGTATTGTAACAAGTAGCCAACGTCCGGTAAGCTCCCGAAATCTGATACCAGTCACCATACTGCCGAAAAAGCTGCAACGATTTACGGGCAAAAACAAACGGAAGCGAATCCAGTGGCTGCCCTTCCTCATTGACCATCCGGAGCAATTCCGGATGGCGTTGTTCGAGGACCTGCCGCTTCTCCTTGGCCACCAACATCTCAGCCATGGCCTGCAGAGCATTGGCCTCAAAATACGTATAGCCTTTAGCCCGGGCCGTAAACAGACAATTCGTCAGATGGAGAAACTCTCCCTCTACCACTGCTTCAGGAGTAGGAGCTTCATACATCTCCCCCGACCCAATCATGTATTCATAGTAAAGCCATTGTGCCGTGTCAGCTACAAGCATGTCAGCCGTCACGGAGGAGATAGCTTCCATCGAAGCCTCATGCTGCTGTAAATAATAGTAATAGACACCGGTGACAATGTAGAATTCGGAAATGGCATAGTTGATCCGCTGCCGTTCATGCAGGTCCGTCACCAGGTCCTCGTCTTCACGGATACGCTTCATCCGCTGCAACGCGCTGTTCCGGTAATCGTAAAATTCTTTGTTCATGGATGTGCGCTGACAGATCTTCATAAGACCTACATCCGCCACCAGCCGCTCTATTTCAGAGGGGCTGCATTCAGCTGCACTTCGATAAAGCCGGGTGGCTTCATCGAAGTCCATCCGCATGAATGCATAGAATGCCCGGTTGTTGAGTGCCTCTGCCAACCGTAACGGATGTCCCTGTGACAAACTATAGGCTGACGTTGCCGCCTTGAACGAAGCATGCAAGTCCTTGTATCGAAGTTCATAGGAAACGGCGTTTAAGGAATCCGCTTCAGCAAGGAGAGAGCCTCCACCGCTGTTTCCCCCACACGAGAGCAATCCTCCACCTTGGATGATCACTGCCAATCCCAAGAAAATCCGCCATCTTTTTCTGTTCATCCGAAGTCCTTTTGCAGCCAGTTTCTATTGCTCGCCCGTCATACCGACAAAAAGAAGATATGCCGGGCAGTGTTATACACATTAATAAGTCATTCTGAGCGGCCATCACACTCCGTGTTTTGGCCACTCAGAATGACAAGTAAAATAACAGGTGGGTTCTATATGGACACACCCTCATTCGTCCTACGAAAAGAATTTATTTCTTGGACTCGTCCAATGAAACTTTTCTAAATTCCTTCAACACCTTTTCCAAGTCCAAAGAAGCTTTGCGAGCACGAGTGCCGGCAGCCTTGTTTCCCTTTGTAGCTTGAAGTTCAGCATCAGCAATCAAAGCTGCGCTCAAATTCTTTACTTTTTCAATCAGTTCGTTCATAGAGTGTTTTACATTAAATCATAAACGCCTCAAAGTAAATACATATCCCTTAATTACACGCAATTACGGCTTCTTTTTTGACATTAATTAATAATGTTACTTGTCAGCAGGCTTTTTAGCAGTCGATTTCTTCGCAGTAGGCTTACGAGTCGTCTTCTTGGCAGGAGCTTCCGCATCGGCCTTTTTGAGTTCAGCACGCAACTTGCTGACTTCTTCATTCAGCTGGACCAGTTCTTCCTCCTGATTCTTGATGGTCGTCAACAAGGAACTGAGTTCTTCATTATCCATGTCTACCGGATAGAGCGATTCAACGCGGCTGATGAAGTCACCCAAGATGTTCATATAGTTGGTGAACGCATCGTAAGGAGAATCGTAGATGCCACGGTTCAGACCTACCCCCGTCTCTTTCGTCGTCATGAAACGGAAGTTGTTGCTGGCCTGGAGGTAATCCCAATCCTGCTTGATACGACGGTCATTGCAGATACGAACACGATCAGCAACACTGTAGAGCTTGTGGAAAGCTTCACGCTGCATCACGTTACCCAACCAGCAGCTGACATCTCTTTCCTCGTCTACCCATGACATTGGATAAGGAACATCCACCTGGTCAACCGACTTCAAGTTCGTGAAGATTTCTGTCGGAGTGGAGAAAGTAATGCCCTTTTCCTTTGCACAAGCCGGCAAAGCCTTGATGAACTCGAGGATATTGGAAGACAACGGCTGAGCCATGCCCAATGCTGAAAGTTCCATGAAAATGTTAACCACTTGTTCTTCCTTCGGACCCGCTGCTACCCATTCCATATACTTGTCGGCGAACAAAGGATATTCGCTCCATTCAGGATTGGAGAAACGAAGGCTGATGTCATCTGACAATTTGAAATCACGCAACAGCAGCTTCAGGTCGGGGTTGTAAGCACAATGATAGACATAGTGCGGACTCTTCCATCCCAATACGTGCTTGGCACCTTCTGTCAGCATACCCTTGAAGCCCATATCTGCCACGATGCCGCCGATTTCGTTGTCGTAAATCAAGCTGGAGTTGCGGAATACCTTCGGAGTCTGTCCAAATACCTGCTGGATTTTGGTGCACATGCGCTGAACATCTTCACGGAAGCTGTCCTCGTTAGCCATAGAAGACAAACCATGCGAATAGGGTTCTGCGAGGAATTCCACGCAGCCTGTCTCATTGAGTTCGTGCAACAATTCAATGACTCTCGGAGCATGGATTTCGAGCTGTTCCAATCCTACACCCGACAATGACAAGGCAACCTTAAAAGCGCCGCCATTATCCTTGGCCATCTCGATCAACGTGGTCAAGGCGGGGATGTAACTTCTTTCGGCAATTTCCGTGATGCTACGATCGTTCTCGTAGTCATCGTAGTAATAGTGATCACGGCCGATGTCGAAGCAACGATAGCGTTTCAAATGTATGATTTGATGTATCTCAAAATAAAGACAGATTGTTTTCATATCTATTGGATGTTATTTATGAACCTAAAAATTTTTGATTGTCTGCTCGTAAAGGGCACGAATACGCAAGCCCACCTTTTCCCAGGTAATGCCGTCCACTTCCTTCTTGCCTTCTTCCTGCAAATACTTGAAGAGGGCCGGATTTGTACAAATGGAGTACATGGCATCGGCCATCGCGTTGATATCCCAGTAATCGGTCTTGATGACCTTGTCAAGGATTTCACCGCAGCCAGACTGCTTGGAGATGATAGAAGGTGTTCCGCACTGCATGGCTTCCAACGGCGCAATGCCGAAGGGTTCAGAAACGGAAGGCATCACGAAGACATCACTGTTCTTATAGGCTTCGTACACCTGACGTCCGCGCTGGAATCCCGGGAAGTGGAAACGGTCAGCAATACCTCTTTCGGCGGCCAGATTGATCATGGCATTGAGCATATCGCCCGAACCAGCCATCACGAAACGGATGTTACGGGTACGCTTGAGAACCAGTGCTGCAGCCTCTACGAAGTATTCGGGTCCCTTCTGCATGGTGATACGTCCGAGGAAAGTCACCACCTTCTCTTTGGGGTGTTCCACACGAGGAATGTCCTGCAGGTCCTGAGAAAGAGGATATACCGCATTATGCATGGCAAAGCACTTGCGCGGATCCTGATGATACTGGTGAATAACCGTCTGACGGGTCAGTTCAGATACGCACATGATGCAGTCCGCATGGTCCATACCGTCTTTTTCCATGGCATAGACTGTGGGGTTCACTTTACCGCGCGAACGGTCGAAGTCCGTAGCATGGACGTGGATACACAACGGTTTGCCGCTTACCATCTTGGCATGTACACCGGCAGGATATGTCAGCCAGTCATGCGCATGGATGATATCGAACTCCTGCTGACGGGCAACAACGCCTGCAATGATAGAGAAGTTGTTGATTTCTTCGTGCAGGTTACCTGGATAGCCCCCTGCAAACTCCATACAGCCCAAATCGTTGGTGTGCATGTACGAGAAATCGGCATAGATATGGTTGCGCAATTCATAATACTGTTCCGGCGTCATCGTTGTCAAGCGCGACTTGAGATAGTCGTAGTCTACATCTCGCCAAACGATAGGCACCTGATTCATGCCCAGAATATTCAAGAACTTTTCTTCCTCACCTGTAGGTTTGGGAAGACAGAATGTGGTTTCCACATCGCCCTGCAGGCTCAGACCTTTCGTGATACCATAGGAAGCGACAGCCAGGCCACCATATATTTTGGGAGGAAATTCCCATCCAAACATTAAAACTTTCATATAGGCTCCTCCTTATTTAAATTTCATACTGACTCAATAGATAATTTGTACGCAAGATTTCTGCCACGTTCATAGCGAACGATACGGCGCCACGTCCCTTGAACGGCGGGTTGCCATCGAAAAGTTCAGGGATAGAGCCGATGCAGTGAGAAGTCATTTCGTCTTCATACCCGATCATCTGCCGTTCGATAAAGCCGACAGCACTGTTGCGGTAGATGCGGAGATAGGCTTCGAAATAGAATCCGGCCAGCCAAGGCCATGCGGTACCCTGATGATAAGCGTAGTCGCGCTGCATCTGCGGGCCTACATAGTTGGGGTTGTAACCTCCGCTCTTCGGGCTGAGTGAGCGAATGCCCTTCGGGGTCAGCAACTCCCGGGTAACGATGTCCACAATCCCCTTGCGCTGCTTGGCATCCAGCGGAGAATAATCGAAGGCTGCTGCAAAAATCATGTTCGGACGGACACTCCAGTCGGTACCGTTACCATCGACATAATCGAACAAATAGCCATACTCGTTCAGGAAAGTACCCACAAAGGAAGGTCCCGACTTGAAAGCCAATTCACGAAGCTGCAACGAAAGATCAGATTCGGCACGGTCATCCTGCAACAAATCGGCTGCAAACAGCAATGCGTTATACCACAAAGCATTGAATTCAACAATATAGCCGCTTCTCGGGATAACCAGACGGCCCCCTGCCGTAGAGTTCATCCATGTAATGGCCTTGTTGCGTCCTTCAGCATACACCAGTCCGTTGTCGTGCACCTTGAGGTTGGGATGTTTGCTGTCGCTCAAATAACGCATGATAGCTGCCACCAACGGGAGGTATTTCTGACGGGCCGCATCGCGAGACACCATCTTGGCATACTGCTGGATGGCCCAAACAGCCCACATCAGTACATCCGGATGCTCGATTTCGGTCAGTTTCGGATCAGTGGGTTCACCGGCCATGAACGCATAAATGGCCTTCTGGGCGGTCTCCATCACCTCATCGAACTTCTCTACTTCTTTGTTGGCCAGCATCAGTCCCGGAAGTGAAATGAACATGTCGCGGGCACGGCACTTGAACCAAGGATAGCCGGCCAGTACATAGGATTCATCCCCCTGACGGTTGAGGAACTGATGGGCAGCATTGATCAGACAATGTCTGAAATTGTCACGAGGAGTACGCTCTTCCACCTCGTCAGCGAAGAGCTGGAGCAGGTCTTCGGTATCCGTTTCCGAATCACCGCCGGAGAAAACAATGGATTCGCCCGGCTTGATTTCCATCTCGAAATAGCCCGGAACATACAAATCTTCATTGAAATCGTAACCGCGTTCTTGCTCCTTGGGGTACTCAATGCCGCGATACCAGTCGGGAGTAAAGACAAACTCGTTCTCCTTGCTGAATTGCATATACAATTCGGGATAGCCCGGATACATCTTTGTCTTGATACCGTTTTCCACGATGTCGTAGTGACGGCTGGCTTGAGAATTCTCATGCGTATACTGGCGTACGCTTCGGAAAGCCAGGAAAGGACGCAAGCGAAGAATCGTCTTCGAGTGGGCACTGACCAACGTATAGCGAATCAGCACACGATTCTCATAATGTACGAAGACGCTTTCCTTCTTCAGAATAACGCCACCGACACGATAAATCGTCGTAGGCACCTTTTCACATTCAAATTCACGAATGTACTTGTGGCCACGCGGACTGAACACATCGCCATGATACTTATGCAGCCCTAAATTAAACTCTGCCCCGTGTTGTATAACCGTTTCATCCAATGAGGATAGCATCACATGGTTGTCGTCGTCCAGTTCAGGAACCGGCATCACTAACAAACCATGGTATTTGCGAGTATTACAATCTACAATAGTAGAGCAATGATACGCTCCTGAACGATTGGTACGAAGGATCTCACGAGGGAGTGATTCTTCCAGGTTCGTCATTAGCGTTTTGTCAAATCGTAAATAGCTCATAGCTGTTATATTAAGGTTGTTTACAATATGTTTACGAATAAAACTTAATTTTATTTCCCTTCAAAATTAGTAAATATATTATCAAACCAAAAGTTTTTACCTTTTTTTTTCTAACAAAATCACTAAAAAACCGTTTTCCAAAGAAAAAGGCCATAAAATTCATTATGAATTGTACGCTTGGAGTTGGCAAATAGCAAAAAAAAAGCGAAGAAAGAGCCTCTGAAAAGAGTTCCCTTCTTCGCTTATAGCCATCCTGTACCTTCAAAGGTACATCAGTCAATCATCTCAAATCCGCAATAAGGAACAAGTGCCTTCGGAATACGGATGCCTTCGGGGGTCTGGTTGTTTTCCAGCAAGGCAGCCACGATGCGAGGCAATGCGAGAGCGGAGCCGTTCAGCGTATGACAGAGTTCAATCTTCTTCTCAGCATTGCGGTAACGGCATTTCAGGCGATTGGCCTGATACGTGTCGAAGTTAGAGACCGAGCTGACTTCCAGCCAACGCTTTTGGGCTTCGGAATACACTTCAAAGTCATAGCAGATAGCTGCCGTGAAACTCATATCGCCACCGCAAAGGCGCAGGATACGATACGGAAGTTCCAACTTCTGCAACAGGCCTTCCACATGAGCCAGCATCTCCTGGTGCGACTGCTCGCTGTGTTCCGGTTTGTCGATGCGTACCAGTTCCACTTTCGAGAACTCATGCAGACGGTTCAGGCCACGAACATCCTTGCCATACGAGCCGGCTTCCCGGCGGAAACATTCGGTATAGGCACAATTCTTGATCGGCAATTGTTTTTCATCCAGAATTACGTCACGGTAGATATTGGTCACAGGCACTTCGGCCGTAGGAATCAGATAAAGGTCATCCACCTCACAATGATACATCTGACCCTCTTTGTCGGGCAACTGCCCCGTTCCGTAGCCTGAAGCGGCGTTCACCACCGTGGGGGGCATAATTTCAGTGTAACCTGCCGCACTGGCTTCATCCAAGAAGAAATTGATGAGGGCACGCTGCAGACGGGCACCCTTTCCTTTATAGACAGGGAAACCCGCGCCACTGATCTTCACCCCCAGGTCAAAGTCGATGATATCGTACCGCTTGGCCAGTTCCCAATGAGGAAGCGCATCCTTCGGAAGCTCGGTTTCCATGCCTCCCATTTTGACCACCAGGTTATCTTCTGCGCCCGCTCCTTCCGGAACCAAATCGTAGGGGATGTTGGGGATGGTGTACAACAATGACTGCAGGTCGTCGGCAGCCTGATTCATGGTTGCCTGCAATTCTTTGCTGGCTTCCTTGAACGAAGCCACACGTGCCTTGACCGCTTCTGCCTCTTCTTTCTTTCCTTCCTTCATCAGTGCGCCGATACTCTTCGACAGGGAGTTCACCTCGGCGAGGTTCTTATCTAATTGATTCTGTGCATTACGTCGTTTATCATTGATTTCCAGCACCTTCCCAATAGTTTCCTTAGCATGGGCGAAATGCTTCTTCTCCAGGCCTCTGATCACTCTTTCAGTGTCGTCTGTAATTTGTTTGATAGTAAGCATAACTTTCTGTTTTTATCATTTCGTTGGATGCTGCAAAGATAGAGTTTTTTTAAACACGACGTATTTTTATGATTAAAAAATGATAATAAAAGCCGGCCATTTCACTTCTTTTACCTATATTTATCGACAGAAACAACTTCATAGAACAGACATTATGGAAAGCCACATTACCGACATTACGATTCTGATTGCGGTCATTGCGCTGTCGTTATGGCCTATCGTACTATTCATCTTGCGTTTCCTGCACGAACGGAACAAACGATTGGAGCGGTTGGACCGCCTGACCAAGAATGAGCTGGATGACATCTCGACCCAAGAACTCGTCACACAGACCTTACAGAAAATCGGCTGCCAGCCTGAAACGGACGAGGAAGGACATATCAACTTCAAATACCAAGGAGAAGATTTCTATATCGCCGCCGAGGAAGGAAGCCGTTTCATCATGATCTGGAATCCGTGGTGGGGAAGCATCAGTTCCGACAACGAGGCCCTCCCCTATCTAAAGGAGGTCATTAATCTGACCAATGTCAGTTCACTGGTGACGGCGGTCTTCGTCACTGACGAGGATGACGAAAAGACCATCGGACTACACGCCCACTGCCATACGTTCTTTTCTCCGGGAGAAGGGCAACTCGATGAGCATTTGAAATTGCTGCTCGACTCCTTCTTCGATACACAAACCGCCATCAAGGAGAGCATGAACCAGATTGGTTCGGCGGTAGCCGCGCAGCAGGAAAAGGAACGGGTAAAAATTAAAGGGTTCGCTGCCTATAAAGAAAACACCTCGCCCATCGAAGCGGGCGGGAAAAAGACAGATTAAACAACTACCTCATGAACAAACGACACTTGTATCCGAAAGACTGGTTGCTGCTACATCCTTATAAGAGTCTGCAACCGACCGACCTGTATTTCGTTGAATTGGCCAACCGACTCTATACCGCCCTTCCACGAGTGGAAGGATTGCCCGAACACTACCGGCAACGGCTGTGCTGGTATGCAGCCGCTTATCTGGAAGACACCATCTCCGGGCTGGGGTTATGGCAGACCTTCGTCCGGCTGCATCAGCAACTGTATGGAAAGCCCCTCCCTTTCTATCACACAGAGGAAACCGATTACCTACTGGATGAAATCAATGCGGACGACCTGCGTTTTATTGTCTGGAACACCTGGCAGAAAATGGAAGCCGCCCATCCTTTTCTCTCTCCATTTGACCCGCGCATCAACATCCTGACCGATGCGCTCTACCCATTATTGGAGGTAGCCTACGAGGAGGCTCCCGAGAACGAACGGCTGAAAGGGTTCTTCGAGCACCCGGGAAGCGCCACAACAGCCACTGAAAAGCTGAATTGGCTGTTCGGCAGCACTTACCTGACAGAACCTTCCATGGCTCCTTACTTGCCCAACGTGAAACCGTCTGACCGTTTCATCATTCCGACCGGTCCCCTGGCCCTTTTCCTCCATGAATGGATAGCGGCTCTCTCTCCCTGCCCCGACGAATGGGAATCCCTAAAAGGGCTTCGTCCGGCCACTCCGGAATTATCTCCTCAGGTTCTGGAACGGAATCAGACCACGTTCCGACTGTTTACAGCAGGTACGGGCGGAGCACCCATCGTTTATCTGGATGGATACGATGCCCTGCACCGCTTTCTCGTAGAGACCTTACGCTGGCCGGATGACGACATTCATACGCTGCCTCACCTGCGTCCGTACTCCGACTTCATTCTGATGTGCCATCCGCAAAAAGGAATCCTGCTGGCCAAGGACATCTGTCCCTATATCGCAGACCCGTTGAATTCCTTGTACAATCCCCAAGAAGCGGGACAAAACGCTTTCCGCCTGCTGACAGAAGAAACGCTTTGCCCGCCTGATCTTCTGACGTACACTATCCGCCATGGTTTCCTGCCCGATGCCTGCCTGCCCCAAACCGGCGAAACAGCTTTCGTCCAGGAAAACCTTGACTTTTTGGCCCGTCATACCTTATTATATTATTATCGCGGAGACTGACCTTCATTTTCAGCCGGACTGATGCGGAACAGCTTGAAGTACACTTTCTGTTCGGCATCGGTATGGTTCGTCAGCCGCACAGCCGTCACTTTCCGTCCGGACACTTCTGCCTGTAGGATGGTTTTGCGTCCCGTCGGTGTTACGGCCACTTCCTGCCATCCCTCATCGGTCTTAATGTCCAACCGGAAAGCGGCTTCGGCTCCGGCCGTTCCCAAATCAAACAGCAACGACTCCAGCGTTCTGGCATAATCCAGTTCCACCGTCACCTGACCGCCAGCCTGCCACAGAATGACTTCGTTCGAGGGGGTTACTTCACCCGTCCGACCCTTGCGTCGTACCGGCAACTGCGATAACTGACGAACATTGCTACGAAGGGTATAGGGCATATAGGCTGTTTCCGACTCCAGTCGAGCGCCGGTTGCCTGGTTCCAGCGTTCGGTGGCCGTCTGGAACAACGCATCGAAAGTAGGCTGCAACCGCTTGCTACCTGTCTTCACCCCCGGCTGATATGGATTCTGGTTGTAAGTGGCATCCACCTCGCCCATCAATGCCTGCAACGCCTTGGCATGGGCATAGGCCGTACCGAACGTCTCGCTGTAGCCTGACAGCTCGGCTTCCGCCATTGTCAGTACTTCGTCCCCATACTCGCCCATCAGTTTGAACTGTAACAGCCACGGACGGATATCCTCAATGAGCGCACGGTTTTCCGTGCTGGCCAGCAATGCATCGGCAGCCACCCGAATGTTCCGACACTCTTCCCGCACTGCCTTCCAAGCCGTGTCCTCCTTGCGTCTATCCTGCGTATAGGCATTCAGCAATTCCTCCAACTGGGGGCGCAAAGCTTCCGACTCTTCCCGGTTAAAGCGATGTCCGTTCTTCCCCAGGTCCGAGTTATGGGTAGCGAATGTCTCCAGATAAGCAGCATGTTGGGGCATGAGCGACTGCAATGCCCGTTTCCACGACGCATGGCTATCATAGGCTTCCAAGTTCCAGGCATAGTCCGCCACCGAATAAAGGGCTACTTTCGAAGCCTCAGGATGCTCCATCGGATTTGAGACAAAAGCCGCCAAGTCATCCTTAATGTCCAATCCGTTGCCATATACAGGACCCATCAGCAAATGGTCGCGCACATAGTCGGACACGGGAAAGTTCCACCAGATATAAGCGTTCCGTTTGAGCAGCGGGTTGATGAAATCCATCGAAGGCTTGTCAATGCAGGCGATGACCCTGTCACCGGTCCACATAATCTGGATTCCCTTATTCAGCCGGTCGCCCAAAGTAGGCAGATAACCGCCCTCGACATTCGACCATGACTTGTTGTATTCGGTGGGACACATCACCAGGGGTGCCACATCTCCCTTCACTTTCACGAAATGGTCGTCTATATAATTCAGCAAGGCAGCCTGCTTGTCCGCCTTCGTCCCCTCACCGGATATGTCATCGAAAAATACGGCAAATGCCCGTACTCCCAATTCGTACATCCGTTCGAACTTGTTCATAAGCGCATCCCGGTCTTCCTCGTTCCAGCGGATGTCCTGTCCCGGATGGATAGCCCAATAAAACAGCACGTTATTCTCGTTTGCCCGTTGCACCAGCTGCTGCAGTTGGGCAGCCTCCTGCTGGGGATAGGGCTTCCGCCAGTTAGGGGTACTATGATAAGGGTCGTCTTTGGGGCCGTATAGGTACACATTCATCTTGTTACGGCCATAAAAATCCAGTTGGCTCAACCGGGCTTCATGGCTCCATGGAGTACCATAAAAACCCTCCACCACTCCACGGAAGGGAACATCCGGATAGTCCTTCACCTCCACCAATGGTACCTTTCCCTGTGCCAACAGCTGTGCGAATGTCTGCACCCCGTAATAGGCTCCACGTTCATCGGAACCGACAATCACAACCGCTTCCTTTCCTACAATAAGATAATAGCCTTCAGCCACTTGCGGAACTTTCACGGCATATTTCTTCATGTTCTTGTCGCTCTTCAGCCCTACCTTCACTATCAGTTTATTTCCGTCAGTGACAGGAGATGCTATCGACCGCAACAATTTTTCCGTCGGAGTTCCTGCCAACGAAGGTGCCACCTCCAGGTGAAAGTCAACGGACAGAAAAACCGAGTCCGACGCTTCTACACAGGACTGAGGTGTGGGTTGAATATACAATTGTTGGGCGCCTAATGTGCCCCAAAACAAAGATGCCAATGTTCCCATCAGCCAAGAATGATTCTTCATAGATGTTACTTTTTAAGATGATGCTTACAAAAATAGGACTTTTTCTCGGCATTCCCTATGGATTGCCAAGAAAAATGATGATATTTGCAGTCCGACTATATAAGAATCAAACATCATGAACTATCAAGAGACTCTCACCTATTTATATAATAGTGCTCCTTTGTTCCAGCATGTAGGAAAAGAAGCCTATAAGGAAGGCCTGGAAAATACCCTTCGACTGGACGAACACTTCGGGCACCCACACCGCCGATTCAGAACCTTGCATGTAGCCGGCACCAACGGAAAAGGTTCCTGTTCACATACCTTAGCCGCCATCCTGCAATCGGCAGGATATCGTGTCGGTCTGTACACTTCGCCTCACCTGGTCGATTTCCGTGAACGCATCCGCGTAAACGGTATTCCTGTACCAGAATCATTTGTCATCGACTTTGTAGAACAGCACCGTCCTTTTTTCGAGCCCCTGCATCCTTCCTTCTTCGAGCTGGCCACAGCCATGGCCTTTCACTATTTCGAGCAGCAACAAGTGGATGTAGCCGTCATTGAAGTAGGTTTGGGAGGCCGGCTGGACTGTACGAACATCATTACTCCCGACCTGAGCCTGATTACCAATATCAGTTTCGACCACGTGCAGTTTCTCGGCGACACACTGGCCAAGATAGCGTCTGAAAAGGCCGGTATCATCAAAGCAGGCATTCCCGTGGTCATCGGTGAGGCGACTTCCGAAACCCGGCCGGTTTTCCAGACCAAAGCCGAGCAAGAAGGAGCTCCCATTTGTTTTGCGGAAGATACTCCATTAGTACTTTCCTCCTGTCACCACGGAGCAGGTGGAACCCTCTACGAAACCATGGACTATGCCCATCTGCATGGCGAGCTGGGCGGCCTTTGTCAAGACAAGAACACCAACACCCTGCTATGGGCCCTACGTTGCCTCCAGCAAATCGGTTACCGCTTCACCGAAGCGGATGTCCGCAACGGATTTGGACACGTTTGTGAACTGACCGGTCTGATGGGCCGCTGGCAACAGCTGGAAAGCCATCCTACCCTGCTTTGTGATACGGGACATAACGTAGGTGGCATCCGATACATTGTCGAACAGCTCAAGCTCCAACACTACCGCCGACTGCACATGGTCATCGGCATGGTGAACGATAAAGATATCAGTGGCGTGTTAGAACTCCTGCCGAAAGATGCCGCCTACTACTTTACCCAAGCCAGTGTGAAACGGGCCCTACCTGCCGCCGACATACAGGCACTGGCCGCCCGGTACGGGCTGAAAGGAGATGCTTATCCAGACGTGGCCAGTGCTGTCTGTGCCGCCAAGGCAAATGTGACAACCCAAGATTTCATATTTGTGGGGGGCAGCAGTTTTATAGTGGCTGATTTGCTGAATTTCTACGCCGGAAATCACGACTTTTCTTGAAAAAGTTTGCGGATTTTAGGAAAAATCTTTTTATTTGCATATCCATTTGGAGGATAGACATAAAACATTTAGATTATGAATAACACATTTTACAACGAGAACAACCGCAGTGGATTAAAAAGGGCTGATTTCCAAACTACTATTAATGGGAAAGCAACCGACTTATTCATCTTGACCAATGAAAGCGGCACGGAAGCCGCCATTACCAACTATGGGGGTGCCCTGTTGGCCGTCATGGTCCCAGACAAGAACGGCCAATATGCCAATGTAGTGCAAGGACATGATTGTATAGAGAATGTCATCAATAGCCAGGAACCTTTCTTAAGCACATTGGTGGGCCGTTATGGCAACCGTATCGCCCACGGTAAGTTTCTGCTGAACGGCACTGAATACGCCCTGACCATCAACAATGGCCCCAACTCCCTGCACGGAGGGCCGACCGGTTTCCATGCCCGTGTCTGGGATGCAGAACAAACCTCCCGCCAGAGCCTGCATCTGCACTATCTGTCAGCCGATGGCGAAGAAGGATTCCCGGGCAATCTGGATGTAACCGTCGTTTACACACTGACCGACCAGAACGAACTCATCATCACTTATACGGCCACCACGGACAAAACAACGCTGGTCAACCTTACCCACCATGCCTTCTTCAGTCTAGCCGGACTTGCCGACCCAACTCCCCGGGTAGACAACAATATCGTTACCATCAATGCCGATTTCTTCACGCCGGTTAACGAAGTGGCCATTCCGACGGGCGAAATTGCCAAGGTAGAAGGAACACCAATGGATTTCCGTACTCCCCATACGGTAGGCAGCCGTATTGATGACAATTACGAACAGTTGCAACTGGGAAGAGGATACGACCACTGCTATGTACTCAACAAACGCGAAGCCGGCACATTGAGTTTCGCCGCCAAATGTGTAGAGCCCAATAGCGGCCGGTCACTGGAAGTATATACGACGGAACCTGGGGTACAAATCTATACGGCCAACTGGCACAATGGTTTCGAAGGTGCACACGGAGCCACCTTCCCCGCCCGTAGCGCCATCTGCTTTGAAGCACAGCATTTCCCCGACACCCCCAATAAAGGCCATTTCCCCTCTTGCGTCTTGAAACCGGGCGACACTTACCATCAGATCACCATCTACAAGTTCGGTGTCGAGGCATAAACCGTTTGGGCAATTAACTTCATTAATCACTTTATATCACCAACAAAATCATGAATCAACAAAAACAGAATGGAAATCTCATCGCAATCATTACGATGTTTTTCTTATTTGCGATGATCTCTTTCGTGACCAATCTGGCTGCGCCGTTTGGTACAATTTGGAAAAATCAGTATGCCGGGGCCAACACCCTGGGTATGATGGGTAACATGATGAACTTCTTGGCCTACCTGTTCATGGGTATCCCCGCCGGTAACATGCTGGTCAAGATCGGCTACAAGAAAACGGCCCTTATCGGTATGGCTGTCGGTTTCATCGGCTTGCTCATCCAGTATTTCTCCAGCATCACAGGTGCTGATGTAGACGTGTTCAACATGGGCGAATATGCCATCAAACTGAACTTCGTCATCTACCTGCTGGGTGCTTTCATCTGCGGCTTCTGCGTGTGTATGTTGAACACCGTGGTCAACCCCATGCTGAACCTGCTGGGCGGCGGCGGCAATCGCGGTAACCAGCTCATCCAGGCCGGTGGCGCATTGAACTCCTTGTCAGGCACACTGACTCCCCTTTTCGTAGGCGTACTTATCGGCACGGTAACCCCCGAAACTGCCATGTCCGACGTTTCTCCGTTGTTGTTCATCGCTATGGGCGTGTTCGTCTTCTCCTTTATTGTCATCCTGTTTGTTGCCATTCCCGAGCCCCACTTGAGCAAGAGTGGCACAGCAAAAGTCAAGCACCCGCACAGCCCGTTGAGTTTCCGCCACACGGTATTGGGGGTTATCTGTATCTTCATCTACGTAGGTATCGAAATTGGAATCCCGGGCACCTTGAACTTCTATTTGGCCGACCCGTCCGAGAAAGGTGCCGGTATCCTCATCAATGGTGCAGCCATCGGTGGAGCGATTGCCGCCATTTACTGGTTGCTCATGCTCGTAGGCCGTCTGGCAAGTAGTGCCATCAGCGGTAAGGTTTCTACCCGTACCCAGCTGACCGCGGTTTCCGCCACCGCCATTGTCTTCACCCTCTTGGCTATCTTTATCCCGAAGAGTGTCGGTGTCAACGTACCTTCATTCATCTACAATCCGCAAGAAAAGACCACTGAGATTCTGACCAATGCCGGAGTTCCCGCAGACCAGGTGGCTGCTTATATAGCTAATCCAGGCAGCGTTGACCTCACTCCGTATGCAGACAATTTGAAGAAAGAAGCCGATATGGCTCCTGAAGACATGGTCCGCTCTTTGGAAACGCCGAAGGTACCTGTCAGTGCTTTCTTGCTCGTACTTTGCGGCCTCTGCACCTCCATCATGTGGGGAGGTATCTTCAACCTTGCAGTGGAAGGCTTGGGAAAATATACCGCACAAGCCTCCGGTCTTTTCATGATGATGGTAGTAGGTGGCGGCATCCTGCCGCTCGTACAGCAAGTCATTTCTGACGCTGCCGGCTACATGGCCAGCTACTGGCTGATCATTGCCATGTTTGCATATGTATTGTTCTATGGTCTTGTAGGTTGCAAGAACGTAAACAAAGACATTCCTGTAGAATAATCGATTAAAGTTACTAGATATATTAACCATTTAAACTTATACCATTATGGACATAGAATTTGTAAGAAGCCGTTTCATCAAGCATTTCGACGGTACAACTGGCTCAGTATATGCATCTCCCGGACGTATTAACCTCATTGGCGAACACACCGACTACAACGGCGGTTTCGTTTTTCCCGGAGCGGTAGACAAAGGCATGATTGCAGAAATCAAGCCCAACGGAAAGGATAAGGTATGCGCCTACTCCATCGACCTGAAGGACTATGTTGAATTCGGCCTGAACGAAGAAGACGCTCCTAAGGCAAGCTGGGCACGCTACATCTTTGGTGTTTGCCGTGAAATGATCAAGCGTGGAGTTGAGGTGAAAGGCTTCAATACTGCATTTGCAGGCGACGTACCTCTGGGTGCGGGCATGTCTTCTTCTGCTGCCTTAGAATCTACGTATGCCTATGCGTTGAACGATTTATTTGGCGAAAACAAGGTGGACAAATTTGAGTTGGCCAAGGTCGGTCAGGCTACCGAACATAACTATTGCGGTGTGAACTGCGGCATCATGGACCAGTTTGCTTCCGTATTTGGTAAGGCTGGTTCACTCATCCGTCTGGACTGCCGTTCGTTGGAATACCAGTATTTCCCCTTCAATCCCGAAGGCTATCGTCTGGTATTGCTGGATTCTGTTGTTAAGCACGAACTGGCTTCTTCTGCTTACAACAAGCGTCGTCAGAGCTGTGAAAACGTAGTAGCAGCCATTAAGAAAAACCACCCCGAAGTAGAATTCCTGCGCGACTGCTCCATGGACATGCTGAATGCCGTGAAGGCCGAAGTGTCTGAAGAAGACTTTAAGCGTGCAGAATATGTCATCGAAGAGATCCAACGTGTGCTGGATGTCTGCGATGCATTGGAAAAGGGTGACTACGAAACGGTAGGACAAAAGATGTACGAAACTCACCATGGCATGAGCAAGCTGTATGAAGTAAGCTGTGAGGAACTCGATTTCCTGAACGATATTGCTTTCGATTGCGGCGTTACTGGTTCTCGTGTCATGGGCGGTGGCTTCGGTGGCTGCACCATCAACCTGGTCAAGAACGAATTGTACGAAACCTTCATCACCACTGCCAAGGAGCGTTACAAAGAAAAATTCGGTCGCAGTCCGAAAGTGTACGATGTTGTTATCAGCGACGGTTCACGCAAGCTTTGCTAATCGTTTCCTGAGAAAAGCATCCGCATGATAAAGGGGCTGTGTCGTTTTAATTGATAACGACACAGCCCTTTATCTATGCTGTTTGATAACGGCTCTTAGTCAGCCATCCGGAGAAGTGAAACAGTCATAGTCCGTACTATTTCATTGGCAAATCACCCACCATAGAGTTTCCCTCGTCGGCATACTCATGCACGTAATTTGGAAGGAGACTTTCCATAAGTCCTGCCTGTATCTCATTATTTGGGATATCGAGGGTGTAGTTTCTCGATATAGGGTTGTAACTTTTTATTGTGATGTATCCGCTCTGGTAGAGCAGTGGGGTTATTCTTTTCATATTCTCGGTGGGAGCATCGAAGGCAGATGCCAGCACACTTCTGCCACCTATTTTCGACGGAACGACATTGAACTTCCTCAGCATCCCAATGAGGTAAGAAGGCGTGCCCGACGAGAACCAGTAGTTGGTGTAGTCGTGATCCTGAAAGGCATTAAGAAGGCTGAAGGGATTGTAGATATCGGGCGACGGCCACGTGAAGTGATAGCCGTCATACTGCTGCTTCAGGCCCTCGATGGCTCCTTCACGTGTTGTCTGCTGAGCCTCGGCAAAGTCATCTATATAGTCGGACATAGATGCGAGCATTTCCTCCTCGGTTATGCCACATACTCCGGCAAAATCGGTGAGCATGGATATGTTCTTCAGGTTGTTCAGCTCGCTGAAGATACTGAGTTGGGAGAACTTGGTGATACCGGTAATGAACACAAACTGCAGATATGGGTCGCAGTCTTTCAGGGGGGAATAGAAGTTACGCATAACATTGCGGAGCACAGGCAACATCTCCTTCTCATGCACCACGTCAAGTAGCGGAGCATCATATTCGTCGATAAGAACGACCACCTTCTTGCCAGTCTTTTCATAGACATTGGAAATAAGGTTTCTCAATCGTACATTAGGGTCTTTGGAGTCAGAAGATATGCCAAAACGCCTCTCGTTTTCTTCCAAGATATAGAGAAGATAGCGTTGCAACTGATCCTTCTCCATGTGCTTGCCAGATGCCATGCTGAGACTCAGCACGGGATATGCCGTCCAGTCCTTCTCTACGGTTTCGATAAAGAGTCCCTTGAACAAGTCCCTTCTCCCCTCGTAATATGCTTGGATAGTGGATAAAAGCAACGACTTGCCGAACCGCCTCGGGCGGCTTAGGAAAATGTACTTGCTGAGATGTATCATGTTCCAGATGTACTCAGTCTTGTCTATGTACAGACAGTCCAAACCCATCACCTCGGAGAATGTCTGTATGCCCACGGGCAGTCGCTTCAGTTGCTTTGTTTCCATAATCATCTACAGTTAACAGCCCCTGCGTAGAGGTTTTGATTGCAAAGTCACTAAAAAAACAGAATACATCCAAATAGTTTAACCTTATTTAAATTTAGCTGACGAGTTTAGTCCACATGTACGACATACCGAAGAAATCACTCTCGTCCACTTTCCTCGCTCTGCACAATGCCCTGCGGTTGGCTCCCTCTGGCAACATATTGGTAAATACATGAGATGAATAAAGGGCAAGTGATACAAAGATGATAGGTTGTCGAAATAACAGGTCTTTTGTAATAAGCAAATATTAAAGCATCATTTTTTCGTAAAGTTGATGCATCACCTTTTTTTGTGAAAAAAATCTCATCGGTCGGGGAGCGCCCAGCGGCAAGGGGCGGGACCACCCGTCCCGACGAGCGTTAATTACTATTATTTGTTGTCTTAAAAATGGTCTTCCTGTTCTCCAGACGGCAACTTGTACCGGTCTTATGAGTAGCTATCCATAATTCAGGAGACCGTTTAAGAAAAAACACTAACTTTGCCGCGTCAGAACTGTAACAGCATGGCCGTTTTTGCTGTAACAGTCTGCTCCGTTTTTACCATCTGAGGTTGGATGAGATAATGCGCATCGCCAGCACCCAGGTCGTTGTGACTGCAAAGGTGGAGACAGCCGATGGACAGATCATCAGTATAAGGCAAAGCACGGAGGCGGAGAGCAAACTTGCGGACATCTACAGACTGCTTGACATTAACCCCAAGCCTCTGGGAAAAAGAAAATCCATGCTACACCCAAATCGGACTTCGAAAAATCCTGGCATTGGAAGTCAATGAGTTACATGATTAATGGCTGCAATGTGGGTTAAGCGTGACTATGCGCTGTCAGCAAGGATGCTGCAGAGACTGAACTTGACAACTTTGAAGCAAAATGGGGCGAGCAGTATCCTATCGTTATCAAGTCGTGGTGTGACAACTGGCAACGATTGACTGAGTTCTTCCAGTACACAAAGGAAATCCGCCGTCTCATCTACACGACTAATACCGTCGAAGACTATCATCGTCAGATACGCAAGGTTACGAAGAATAAGGGTGTATTCCCCTCTGATACGGCATTGGAGAAACTGGTCTATCAGCTTATCGAAATACCAGCGAAGAGTGGACCATGCCCCTTGCGAACTGGGCACTCATCTCCCAACAATTAGCAATAATATTTGGTGATAGGTATGAAATTATGTAACTTTGCAGCCAGGAAGGCTCCTCAGATGGAAAACACGATTACAAATCGTGGCTCCCATCTGAGGTTAATATAATAAGGAATACGGCCTTGACACAGTTCTACTTACACTACCAAAACGTAAGGTGCGACTGAATTCCTCATATTGGAACTCGTCGCACCCTGCTAAGTATTATTGAAGAAAATAACTTTCTGTCAAGCCTCACCCATTATTATTCGATGGATATGGAGCGGTTCTTCTGACGCTCTATTATCTCCTTCTTTTTCGGCAATGTTATGGTCAAGATACCATTCTCCATCTTGGCACTTACATTCTCCACCATCACATCATCGGGCAACACATATGCCTGCTTGAAGCTGGCATAGTTGAATTCACGACGCAGATAGTGAGCGGAATCCTGCTTGCTGTCTTCCTTCTTTTCCATGGCTATCACCAGTTGCTCGTCTTCTAAACTGATAGTGAAATCCTTTTTCTCCATTCCAGGAGCAGCAACTTCAACTACATAGTCCTTTTCATTCTCTATTACATTCACCGCAGGAGCTGTAGTACGGGTGGAAGTCATCCAATTGTTGTCAAACATATCGTTAAATACTTCGGGTAACCAAAATTGTGAATTTCTTACAGGTGTCATAATCATTCCTCCTAATTTTCTTTTTCGTTAGACATTTCTCTGTCGCCTTCGTGTTTCCATTCTGGCAACGTTTTCACTTACCCAATAGACAATCGCCGTGCCACAGGAATTCCTAATCTTTTCAGTCAACAAAGAGTGTCACTTTGGCATCTTTGTTGACAAAATTGTCATTTTATATACCCAGTAGTCACTTAATAACCTGATAATACTTTCGTGCCGTAGCTCTCGAAATGAAATTGAAATGCCACCATTCTGTACGCAGTGTACGAAAACCTGCCGCCTGCATCACCTGACGCAACAGTTGACGATGGCGAACCTGTTCTCGGGTAAGGCGACCCAACTTCACCAATTGCTCTTCCCTATCTATATGGGAAGCCGTTCCCATATAGTCAATCTTCGTTCCCATAGTAATCGTATCTCCATGCTCATCACATATGGAAATATCAACCGCCATCCCATAATTGTGCAAGCCTCCACCACGGGCAGGATTGCTCACATAAATAGATTGGGGTGTATTTTTCACTTCGTTCCACATCTTTTGTTGTACGCTCATAGGACGGGCGGCATCATATACTACAAGGCTCCAGCGGGGATGACTTTTCTTCAATATATGCTGTGCCTTAACCAATGCCTCTGCAGCCTTGGGATGCAGATATGCTCTGGTAATATCACTATATAGAACCTTTCCAGTAAAATTGTCGGCTCTTCCATACATCAGGCTCACACGGATACCCGCCCCCAATGTCTCAACATCAACCATCCCTTGACGTTGGATGGCCTGTTCAGCAGACGACAATTGACGACGGCTCCATATGGGTTGACATAGCAAGAACAGGACTCCCATCCAGACAAGTACCACCATCCCTATGGGGAGAGATAATCCAGAGAAAAAAATGCCTCCATATGCACCATTGCTGTCATTCATCCTATGTCTGTTCATTTGCATACATGTCATATCAACAGGCTCCAAGGGAAGCTGTATTACCAGTATTGCCTTGGAGCCTACTATATGGAAAGTCTGTCTATCGAATTATGGTTGCACTTGCTTTTTATTACCTATTATATATATATGGCCTTTCTGCATCTGCGACTTTTCGATTTGGCGGCCGTTGAGGTCAACAATCTTATTGCCATCTTTGCCCATATTCACCGAAGGAGTCTCAATACCTGTCACGTCAGGCTGTATACGAGAGGCATATGTACTCCAGGAAGCCTTATAGGTATCTACTGAACCCACAGGAACATAAATGGGACATTCGGCTGTATCGTCAAATGCCTTGTTTGCCAGCTGGGCGGGCTCAGTTCCTCCCACATAAATTCCCTGCATGGAGGTACACTGATAGAAGGCACTGAGAAGCACATTCGTTACGGTAGCAGGAAGATAGATTGTCTTAAGGGAAGTACACTTGGTGAATGCCTTCAAGGGTATTTTGGTCAAAGAAGAAGGTATATCCACACTTTCTAATGCCGTACAAGTACTGAAGCATTCACTACCCATTGTAGTGAGACCTTCATTGAAGACTACATGCTTCAGACTGTCATTCTCATAGAACACCTTGCTAGCCAAAGAAGTAAGGCATCTGGGAAGGACCAATTCATGGGTACCACATCCTGTAAAGGCATAACTGTCTATCGTAGAGATGCTGTCTGACAACTGCAATGTATCAAGGGAAGTACAATCAAAGAATGCGTATTTACCAACACTCTTGATCTGGTTGGACATAGTAAGACATGTCAATTCGGTACACTTGTAGAAAGCAGAGTCAGAGATGGCGTTAACGGCAAACACCTGTCCCTTGTATTCCACAGAGTCAGGAATATGAATGTTCCCCTTATACTGAGCGGCATTGTAAATGGAATTGGTTGAAAAGCGACGCACTTGTGCCGTCATGTCATCATAATTAAAATTGTAACGAAGGATACCGGGAATGGCGGTGGCAGGATCTTCAGCTACGAGGGTAATGGCACGCACTTCGGGATTGTACACACGGGTGGGTTTATTGTCGGAAGACTCAGCAACCACTGTCAGGTAATACTCTCCCAATGGACAATCAGCAGGAACCACCATAGTACGTGTTACCGAATTAGTCATATAATAACCTGTCTTGAGGGCTGACAGACTATAGCATGAGGATGATTTCTGCCACACTTTTCCATCCTTATCCTTCAATACAATGTATACATTACCAGTAAAAGGGTCTTGTCCCAGATTCTGTATGGATGTCAAGGTTGCAGTAATGGATTTACCTGGGATAACCATATCTACGTCATCCGCAACAGACAGTCCCTTGCCACCCAATGCATAACCATCATCCTGACCATTCTCAGGCTGGAAGCCTTTGACTATAGCATTGCTGTGGGCATAGTTGGAAGAGGAACCTCCCGTACCTGCTTCACTCGGTTTAAGCATCGTCATAAGGAAATAGCCGTCACTGCTTCCGCCCCATCCCCAATTGACATGATAATAGGGAACACCACCTATCGGTTTGTATCCGTCAAAGATAAAGGCATGGCCTCCTCCCGAATCCGATGTACCTCGTATCAACAAAGGCCTCTTGGCTTTCAACTCCTCCTGTAGGATATCATGCCATTCGTCAGGCATACAGAAAGACTGTGAAAGATAGAAAGCATCCTTATCGTAACCGAAATACTCAGTAGCCGCTAAAGGAACCTTGTTGGTGGATGCCGCACTGGAACTTCCATACATCATGTTGACAGAAGCCCCACAGGCCGCCATCAGTTCTGCCACTGCTTGGGCATTGTCATCAGTATACTCACACACAAACTCCTCTCCTGCCAGATAGAACTTGCCCCCTTTCTTGGTAACGGCAACATAATGCTCTGAGTGACTTGCGGGAGTCGCCCATTGGGACCAGGTTTTCGTTTGGCGGATATAAAACCACTGTTCTGTCCCTGTCAAACGAGTACCTACATAGAAGCGATAATTACCGTCTGCATAGCCTGCCGGCATGGAAAACTTCATGCTGTAAGTACGATAATAGGTACCTTTTTTGGAGAAGCTAAGACTTTTCACATCACCTACGGGTTGAAGGAAATTTCCTGCATCATCGGTCAGGATAAGCTGGGCCGAACCTTGTATACCGTTGTCGCTATGACAGATAAAACTATCAACTGTCAGATAGTAACCGCTCTTATAGATGATGTTACTAAATGCCATACGGTTATCCTTCTCATTGATGGTACGGGTCTCCCCTGCCGTATACGGAGTATTTTTCGTACTATAGGCTGGTAGCATATTGCTCCAGTCAAAGCGTACCTTGGAAAAGTCATAATTAATAGCGATGGTATCGCTTGTTGTCTTGGAAACATAAGAATTGTAGCCTTTAGCATAGTCCTGGGGCCACTGCCAGTAACGCATCAGTTGGGCAAAAGCTGTTGCCACGCAACCAGTGGCAGGTTTGTTGCCAGACTTGAGTGTAGGACAGAGCAGATTATAGGGATTGCCCTGATTGTATTTGATATCATTCAGCAACGGCTCTACAACATCACCTGCCTCCAGCATTGGAGCATAAAAGGCTTCTTCCGCTGTTGCCTCACCTGCCTCAATGGCTGCAAGGGCATCTGCATACCCTTCAAGATAGGTCACCATGTTCTCCGGAAGAGAATCTGCACGGAAGATACCTTCTTCCGAAACGGCAAGAACAGCTGGCATACGGTCATCTGCCGAAACGAGCACATATCCCTTGCTTCCATCCTGAGGCACACAGGCAAAGAAAGCCTCATGGTCTGCATGGATATCCTTACGAGACAATACTGCTGAAGAGTTCACGGCAACCAATTGTCTAACCCTATTGGAAACGACACCCTTACTGGATAATATCTTCCCGCACATAGCCGTACGAGCTATATCTAATGCGGATTCCTGTGTACGTTGGCGCGCAGATGCTGAAAATACCATCAACCACACCAGGCAAAAAACCAAGAGTTTGCTATCTTTCATGTTTATGGCAAATTGATTATTATTTAGATGGCAAAATTACACAATTTATTGATTCTGCTCTTCTTCCCTAAAAAAAATATTGGTGTCTGGCATATGGCTTTAATACCTAATTCTATTAAAGGTGGTAACACTGATCTTTACGTGAAATACAAATGACATGCGATTGAGTGACCCTCTTGGCTATTTGCTTACGATTTTTGTATTCCTACACTTTGCTATATACACCGATTGACACTTTTTCTTCTGCCTTCCAACTTTCGGTTACCAGCAGTTCAAGCACAGCCAAACGGACGAGAAAGGAAATACAAGGAAGCTATTCGGCAACTTCTCCCCGAAATGATTATCATGTAATTGCAACAAAATTCTCAATTAATAAATAGGGTTTCCAGGAAAGACTTTAAGAAAGATTACCCACAGTAATTTTGAGAAGAAAAGTAAGATGTCTGCCCTATCTGAGAGATTCCTCTGAACTGAAAATTAGGACAAATGCCTATTTCCTTGCTATCAGCTAATAAGATTGGTTTTCAAAAAAAATAGGGTTGCTTCTCACTGACCATCTCCATTGACAGACACACAGTCCGCCATCTTATAGTTGGTAATTCCTACTAAATACAACGGGTCAGTAGAAATTGAGTGGGGATTGTATTGAATAATTTTGGCTCAGTAGATAATGGGGGTGGGACACTCGTTGAGAACGGAGAAGATATTTGTCGGAAAGACCTCTTCTGGCTTCCCGGAAGATATCAACAGAGAGGATGAAGTCACTCTTACATCTGTCTCTTGCGTTCAGCCTAGGCTGAACGCTCAAATATATTGATT
>JALEPZ010000086.1 GCA_022767125.1 Phocaeicola plebeius
TTAAACACTTATAGGCCTATGGTGACAGATGACAGATAAAAACAAAAATTTTCACGTAAGAGAAGTGTAGATAAGGATAGTAAGAAGAAACTTTTATATGTCTGTTCTAAGGAAGATAAATAAATGCAAGACTTTGCAGCAATGTCTGACAGAGCCTCATTGTTGCAAGCTGACAACTATGTGGATGCTGTGGTAAATAGTGATATCTCCAGGGTTGACAATATATCACGCAATGCTGGTTTCGCTCATGGGTTGCTGAGTTCGTATTCTCGTTACCAGGGTGCGCAGGTCTCGTTGACCAAGATTGAAGACCTTGGCTGCAAAGATTGATACGGAGAAGATGAATCCCCCTTCTTTCATGATGGTCCCCTCGACATCATCGCCGCCCGATGCGGATATGACTTGAAGAACCATCATCATGCCTTGGCTGATGCGGAGGCTTGTGCGGCCATAGCGTTAGAAATTATTTAGTATCTGTAGAACTATAACAAGATTCGTTTTTACGTGGAGCTAGCTGCGGAGGGATGGAAGGTCTGTGGGGCGCCTTTCAAACAGTAAGAGTAATCATTCTTCGTTTTAACGGCCAATGACGGGTAACAAATTGTCATGACATCCATCATGCTCCAGAGTTACCTGGAGGGTTTTTTTCTGAAAAATTAGGATACTTCAAATATTAGGTGTACCTTTATCGCGGTTTTTTGTGTACGTGAGAAACAATCATTACTACTTACTTTTTTTATTCTAATCTTATTGTATGTTTAAACTATTCCATGGTTTCCAACTGGTGGAAACGTACCACGAGTTGAAGAAGGCCCGTCGACAAGCCGAGAACCGGCTGCCAGGGCGAATCGTTAAGTTGTCAATAGCTACCATTGTAGCACTGGTCCTGTGGTTGTTGCCGATGGAGGCATACGGAATCCCCGGACTCACTGTCATCGAACAGCGGTTGATTGCGATTTTTGTCTTTGCCACCCTGATGTGGGTATTTGAGGCAGTTCCGGCGTGGACCACTTCCATGCTGGTGGTGGTCATCCTGCTGCTGTCGGTGTCGGACAGTAGTTTCTGGTTCTTTGAGCAGGGATATGCGCCCGAAGTATTGGGGCAGTCCGTGAAGTACAAGTCGATCCTGCACTGCTTTGCCGACCCCATCATCATGCTGTTCATTGGTGGATTCATCCTGGCGATTGCTGCCACTAAGAGCGGACTCGACCTGATGCTGGCACGTACCATGCTCAAGCCGTTTGGTACCCAGAGCCGGTTTGTCCTGTTGGGCTTTATTCTGGTAACGGCTGTCTTCTCGATGTTCCTGAGCAATACGGCCACTGCCGCCATGATGCTGACCTTCCTGACGCCGGTGCTGAAGGCACTGCCTGCCGATGGAAAGGGGAAGATTGGTCTGGCACTGGCGATTCCTGTAGCTGCCAATGTGGGCGGTATGGCGACTCCGATCGGTACGCCTCCCAATGCCATTGCCTTGAAATACCTCAATGATCCCGAAGGACTGAACCTGAACCTCGGCTTCGGTGAATGGATGGCATTCATGCTGCCTTTCACCATAGTGGTGCTGTTCATTGCGTGGGTGTTGTTGCTGCGTATGTTCCCCTTCAAGCAGAAGACCATTCATCTGAATATTGAAGGAGAGGCGAAGCGTGACTGGCGTTCGATTGTGGTCTATATTACTTTTGCCATCACTGTCCTGTTGTGGATGACCGACAAGTTTACGGGTGTGAACTCGAACGTGGTGGCCATGATTCCGGTGGGTGTCTTCTGTATCACGGGTGTGATTACCAAGCGCGACCTGGAAGAAATCAGCTGGTCCGTGCTGTGGATGGTGGCCGGCGGCTTTGCCCTGGGTGTTGCCCTGAACGAGACGGGACTGGCCCAGCAGCTTATCGAATCCATTCCGTTCAACACCTGGTCGCCGATTGCCATGATTGTCGGTTCGGGACTGATCTGTTACATGATGGCCAACTTCATCTCGCATACGGCCACGGCTGCCTTGCTGGTGCCTATCCTGGCGATTGCCGGTATCAGCATGCGCGATAACCTGGCTGTATTGGGCGGAGTCAGCACCCTGCTTATCGGTGTGGCTATCGGTTCTTCATTGGCCATGGTATTGCCCATCAGTACACCTCCCAACGCATTGGCTCATGCAACAGGCATGATCCAGCAGAAGGATATGGAAAAAGTCGGCATCATCATGGGTGTCATCGGTCTGGTATTGGGCTACACGATGTTGATTTTCTTGGGTTCCAGCGGCTTGCTGTAATCGGTAGGTACTGAATATACGACGAGGGGCGGATGGCTGTGTGCGGATGGGCACAGCTGTCCGCCCCTATCCGTAGGGTGTCGGAAGAAAATGCAAGCGAATCGCAAGATTGTGTTAGGGGAAACAGCCGGTAAAAGGCTATTTTTGTCCATAAATATTCATTCCATCCATGAAAAGAAATACGCTATTCAAATTCTTGGCGGTGCTGGCAGGATGTGCCTGTTCCGTATGGGTTTCGGCAGCAGACATTGTGCTGAAATCGGCTGCGTTGTCGGTGTCGATTGCCGACAACGGTTATTATAGTTCAATGAAAGTCGGCAATGAGGAAGTCTTGTCGGCAGAAAAGTCGCCAGTGGTACTGGCATGTGTCAAGGGGGACATCGTGACTCCCCTAAAGGCGGAAATCAAGGGAAAGACCCTCCGGCTGATGATGAGCGACCGGAGAATGGTTACGTTGGCTTACACGGAGACCCCTAACTGTGTGACCATGGAAGCCATTTCCGTGCCCGACGTGTACGATGTGTTGCTTTTCGGGCCGGTGAAGGTGAATATTCATGAGGTGGTCGGCGATGTGATAGGTGTCGTGCAGGGACGTGGAGTGGCTGTCGGTGTACAGGCACTCAATCCCAAGACCATGTCGGGATTGCCAGAAGACTACCTGGATGTCATCAAGCGGGCCTTCAGTTACGAAGGAAAGAGTACGGAACTGTCGGTAGGTAGTGTGTCAGACTGTCGTCAGGCAGCCACCGAAGTGTCCGATGGAGCTGTCCTTCAGTTCATGTGCCGCAACCGTTCTCGGTTGGAACACCGGAAAGTGATGTCGCAGGAAGGTGCCCTGGTGTTGCCGGTCAAGGGACCCGATGCACTGATCAACGGGGCGAAGATTGCCTGGTTCGGCTGTAAGGCTTCCGAGGCATTGGATCATATTGGTGCCATTGAAGTGGAACAGGGTTTACCGCATCCGTTGTTCGACGGCGAGTGGGGCAAGACGGCACGTGCGGCCATGCGTTCGTACCTGATTACAGATGTCGCCGAAGACAATCTCGACTGGATACTCGACAAGGCGGAACTGGCCGGCTTCAAGTATGTCTATCATCCGGGTCCGTTCGAGGATTGGGGACACTTCAACTGGGCGAAGAGCTTCTCGAGTACCGGCGACGAGGGCGTGAAGGTGATGGTGGAAAAGGCGGCGAAGCGGGGCATTGCACTGGGCGTACATACCTTGTCGAACTTTACGACCACCAACGATGCATACGTGACTCCGGAGCCGTCGGAGCACTTGCTGAAACAGGGGGTGCTGCAGCTGACGGCTGCCATCAATGCCACGCAGGAGGAAATCATGATCTGTCGGTCGGAACTCTTCCAACAGCCGCTGACACTGAACGCACTGATGATTGGCAAGGAACTGATTACGTTCGGCAAGGCAGAGGAAAATGCCGATGGAACCATGAAACTGACCGGCTGCAAACGCGGTGCGTTCGGTACCCAGGCGGCTGCGCACGCCAAGAATGTGCCGTTGTATAAAATGTGGGACTATCCGTACAAGACGCTTTTCCCCGACTTGGAACTGCAGGGTGCCTTTGCTGACCGACTCGCGGAAATCTTCAACAAGACGGGATTGCGCCAGATTTCTTTCGACGGACTGGAAGGCTGTGCCTATACCGGACATGAGGACTATTCGACTTCACGTTTCGTTGATCAGTTTTATAGAGGACTGGACCACAATGTGCTGAACGATGCCAGCCGTCTGAGCCATTATACGTGGCACATCCATACCCGCATGAACTGGGGCGAACCATGGGGCGAGGCCATGCGTACCGGGCAGGTAGAAAACCGCATCAAGAACCAGAAGTATTTCCAGCGTAACCTGTTTCCCCGTATGTTGGGTTGGTTCCTGATTCGTCTGGCAGACCGCAAGTTCGAGTGTTCTACCTTAGAGGATCTGGAGTGGGCATTGGCGGAAGCCGCCGGATTCGATGCCGGCTATGCCATGAACATTGGTGTGCGGACACTGAAGCGACATGGACAGATGGACCAGTTGCTGGATGCCATCAAGAATTGGGATCTGCTGCGCGAGAAGAAGTGCTTTACGCCCGAACAGATGGAACGTCTGAAGGATCCTGCTACCGAATGGCACTTGGAAAAGGAAACGGACCAGAAGTATGCGCTGTATCCGCTGTCCATCACCAAACGCTTCCACTGTGTATTGGGCGAACTGCAGCCGGGACAGCCGGGCGGAGCAGACTGGTCCATCAATACCCCTTATGCCGGCAAGTATTCCGTACGGTTGAAAGTGGAAGGTGACGGCTATATCGAGCATCCGAAATTCATGACAGAAAAAGGTACCGTATCGTTCCCCTGTCGGGTGGAAGCCGGGCAGTACCTGCTGTATGGATTCGATGGTAAGGCGACGGTGACAGACAAGAACTATAATGTGATAGAAACTGTAAGTCCCGAAGGTGCTTCGGAGGTGCCTGCAGGCGACTCGCACGTGGCATTCTCGTGTGACAAGGAGCCGGACTCAGATCCTGAAGTCATCGTTCGGTTCATCACGCGTGGAGTGGCAGAAACCGTTCTTTGCAAGTAATTCCATCATCGGATAGCTGAAATCAGTGATTGAATGTAACATTGCTGTGCCTGTGTTCCGTGTGTACACAGGCACAGCCTGTAAAAAGGAGTTGCCAATAAAAAATAATCTTGCTACCTTTGTAGATAGAATTTCTTTATACTAACGACTATGACAATGAACAACAACAACCAACGAATCGTATTTGTAGATTATATTCGCGTGGTGGCCTGCTTCTTGGTGATGCTGGTCCACGCCAGCGAGAACTTCTATGCGGCGGATGCTTCCGGATTGGCCGGCAATGTGTCCATGCTGGCAAACGAGTCCAATCGCTTTTGGGTGGCATTCTACGATGGAGCGTTAGGGCGCATCAGCGTGCCGCTTTTTATGGTGGTCAGTGCGTTTCTGCTGGTGCCTCTTCGTCCGGGAGTGACGATGCGGGGATTCTACCGCCGCCGTTTCCTGCGCATCCTGCCGCCGATGGTGAGTTTTCTGCTGCTTTATACCTTCCTGCCGTTGCTCTGGGGGCAGATGAGCTGGGAGCAGTCATGGAATGATTTCCGGATGTTGCCTTTCAACTTCCCCTCGATGGGCGGTCACTTATGGTTCATGTATCCGCTCATTTCGCTCTACCTGATTATTCCGGTGGTTTCGCCTTGGTTAGAGAAGGCTGGCGCTGCTGACGAGCGACTGTTTTTGGGCATTTTCGTCCTTTCCACCTTTGTGCCGTGGCTGACCCGTTTTGTGAGTGCCGACCTGTGGGGCACTTGTTTCTGGAACCCTTACTTTGGAATGCTGTACTATTGTTCCGGTTATCTGGGTTATTTAGTGTTGGCACACTACATTCGGTTTCATTTGTCGTGGAGTCGCCGTCGGCGTATCCAGACTGGTATTCTGTGCTTGTTGGTCGGGGCTGCTTTTACCGGCTGGTCGTTCTGGTATATGGGGGTACCGGGAAAGGTGTTGGAGACACCGATGCTGGAATGGTCATGGGAGTTCTGCACGCCCAATGTGTTGTGCACTACGTTCGGAGCATTCCTGTTGTTTTCCTGCATCCGTCGGCAGCAGGCTCCAGCTTGGGTCACCGGTCTGTCCCGTCTCACATTTGGAATGTACCTGATGCACCTGTTCTTCCTGAGCAACATATCTCCGCTGTTTGTCGGCGGCGATCCTGCCAGTCCGTTGCTGCCGGTAGGGGTGTCCATTCCCTGTATGGCCATCCTGACCTTCATCTGCTGTGCTGTGACCACCCGGCTGATTTCGCTGCTTCCAGGCAGCAAGTGGGTGGTAGGATAATGGAGAGGCACTTCCAGAGGAAATCCTCTGGGGTAGCAAGATAGAAAAATAAACGACAATGGCTTGCCGGATACCAGCAAGCCATTGTCATGTTCTGTGGAGCTGGAGGGAGTCGAACCCTCGTCCAAACAAGGAAGCCATACGCTTTCTACATGCTTATCTCTGCCTTCGGTTTTCGTGCGTAAGCAAGACCAGAGCCACCCACTTGCGCCTTAGCCCCTGAATTTTCATTCCGTCTGCGGGACGAAGCCGGAACTATTCCCGATTTTGCTGCACCGCCGGTTCAAACGCTTCGGAACAAGAGCTTTTGGGCGATGTCTCGTTTCTGCCACTGTGGCGGAAATAAAGCTAATCTACTGTACTTCGATTAAGCAGCGAGAGCATAAGATTCGTTGCCAGATAATTGTTCGCTGACTGGGATTATAGTGCCAACCAACCACGCACTGCATGCTTACGTACCACATCTCTCGCTGTCAAAACCAAACAACCCCATAGATGTTGTACACATTCTTGCGGCAAATGTAGGGTTTTTAGGCTTAGCGTGCAAGTCTTTCTCCGAAAATCCGTATATTTGACCCCGTATTTTAATTTGTTTAACCGATATAAGGATGAAAAAATCGATTATGGCCTTGTGGTTGGGAGCTGCCTGTTTGGGGGCATGCTCAGGAAATGGCGGCAAGAAAAGTGTTGCCGGAGGGATGGAATCGGATACTTTGCTGATGCTGGTCGGTAGCTATGCCGAAGCAGAAGAGGAGGGTATCAAAGTATATGGACTGAATCAGGAAACCGGGGAGGCGGTGTACCGAAGCGGATGGAAAGGCATTCGCAATCCGTCGTTCCTGACGGTATCGTCGGATCTGAAACGGGTGTATTCGGTGGGTGAAAACGAGGAAAAGACCTCGACGGCCAATGCTCTGGCTTTTGATCCGGAAACCGGACAACTGTCATTTCTGAACGAGAGTCGTACCGACGGGGCGGCTCCTTGTTACATCGTTCTCAGTCCGAACGAAGATTATGTGGTGACGGCGAACTACACCGGAGGAAGCATTACGGTGTTTCCGGTCGACGAGACAGGCAGGTTAGGCGAAGGTGAAGTCATTGCTTTCGAAGGGAAGGGGCAGGATGCCGAACGTCAGGAACAGCCGCATCTGCATTGTGCCTATTTCACACCTGATGGCCGCTTCTTGTTGGCAAATGACTTAGGGACCGACTGTATTCATGTGTTCCCGGCCGATGCTTCGGGAGAGGGACTGGTGGACCGGCTGGCTGCCTTTGATATCCGTCTGGCTCCCGGTTCGGGTCCTCGTCATTCGGTGTTTGACGCCGGTGGAAAACATCTTTACCTGATTGATGAGCTGAAAGGGGATGTGGTGGTCATGGAGTACGACGGGGCTTCTTTCACGCAGGTGCAGAGCATCCAGGCGGATACGGTCGGTGCAAGGGGCAGCGCAGATATTCACTTGTCACCCGACGGGAAGTTTCTGTATGCGTCCAATCGTCTGCGGGCAGACGGACTGGCTATTTTTGCTGTGGATGCAGCCAACGGACAGTTAACGAAGGTCGGTTATCAGCTTACGGGGGCACATCCGCGTAATTTTGCCATTACGCCGAATGGAAAGTTCGTGTTGGTGGCCTGCCGCGATACGAACGAGATAGAGGTATATGCCCGCAATGCCGAAACAGGATTGCTGACGGATACCGGCCGACGTATCCTGCAGTCGAAACCGGTGGTGATTGCTTTGTGCAGTAGGTGACTTGAAACACAGGGGCACAGAGTTCATAAAGAGTCTATCGAACACCAAGAGACGAAGATACAAAGAATATTATCCTTTGTGTCTTCGTCTCTTGGTGTTTATTCCTTTATATGGAATCTGTTGGTTCTGTATGTAAAGTTTAGAGCGCCTTCATCTTGTACACCAGTGTGCCTCCTTTCACGATGTCTTCGTGAGTGATGTACGGCAGGGTGTATGCTTCTCCGTTCAGGGTGATGCTGTCAACGTATTTATTTTCCTTGCTCAATCCTTCGGCGATGATGGTGAAGGTCTTGCCGCCGGCCAGGTGAAGCACCATCTTGGGCAGCTGAGGAGCACCGAACACATACTGGCCGCTAACAGGGCTTATGGGATAGAATCCCATGGAGGAGAGCATGTACCAGGCAGACATCTGACCACAGTCGTCGTTGCCGCACAGACCATCGGGTTGCGGACGATACTGCGTGTCGAAGATTTCACGTACCAGTTCCTGCGTACGCTCCGGCTTGCCGGCCAGGGCATAGAGGTAGGTCACATGGTGGCTGGGCTCGTTGCCGTGGGCATACTGGCCGATGAGGCCGGTGACATCCGCCTGCGTGGTTTCCAGTTTCAAGGTGAAGAAGGTGTCGAGCTTGGCGCAGAAGTCTTCTTCGCCCCCCATCAGGGCAATCAGGCCGGGTACATCGTGCTGTACGTGCCAGGTGTACTGCCAGGCGTTGCCTTCGGTGTAGTCACCTCCCACACTTTCCGAATGACCTACCTGACTGGGATTGAACGGCGATTTCCAGCTACCGTCACTCTTGCGCGGACGCATGAACTTGGTCGTCGGGTCAAACAGGTTCTTGTAGAAGTTGGCACGTTGTTCGAAATAGGCGACATCTTCCGTCTTGCCCAAGCGGCGGGCCATGTCGGCAGCAGCGTAGTCGTCGTACACACTTTCCAGGGTAGAGGAAACCGATTCGGTAGCAATGAGGTCAGTCGGTAAGTAGCCGTACTTCATGTAAGTTTCCCAGTCCGACTTCAGCTTGTGCGATTGGGTCTGCGTGCGCTTGATGGCCTGATATGCGCGTTCGGCATCGAAGCCGCGGAATCCTTTGGCATAGGCCTCGGCCACGATGGAAACCGAGTGGTTCGCCACCATGCAGTAGTTCTCCTTACCCCATAGTCCCCAGATGGGCAGGAAACCCTGTACATCGGCCTGGTCGACCAGCGAATTGACGATTCCGTCTACTCGTTCGGGAACCATCAGGGTATAGAAAGGATGGGCGGCACGATACGTGTCCCAGGCAGAGAATGTGGAATAGAACTTTCCTCCCGTAGCCGGCACGATGGAGTCGGCGGCGTTGCGGTACAGGCCGTCCACATCCGAAATCTCGTTGGGCTGGATGAGGGCATGGTAGAACGAGGTATAGAAGTTGGTCTTCTGGTCGTCCGTGCCTTCCAGCTCAATGCGGCTCAGGTACGAGTTCCATGCGTCGTGCGTCGCCTGGCGGGTAGCCTCGAAGTCCCATCCCGGGATTTCGGCTGCCAGGTTCTTTTTGGCACCGTCAATGCTGGTGGTGGAGAGGGCGAGCTTCATCAGCACCTCTTCTCCGGGCTTCACGCCGTCAAAGGTGGCCACGATACGTTGGCCTTTTTCCGTTTCGCCCATGGGGAGCTGAAGGGTGGAGGCCACTTCATGGTCGAACTGCAGCACGAAGAAGTAGTCCTGGTTCACCCATACGCTGTTCTTCACGTGCCCGGTCAGAGTCTTGCTGTCCTCCCATTGCGTCTCGCAGAAACGCACCTGCGAGTGGTACTGGTTCTCGTTCCAGCTGGGGCCGTGTTGTAAGTCGATGAGCACCGAGGCCGAGTCGGCCTGTTGGTACGTGTAGCGGTGTAGGGCAGCATGGGTGGTGGCTGTCAGTTCGGCTTTCACGCCCGGACGGTCGAGGGTGACGGCATAATAACCGGGAGCTGCCGATTCAGAGTCCTTGCGGAACGGACTGCGGTAATCATCCCAGGCCCGCTGGCGGGTACCAGTGACCGGCATGACCAATACATCGCCCAGGTCCATGCAGCCTGTACCGTTGAGGTGGGTTTGCGTGAAGCCCCAGATGATGGAGTCGCTGTAAACATATTCTGAGCAGTATCTCCAGCCCACCGCTCCGGTGACAGGGCTGGTCTGAATCATCCCGAAGGGCGAGCAGGCCCCCGGAAAGGTGTGGCCGTTGTCGGCAGCGCCGATGAAAGGATCTACATACTGCGTGTAGTCTGCCGGTGCATCCTTCTGTGCAGGGGAGCAACCCACCGCCAAAGCGGTGAGAGCAACGCTGCAACCGATGGTGAATAGTTTGTTCATGAGGATCATCTGCACAGGTTAGACATAGGTTTCCAGGAATTTCACGTTGCCTTTCGGAGTCACTTCCAGTCCTTTGGTCGTAGCGGGGAACAGGATGGATTCGCCTGCCTGCAGTTCCACGGTATTGCCTTCATTGTCGGTGACAGTGCAGGCTCCTTCCATGCCGATGAGGATAACGAACGAATCCAGCTCGCTGTAATCCAGATTCATAGACTCGGTCAAATCATATACGGTAGTGGTGAAGTAGGGGCAGGCCACCAACTCTACGGGCTCGTTCTGCTTCGGGGTGTAGGCCGTGCGGTAGTCGTCTTCTACGGTGTAGTCGATGGCATCTTTCGACAGCTCGGTGTGGAGTTCGCGGGTATTGCCGTTCTTGTCCTTGCGGTTGAAGTCGTAGATGCGGTAGGTGATGTTCGAGGTTTCCTGGATTTCGGCGATGAAGCAGCCGGCGCCGATGCTGTGGATGCGTCCGGCGGGCAGGTAGTAGACATCGCCCGGCTGTACGGCATATTCCTTCAGCGCATCGGTAATGGTATTGTCGGCAATCATGTCGGCATATTGCTGCGGAGTGATTTGCCGGCTCAGGCCGGAGCGCAGGTGAGCCTTGCCCCCGTCGTTGCCGATGACATACCACATCTCCGTCTTTCCCCGTGAGTTGTGACGTTGCTGTGCCAGTTCGTCATCGGGATGAACCTGAATGGAGAGATCGTCTTGTGCGTCGATGAACTTGATGAGTAGCGGAAACTGGCCGTCGAAGCGCTGGTAGTTCTCTTCGCCGACCAGGGCACCTTTGTATTCGTCCATCATCTGCTGGAGGTTTTTGCCGGCATCTGCTCCGTTGGCCACGATGGATTCGTCGCCCGGAACACCGGAGATTTCCCAGCTTTCGCCTACTTTCTCTTGCTGCAGGTCGAGGTGCTTGAACGGAATGATTTTCTCACCGCCCCAAATGGTGGATTTCAATAAGGGCTGAAATTTAAGTGGATACATGGCTTTGTATGTTTAGGGTTAAAAATTTTGACTGGAATAGTAACTATTAATTGTGGACCAGCGTACCAATGTTTTCGCCGGACATGACTTTCTTCAGGTTGCCCACGGTGTCCATGTCGAAGACGATAATGGGCAGGTGGTTCTCCTTGCACATGCAGGTGGCGGTCAGGTCCATCACCTTCAGCCCGCGGGCCAGCACTTCATCGTAGGTAATGTCGTCGAACTTGGTGGCCGTAGGGTCTTTCTCCGGATCGGCGGTATAGATGCCGTCTACGCGCGTTCCTTTCAGCATCACGTCCGCTTCGATTTCAATGCCGCGCAAAGACGAGCCGGTATCGGTCGTGAAGAACGGGTTGCCGGTGCCTGCCGACATGATGACCACTTCCCCGTTTTCCATGGCTTCAATGGCTTTCCATTTGGTATAAAATTCGCCGATCGGTTCCATACGGATGGCAGTCAATACCCGTGCCTTTACTCCGGCAGCCACCAATGCGGAACTGAGTCCCAGGCTGTTGATGACGGTGGCCAGCATGCCCATCTGGTCGCCCTTTACGCGGTCGAAGCCCTTGCCGGCTCCGCTCAGTCCGCGGAAGATGTTTCCTCCGCCAATGACGATGCCTATCTGTACACCCATGTCATGGATTTCCTTGATTTGTTGTGCGTATTCGCCCAGCCGTTTCTCGTCAATCCCGTATTTTTTTTCTCCCATCAGACTTTCTCCGCTCAGCTTGAGCAGAATGCGTTTGAATCTTGCCATATTTTCTCGTAATTTAAGGTATATGGAGCAAAGTTACTTATTTTTTCTTAACAGGAAAAGGTACGGCGGCTTTTTTTATGGGGAAGTATGTTTTTTCAGGAGGAAGGAGATTCTCCCGCCTGTTCACGAGAATCATGGGGATGTCTCCGCTTGCTGATCAGAAAAAGTGGAAGTGCTGACGGTTTCTTCCGATCAGGCAACCGGCTTGTACGGCTCCCCGCACACCCAGATAGACGATGAATGCTAACCACAGGGCATGGTTGCCGTAGTCCGCACGGAGCCCGAAGTAGAGGGCGAAGAAGCAGGCGGAGGCGACGGCCACGCCCCACAGCATGACGCGGGTGGCGGTGGTACCGATGCAGACACCATCCATAAGGAAGGCGGTGAAGCCGGCAAAAGGAATGGCCAGTACCCAGGGAAACCAGGCGGTGGCGAGGGACAGGACCTCGGCATGGTCGGTGAGCAGGCCCAGGAACGGACGGCCACCGGCCGCATAGGCGAGGGTGAAGGCGGCGGACAACCCGATACCCCACTGGAACAGTGCACGGAGGGTGAGCCGGAAGGCGGTGCGGTCGGCTGCGCCGGTGTATCTGCCTGCCAATGCCTCTCCGGCATAGGCAAAGCCGTCCATCACGTAGGAAAAGAAGGTGAACAGCTGCATCAGCAGGGTGTTCACGGCCAGCAAGTCATCGCCGTAAGCGGCACCGGTGGCGGTGAAGAAGGTCATGACGGCCACCAAGCAGACGGTGCGGAGGAAGATGTCGCGGTTCACCTGGAAGAAGCGGCGCATGGCTGCTGGCTGCCAGATTTCTTGCCGCGGGAATGGTAGGGAGGCATATCTTCGTCGCCACAGCGCGGCGGCCATCAGCAGTCCGGCATATTGGGCGATGAGCGTGCCGAGTGCCACGCCTTCCACCTTCAGGCCGCAGCCGTACACGAACAGCAGGCTGCCGAGAATGTTCACCACGTTTTGGGCAATGGCCACCAGCATGGGGTAGCGGGAGTTCTGCATCCCGATGAACCAGCCCGTCAGGCTGTAGAGCCCCAAGGTGGCAGGGGCGCCCCAGATGCAGATGTGGAAGTAGCGGGTGGCCAACTCCTGCACTTCGGGACTGGCATCCACGAACATGAAGGCCGCGTAGCGAAGGGGAACCTGAAGGACGATGAGGACAGTGGCAATGGCCATGCCGATGCCGGTGGAGCGGAGCAGGAGGCGCATTGCCTCTGCCGGGTCCTGCCGTCCGTAGGCTTGGGCAGTCAGTCCGCTCGTGCCCATACGGAGGAAGCCGAACAGCCAGTAGATCATGTTGAAGAGCATGCCCCCTACGGCAATCGCACCGATGTAGGAGGCGGCCCCGAGATGACCTACAATGGCCACGTCCACCAGTCCCAGCAGTGGTACGGTGATGTTCGATACAATGGCGGGCAAGGCAATGCCGAGAATCTGTCGGTGGATAGTGTTCATGGCTGTTCGGGCAGGTAAGTGACTTCCTTAAAATAATAGCTGCGGAGCTGCTGATGTTCGTCTTCCAGCACGAGCCGTCCGGTCGGTTCCACCTCTACAATGCGGGCTCGGAACTTGCTTGTTGCGTCCTGGTAAGGATGCAGTCCTTCCCTCCGGTAGAGCCGCGACAGGTAGTGCCCGACGATGGTAGCTTCATCGCCTGCCTGCAGCCGCTGGTAGTAGTCGGCCCCCCGCTCCAGTATCTGTAGGAGGATTTCTTGGGCATCGTAGTTCTTTCCCGTTATCTGGTACAGGGAGACGGGGTTGGGCGCGTCGCTCACAAACCGTTCCTGGTTCAGGTTTACTCCTGTGCCCGAGATGGAACGGCTCACCCGGTTGCCGGTCCAGTCGTTCTCGATGAGCGTGCCGCAGAGTTTCCGATCGTGCCAGTAGATGTCGTTCGGCCATTTGATGGTGATGCCTTCCGTATAGGCAGACAAGGCTTCCTGCAAGGCGAGGGCGGTGATTTCCGATAAGAGAAACTGGTGGTGTACCTGTAGGAAGTGGGGGAAGAGGACAAAGCTGAACAGCAGGTTTTTGCCGTCCTCCGATTCCCAGGAATTGCCCCGCTGTCCGCGCCCGGCACTTTGGAAGGCGGTATAGATACAGGTCAGTTCGGGCAGTGCCTGCCGGTTGCACAGTTCGTCGAGGAACGAGTTGGTGGAAGCTGTCCGGGCAATGAAAAGAGGTTTAGGGTAAGTCATGGTAAGCCTCCTTCTGTTTGCGGGTGAATTTCTTGAGCACTTCGTCGTAGGAATGGTCGATGAGTTGTAGGATGAGCGGGTCGGGAACATCGTCCGTCAGTGCTACTTGGTTCCAATATTTCTTGTTGAAGTGGAAGGCACCTTCGATGCCGTGGTAGCGGTCGCGCAGTTCCACGGCATATTCGGGCTGGCATTTCACGACAACGTGGTCGGGCAACTCTAAATCTACCACCGCAAACATGCGGTCCACTACCTTGAAGACCAGTGTCGTTTCGTCGAAAGGGAAACTCTCGTTGGCGGCTTTTTTGCGGAGGCAATATTCCCGGATGGTTTCTATGTCCATAGTCTTTTCTTTTTGGAGTTCTTGTTCATGGAGGAGAGGAAAACGCTACGGGCATCTACCAGATCGGCGGCAGGAAGGCCTCTTCAATGTGTTCGATGCGGAACGGCGGTTCGCTGCCCACTACCGATACAATGTCGAATCGTACCGGCAGGTCTATCTCGAACAGGCGCAGGTATGCATCGGTGGAGGCGACAATCCGGCGGATTTTCCGGTTGTCTACCGCCGCTTCGGGGGTTCCGAAACGATCGTCACACCGTGTCTTGACCTCTGCCACTATCAGTGTGTGGCCGTCGGTTGCCACGATGTCCAGTTCCTTGTGGCCTGAACGCCAGTTGCGGTGACGGATGACATACCCCTTCTGTTCCAGAAAACAGGCGGCAGCCGCTTCTCCTTCTTGTCCTAAACGATTATGTGATGCCATTTTCTTGTGTTTTTGCAAAATTACGACTAAATTTGCAGATACTTATGATAAACAACGGAAAAAAACGCAAGAAAGTACCCTCGTCAGTCCCTCCGCGCAAGCAGCGGCTGGTATGTCTGATGAGTGAGGAAGAAGTGCAAATTGTTGACCGGTATCTCCAGAAATACCAGATTAAGAACAAGGCGCGCTGGTTCCGTGAAACCATTTTGTCTTTTATTCACCAGAATATGGAAGATGACTATCCCATGCTTTTCAAGGAACATGATATGAGGAGGTAACGATGGCTGACGATACATTTTATATGAAGCAAGCCTTGAAGGAGGCCCTCAGGGCCTATCAAGAGGGCGAAGTACCGGTAGGGGCGATAGTGGTCTGTCGTGACCACATCATTGCCCGTGCCCACAATCTGACAGAAACCTTGCACGATGTGACGGCGCATGCCGAAATGCAGGCCATCACAGCGGCTTCCAATGCGTTGGGGGCCAAGTACCTGACCAATTGTACGCTCTACGTAACCGTGGAACCTTGCGTGATGTGTGCCGGTGCCATAGCCTGGTCGCAGGTGTCCCGACTGGTCTTTGGCACGACCGATGAAAAACGCGGCTATCGGTGCCTCTCCCCCTTAGCCTTGCATCCCAAGACCGTAGTGACCCAGGGGGTACTGGCCGACGAATGTGCTGCCCTGATGAAAGACTTTTTCCAGCAGAAAAGGTAGTACAGCTGTCCTTGGAATGCCCGGAGACGGCCGGAGGGTGGGCCGCTCTGCGCATGAATTATCAAAAATGGATAGATAAAACTGACAGAACTTTCGATTTGGTGAAATTTGAAAGTATTATAGATGAATTTATAAACAAGTGCCCTTGCTTTTAGCTATATTCGCCATGCAAAGAGCGAAGCTCTCTTTTTAGGAAGATACACAAAAATACTATAATATAGAAGTAGTTTAAACCTAAATTGATGACTTATGAAAAAAATGAATGAACAAAAGCAAGGGCTTTTTATGGGTATCCGCTGGCTGGTACCCGTCGTGTGTCTCGCAGTAGGCGGAGAAATGTTCGCCGTTCCGGCAGTCGCTGTCAATGCTGCTTCCGCTTATGAAGTACAGCAACAGAAAAAAGTAAAGGTGAAAGGTCGCGTCATCGATGTCCATGGAGAGCCGCTGATCGGCGTGAATGTGTTCGAGAAAGGGGCTGTCCACAATGGAGCAGTCACAGGAATGGACGGCGATTTCGAACTCATGGTGACGGAGAACTCCACCCTCGTCTTTTCCTACATCGGCTATAAGAGCGTAGAAGTGGTCGCTCAGGCCCAGCGCTTCCTGACCATCACCCTCCAGGAAGATACAGAGGCGTTGGATGAGATTGTGGTGATTGGCTATGGTGCCGTGCGGAAGGCCGATCTGGCGGGGTCGGTGGCTGTGATGGACAATAAAAGTTTCAAGGATCAACCGGTAGCCCGGGTGGAAGATGCCTTGCAGGGACGCGTGTCCGGAGTGTCCGTCATGTCGAGTGGTGTGCCGGGCGGTGCCATGAAGATCCGTGTACGTGGTTCCAGCTCTGTCAGCAAGTCGAACGACCCGCTGTATGTGGTGGATGGTATTGTCCGTGAAAGCGGACTGGAAGACATCAATCCCGAAGATATCCAAAGTATGCAGGTGCTGAAAGACGCTTCCTCTACGGCCATCTATGGAGCCCGTGGCGCCAATGGTGTCGTGTTGGTCACCACCAAGACCGGAGTGGCCGGGCGTACCCAGGTAACCCTCGACGCTTCGTTGGGTTTTTCCACAGCCTATAGCATTCCCGAAGTGATGGGTACCCGCGAATACGCACAGGCTCTGGCCGACTATAACCCTTCTACCAAAGCGGCCATGGCTGACTATATCAGTGGGGTGAAACCCGGCATTGACTGGATGGACCAGTTGCTGCGCACAGGGATGGTGCAGAACTACAAGCTGGCCGTATCGAAGGGTAGTGAGGACACACAGGTCTATTTCTCCGGCAACTACATGAACCAGCGTGGAGTCATCACCGACACCGAGTCGGAGCGCTTTGCCGTGAAGGCGAACCTGCACACCCGGCTCTACACGTGGCTGGAGCTGACCGCCGACGTGAATCTTTCGCAGACCAACAGCTCCGGTGCCGGGTTCAACCAGAACCAGTCGAACCCGCTGTGGATCGGACTGAACTATTCGCCTACCATGGAGATGTACAACGAGCAAGGGGCTTACAATACCGATTCCTATAATAATATCCAGGCCAATCCTTACGGTCTGTTGCATGCCAACCAGAATGACCGGAAGAACAGTGTAGTGACCGGACATGTAGATCTGAAGTTCAATTTGGCCGACGGCCTGACCTTTACCACGACCAACGGTATCGACTATTCCGACTATAAAGGATATTCGTTCGGCTCGTCGAAGACTGCCCGTGGAGGCGAGAGCACGATGGGCAACTCCGATACCTACAAGCTGCTGCTCCAGACCACCAACAACCTAACGTATGTTCACAAGTGGAACGAGCATTCGCTGACGGCCACCGGTGTATGGGAAGCCACTTCTTCGGAGACAAGGGGCATGAGCATTTCAGGCCGTAATCTGGCAGCCGAGCAGGTAGGCTACTGGAACGTAGCGAACGCCAAGACCCGCGACGCCAACAACAGCTTTAGCAAATGGACCATGCTGTCGGGAGTAGCCCGCGTGATGTATAACTATGCCGACCGCTATATGCTGACCGGAACATTCCGTGCCGACGGTAGTTCTCGCTTCACCAACAAGAAGTGGGGCTATTTCCCCTCTGTCGCCGCTGCCTGGACGGTGTCCAACGAATCGTTCTTCGAAGCAGTGAAGCCTGCCGTGAGCGACCTGAAGATACGTGCCAGCTACGGTATCATCGGTAACCAGGACATTGCCCCTTATTCTACTTTGGGCAATATGGACACCACATCTTTTAATATGGGCACCACCACGAACTACACCGGCTACTGGGCCAGCGGTCTTGCCACGCCCGACCTGACCTGGGAAAAGGTGAAACAGTTCGACTTCGGACTGGACATGGGCTTCTTCGAGAACCGTCTGCAACTGAGTGTGGACTATTTCTCCAAGAAAACCTCTGATGCGTTGCTGCAGAAGTCAGCTCCCAACTACTTGGGCGGCACCACGTATTGGGTGAATGCCGGTGAGGTGAGCAACAAGGGATTCGATGTCACCCTGTCGGCCCGTCTGTTCCAGAACCGGAACTTCCAGTGGACCACCACCCTGAACGGCAGTTACCTGAAGAACAAGGTGACCAAGCTGTTGTCGGACGACCCGATTCTGTACGGTGTATCTCCTTCTCCGGGCACCATCGAAGCCTGTACCATCGTAAAGGAAGGCGAAGCCATCGGTACCTTCTACGGCTATCGCTGGGCAGGACTGGTGAAGAACGATGCCGGACAATGGGTGGATGCCTACTACACGAAGGACGGAGGAACCACCACCACGCCATCGGGCGATGACCGTGCTGTCATCGGCAAGTCCAATCCCGATTTTACGTTGGGCTGGAACAACACGTTGACCTACAAGAACTGGGACTTCAACATCTTCTGCAATGCCGCTTTCGGAGCGCAGCGACTGAATATGGTCCGTTTCGCCATGAATACGATGGTGGGAGCCTCTATGTTCGTCACCGACAAGGATTATCTGGCCAACGTGGGAACCACCATGCCCACCCTCGGCGCACCGACCAAGAACTACGGCAACTCCGACAAGTGGCTGGAAGATGCCGACTACTTCCGTTGCGAGAACATTAGCATCGCCTATACGTTTCCGCGTAGCAGGATGAAGTTTGCCGATGTCCGTCTGTCGCTCTCCGCCCAGAACCTCTTCACCATTACCGGCTACAAGGGCATCGACCCTGCCGGAGCTTCTTTTAGTGCCAACAACGTTGACCGCGACAATGGTCTGGATATGGGTGCCTATCCTAATCCTCGTACCATAACGGTAGGCGTACGCATGAATTTCTAAACGTATCAACCTTGACTAAAAACGAAACGATATGAAAACAATGATAGTAATGGGTTGCTTGTTGACAGCCTCCTTATTTGCCGTTTCCTGCAGTGACTTTCTGACCGAAGAACCGAAGGGACAGCTCACTCCCGACAATTTCTTCATTTCGCAGGATGCCCTTGACGCCAGTGTCTATGCGCTCTACGAGAAAGTGCAGCAGACACAGATCTATACCAATATGCTTTATCCGCAATGGCAGGGCGACGACATCACCGCCAATCCCGGTTCGAACAAACAGGCATGTGCCGAGCTCGATGTGTTCAGCGCTACCAGCAACAACAAGGGCGTGCGCGATGCCTGGAACATGAATTACAACATGATCAAAGCCGCCAACCTGATTCTTGCCAATGCCGGTTCCACACCTGTGTCGCAGGAAGAAGTGAACATAGCGTTGGGACAGGCACACTTCTGGCGGGCCTATGGTTACTATTACTTGGTTCGCATCTTCGGTCCGCTGCCGAAAATCACTTCTGCCGATGTGACCGCCGCCGATGTGCAGCTCTCTCCGGTCGAGGAAATCTACCAGCTGATCGTGGACGACCTGACCACCGCGGAAGGTATGTTGCCCACCAGTTACAGTATCACGCCCCGGCAGGTAAACGGAACGGACAACTATGTGACCCGTCAGGCAGTGCAGGCTACTTTGTCGGCCGTTTACATGTCGATGGCAGGCTATCCGCTGAACAAAGGTACGGAATACTATGCCAAGGCGGCGGCCAAAGCCAAAGAAGTCATTGACAAGAACGGCGAGTACGGCTTCTATCTGGAAGACGACTGGAGCCATGTCTATTCCATGGGGCACAACTACACCAAAGCCACCGTGTTGGGCATCAACAATTCGCCCATGAACGGCAGTTGGAACCACGACTCGGAATTTACTTCCTGCTGTCGGTTCGAAGGACTGGGCGACGGTGGTTGGGGCGATGCCTGGGGTGAAATTGCTTTCTGGAAACGCTATCCCGAAGGGCCGCGCAAGGATGCCGTCTATGCCCCGAAGGTAACCTTTGAAGACGGCGACGGCAATATTGTCAAGGTGGTCGATTGGTGGGAACTCGACGGCAATGGCGAGAAGATAGTGGCGGCCTACCATCCCATGTTCTGCACCTTCACGACCAACTGCGACGAGTCCGGCAAGGAGCTGGCGCAGCCCTACAACTACCTGCAGCGCAATTACCGGGGCATGACCAACGGCCACCGTGCCCGTTGCATCCGCTATTCCGAAGTATTGTTGTGGTATGCAGAGAGTGCGGCCCGTTCCGGAGGAGACCTGTCCGCAGCTAAGCAATACTTGAAACAGGTGCGCCGCCGTGCAGTGACCGACTATGAAAACGTGACGCTGGGCGATGGCACTACGGTCAGCATCGATGCCATGACCGCCGACCAGCTGGCAGAAGCCTGCTATATCGAGCATGGTTGGGAAGTGGCAGGCTACTGGGTAGCGATGGTCACCCGCCGTTCGGACGAGTTCCGTATGAACGAGTTGAAGAAGAACTTCGACTACCGTGTTGCCAACCAGCCGGTAGAAATCGTACCGGGCATCATGGCTTCCGAGAGTGTGCCGGTCGTCAGGAGTACTTGGGCCGGAGATGAGAGCATCTATCTGCCCTATCCGGACACGGAGGTAGAGAAGAATCCGAATCTGAAGCGGTGATGATGCCAGCTTGAGTAAAAGAAGGGCATGTGTCAACAATAGCAGTGCTGATCCCACTGAGTGTTGACACACCCTTCTTTTTTCTTTTATATCGGTTGCAGTCTGCTCCTTGGGAAAACGGAGGGGAAATGGTAACAGTTTCAGTTCCTGAAGAACTTAGTGGGGATAAGCATCATGGCTTGCTGCGTTGCCATAGCCAGCTAGCTTCATTGTCGATAAGGTGAGTAACCTTACTGGCGAAAGGTTACTCACCCCTTACAGCCGTAAGATGAATACCCTTATTGGTAATGTGATTATATGAGTTCTTTCATTTTGTAAGTCTCCACCTATTGAAACTTACAAAATGAATGTTATTGTACTTATTTTTGACATAAATACCCTATTGGTTTCGCTTGTTGCGTTGAAAATTGTCTCTAAATTTGCCTCAACAAACTAATACTGTTTTAAACATTGTCCTAAGTTCTTCAGGAACTTAGGACGTAAACCTTAAGAATTATGCTAAAGAAATCAAGACCAGTAGGGGCCTTCTTGTTGCTTCTGTCAGCAATGGCCGCAGGCAGTGCGTATGCAGCATCGCCGATTCCAGCTTCTGGGGCAATGATTGCCCAGCAGAACGGTACTTGTACAGGTGTGGTACTCGATTCTACAGGTGAAACCATCATTGGTGCATCCGTTGTCGTCAAGGGAACCACGAACGGTACCATTACAGGACTGGACGGAGACTTCAGTCTCTCCAATGTGAAGAAAGGTGATGTCATTCAGATTTCATTCGTCGGTTATATCACCCAGGAAGTGGTGTGGAACGGACAGCCCATTCACGTGACGCTGAAGGACGATACCCAGACCTTGGAAGAAGTGGTTGTCGTCGGCTTCGGTACCCAGAAGAAGGTGAACCTGACCGGTGCGGTATCTACCGTCGATTCGAAAGCCATCTCTGCCCGCCCTGTCAACTCGGTAGTGGATGCCCTGCAAGGTGCAGTGGCCGGTATGAACTTCTCGACCGGTTCGGGAGGTGGCGCCTTGAACTCTAACAAGAGCTTCAATATCCGTGGTACAGGTACCATCGGTGCCGGCTCTTCGGTTACTCCCTTGGTGCTGATTGACGGCATGGAAGGCGACCTGAATGCCTTGAACCCGCAGGATATCGACAACATTTCTGTATTGAAAGATGCGTCTGCATCCTCTATCTATGGTTCGCGTGCAGCGGGTGGTGTCATCTTGGTGACGACCAAGAGCGGTAAGGAAGGCAAGACCTCCATCAACTACAACAACAGCTTCCGCTTCAACTCTCCGCTGAACATGCCCGAGATGATGGATTCCTACACATGGGCCAACTACATGAACACTGCCCAGGTGAATTCGGGTGCCGGTATCTGGTTCTCCGACAGCAAGCTACAGCAGATCAAGGATGCCCAGTCCAACCCCAATGCACAGACGATGTTCAAGAACACCAACAATCGTTGGGAGGTATGGGATTCTACTGATATTCTACCCGTGGGCAATACCGACTGGTTGAAGGAACATTTCGGTAACTCATTCTCGCAGGAGCACACGCTGAGTGTAACGGGCGGTAGCGAGAAGATGAAGTACTACTTTTCTGCCAACTAT